>CAZGMX010000273.1:0-3323 GCA_964526865.1 uncultured Actinomycetota bacterium | reverse complement strand
TTAGTTTCTCCATTTCTTCCTTTTCCCACTTGCCTCCGACCACCACGGCCAACAACCGGGGGACATAATGATGAAATTCCTGTTGTGCCCTTCCTCTGTAAGCATTTTTTTCGCCGGACGGAATTTTATCGACCCATTTTCGATCAACCGGCTCCAACCCATTCAACGCACCGAGCAGGTTAAAAAACGATATTTCCTGGTTGATACCCGGCACAAGCACGGTTGTCTCCATCGTGGACTGTATTTGAGCCAAGACATCCCCGCGGGTCTCTTTGGTTTCACGCAGCAAGAGCTGTGTTGCAATAAAGGAGAGAACCCATAATTCGTCCCCCTTCCGGGCGCCTTCCGTTCCTCGCGCCGCATCCGGCAAGCCAAGAGCATCTTTGTCCCGTGCCTTTTCAAAATACTTGTAAAATCCGACAAAACTATTTAGACAATCGACTGCAACGTCCAAATCGCCTTCGTATTGCAGTAAAAAATCGCTCAGCTTCCCCCTCAGCGAGGGAGACACATTGGAGAGATTCGCTCTTTCCCTATTGACAATTTCAAGAACCTCCGGCTGCCTTGCGAGAAAAACATAGGACTCTATGAAGGTACTGGAATCATCCATAGAGCAAAGATCCGCCATGCCGGTATCAATCAACAACGAAACGGTGGAGATGTCCAACGAACCAAACTGACCTGCATGTGGATTTTTCAAGCTGGACAAGAATGCCAGGGCGTTTTTTGCCCGCCACCCCTCTTGGGACAACAAGGCATTCATAACGGTAGAATATTGCTGGTCGCTCCATTGTGACCGGTTGGCAATTTCGTCATACAAATTGAGCCCTTGACGAAAACCAGAATCACTCACAACGTAACTGCCGTCAAAATCTCTTCCGGAAAGACACACCGATTGAAGCAGTGCCTTTCCGAGATGCTTGTTCTCCATTTCATTGATCCTGGCAAACAATCTCTCCGCTTGATCGTGGACATAGAACCTTGCCTTTAGATAGTACGTTATCTGTGGCGGTTCTAACTGGCCCAGCAAATCTCCGATCCCAAACAGGAATTCCATACTTCGAACGTCGCGCCATTTCAGTTGCGAGATAAATTCTTTCAGATCGGCGCGACAAGAGAGATCGGTCCATATTCCTGGATTCAACCTGGAAAGAAACTCCACTGTGGCTTTAGACATGCCTGCGTCACGAAAAGCACATAATTCTTCCACAATAGCTTTGAGATCGGATCTTGATGCATCGGCAAAGGCACTGTTCCTGGAGACAAGAATCGATTCGATGGCAATCCTGCGAACATCAATATCCGGATTCGCCGCCGCCTCGACAAACAGGGCCTTCACTTTCATTCCGGGATCTTGCCGTGTTGCGAGAATCTTCGCGGCAGCCGCTCGAACATCGCCGTCGGTGTCGTGGAGCATTGCCTGACCAAGCGAAGCGATTACCCGTTCTTCCTCTTTGGTTCCTTGCCACTGTCTTTCGCCAATCGCATCGATCGCGGCCTGCCGGCCGGCCCCATATCCATAACTCAATAAACCAAGCCAGAAGTCCAGTTGCTGGCTTTCACTCTCATAAAACATCTTCCAGCTATTCGCATGAAACAACCTGCGCACGTGATCCTCTGTTTGAGGTCTCCAATTCATTTTTTTCAACGCCCCCGCCGCAACATCACGCGCGGACTCATCAAAGAATAATTTATTTTCAATAAATTCAATGGCCGGTTCACCGATAACCGCCAGTTGTTGCCAGTCCTTTTTCTCAAAATAATAGCTTACCCGTTCATTGATCGTGGCAGTGGAGGGATTCCAGCCGATCTTATCCAGATTTGCGGCCGCACGCTCACGGACGGCACGATCGGCGCCGTATAGCAGATCGGAGATATATCCGCTGGTTCTTTTTTCCTCCATTGAGATTTGTCTGTAATTGACGGCGGAGTGGATGGCAACCGCGGCCGCAAGCAACGGCAGTGAAGGACCGAAACTCCATAACAACAACCCATTAATAACAGCCAAACCGATGGCGATCCCCCGTTCCCCTTTTGGATGCAGAGACACAAAAGCAGTGCCGCAGGCAACAATGGCCAGGGGGACTGCAAACGCTGGAACGCCAATGGCGCTCAAACCCCACGCGCCCAGCGTGGGCAATAAGGCCCGAAATATTCCTTCTTCCAACAGCGGCCCCAACCCCGCCCGATAAAGCATTTTTTTGCCAAAATCGCCGAAGAGATTTTGCAGCGCCGGAATAATGCCGGTGGAAGGAACTCCACTCATGGCAGGAACCAGCGCTTGAGAGTAAACAACCGGCAGGCCGTCTTCACGGATAAAATTTACGCCCGGAAGCGACTCGCGCAGACCGGGGAGCATTGCGAGAAAGTCGGGATCGTCGGTGTAATCTCTTGTAATCAATATATTCTTGATTCGCCCCTCGGCAAGGATCCGGGCGTCCAACATGATCACGTCGCCGAGTTTCACTGTTACGACATCGCCGAGGATGCCCACTTTCGACACCAGATACGCAATCGCCATGCCGCCGTATCGCTCGTATTGCTTTGCAAATCCAAAAACCAAATATATCAGCGGCGTGCTAAGAAAAGGGGTCACCAACGCCGCAAGATTCGAGCCCAGTATCATGGCCCCGCTGACTAAAGCCAAATTTCCCACGGATGAAACCACTGCCGGTTCGCGCTCGTTTATCGGCTGGTTCTGTATAGATTTACACGATGTGAGATACGTTGCGAAAAGGGCAAAAAACCATGCCCCCGGAACGGAAACAGTGGCAATACCCAGCGCAGCCAATGTAATTCCTGAGCCAACCCATAACGACGCAGTAATCGGCTTCTTCTCTTTAGCTGATATTGCTTTCGCTTCGGCGATAACCTTTTGAACTTTTTTATCCGTCCAACTCATTGCTGTAATATCTTGTTCCAGTTTTGACCAGTCAATTTTGCCGGTGACAATATTGGCAAAACTAAGATGCTCAAATAATTTATTACATACAGATGAACCGACATTGCGCTTAAGGTCCGATAATGAGCCCAAGATTTTAGAAATACTATTTTGCGTCTCATCCCTCACATCCTTCATTTCTGCCCTCCGAACCATGATGCCGCCGAATATTTCTATGGCGGCCGCATAGTTCCCCTTCTCCGCATGTTTTTTTGCCCGGCTTAAGAGCAGATGAGTTGCCATCAAATACATTTCGTGCTTGGGATCATTGGGATGCTCGTAGGTGATGCCCGCAAGCTGATCATCGCGCATGAGCTCGGGATCTCTCATGATGAATTTATTGAGCGCATTCAGTGGGGTCTTATACACCACCCGCTCAATC
>CAZGMX010000272.1:0-3324 GCA_964526865.1 uncultured Actinomycetota bacterium | reverse complement strand
GTCATTTTCTTTACCAACGCCATGGGAATTACGAAGAAGTCGCACGCCAGGCCCAACTCGACAGCCGGACGGTGAAAAAGTATTTAAAGCTGTATCAGGAATCGGTGTGACTACTCAACGATTCGGCATTAAATTCAAATACGACATTCCCCAAACCGCCGCACTTAACGCCCACATCAATACAGCAAACCTTGTTCAAACGCATTGTATTCGGATCCACATCCGCATAAACAAGCTCCTGGGCAGTCCAGATCAACTGAGAAATGCTGTTTACCGCAAAAGCGCAGATCCTTTTCGGACTTCGTTCTGGGATCAGGCAGCCGAATCCGTCGAAATACAATTTGTCGCCCTTCTTATGCTGGGCGCCGCATCCATGGGATCGTGCGACCTCGAAAACAAATTTCATGTTCATCAGCCTTGGTATCTTGGAAACGATTCCTTCGGTTTTCGGATTGTTGCGGAACAACGCCATTTCCTCATCATTGTATCCCAACTGAGCTTGTACTATTTCCCAAAGTTGTTCATTCATCTTTAATTCTCCTTTTCTGGCATGGTGAAAATCCGTCAGCTATTATGGTTGTCATCGTATCCCTTGCCCTGGAAAAACGTAAGTGGCATAATCGACAAAAAAGAGGTGACAATCGACATCCCGGGGAGACTGACATGAAAAAAATCACCATTCTCGCATTGAGCAGTGCGCAAGCGTCCAGCATTACCGGCCCCATGGATGTGTTTGTTTTTGCAGGGGTGCTCTGGGAAGTGATTCGCGGCGAACAGCCGTCGCCCTGCTTTGAGGTTACCATTGCCTCACCGGACGGCAAGGCGGTCAAGTGTTTCAATCGACTTCCGGTCGCGCCCCATTGCAGCATGCATGATGTCCGGAACACGGATCTGATCATGATCAGCGCAATTACAGACAACGCGCCGAAGTGGCTTGAGCGGAACAAGAGCGTCATCGACTGGCTGAAGCAGCAATACCAGTCCGGGACGCAGATCGCCGCCGTCTGTACAGGGGCGTTTATCCTTGCGGAAACCGGACTCTTGAACGGAAAAACCGCCACGACCCACTGGGGTGTTATCGATCAATTCCGGCAGAGGTATCCGCTTGTCCTTCTCCGCCCTGATTCCCTGATAACGGATGAGGGCGATCTCTATTGTTCCGGCGGTTCAAACGCATTCAATGATTTGTCCTTTTATCTCGTGGAAAAGTTGAGCAGCCGGGAGGTCGCCGTTCAATGTGCCAAGGCCATGGTTCAGGACTTTGGTCGCGTGAGCCAGGCCCCCTATGCGTCTTTGAGTTTGCTGAAAAGCCACAACCAGCAGGATATCTTGGCTGTTCAAGGATGGATCGAGGAGAATTATGTGAAGGCAATCTCCATATCCGCGCTTGCCGCACGCTTCGGCATGGGCCAGCGGACATTTGAACGACGCTTCAAACATACGACGGGAGATTCTCCCCTCGCCTATCTCCAAAAGGTGCGGATCAATGCGGCGAAAGCCCTATTGGAAAAACCGTATTCAACCTTCGAAGAAGTCACCCATCGCGTGGGATATGAAGACATCAGCTCCTTCCGCAGGATCTTCCAGCGCTATACCGGCCTACGCCCGAAGGAGTACCAGCGTCTTTTTTCATCAGGGAGCTGAAGTAGCAGAGTGGGAATGCCCTCAATGATAGGCCGGCGGTCCCCATTTCCATGAGCTGTGCGGCTTTTTGCACCCGTACCGGTGAAAGGTTGCTTGCACAGAATTATTTTGAGGCCCAGTTTAATTTTAGTTTTTTCTGTGAATGAGCACAATCTTGTAGATAGAGATTGATGAGATTCCGATATGTTTTTCTTAGCGTTCCTTTGCGCTCTTGAGCGTAGCGGGCGGTTGGAATTTATTAACCGCAGAGAACGCAAAGAAACGCGAAGGTTTTTTATCACAACAAACAATCTTGATTACACCCAGTCGATCGTTTTAAGATGGGGGAAAGGGCGTAAGCGCAAAGGCAGCGCAAGGTGCAAGGGGGGCCGCAAGAGATAACCTCTTGAAAATTTATTTTTTACGCGTTATGAGAGGCCTGATTGGGTGGCAATAACACATTATCAAGCTGATGACTTGGTGCGACTCAATGCCACCCGGCGCCACAGACCGCAACCGCACGCTCGGACTGAAAAAATTGGAAGCCATCGAGGTGCCGCTCCCACCCATCGACCGGCAACGTGAGTTCGGCGAGCTTCTCCGGCGTATCCAGCGAGCAAAAATTATCCACTAGCAACGGCGGCCTCCCTCGAAGCCCTCATGCCCGCCCTGCTGGACCAGGCTTTTCAAGGAGAATTGTAAAAAGGAGGTCCAAGTATGAATGACTATGAACCTTTATTGAAGATACGTTTCGACGGCGAGGCGGTCGGTTCGGGGAAAATCCCGGTCTCCCACCTCTTGCGCTTTCTCACCAACATGAACAAGGCGCTTCAGAGAACAGGCCGGGTGCTGCAGGGCGAAACCGAAAGCGTGCGCCGTGGGCGGCAGCCCGGCAATATCAAGGATGAACTGGCATTGGACCTGGTGCTGCTCACCCATGGCAGCCCGGCAGCGGTGCTGGGATTCGAGCGGCGCAGAGGCCAGACGGCCTTGCCGGGCATGGATTTCGGCCATGAAATTCTGGAAAAGGCCATTTCCGGCCTGAATGAGATTCAGCGCCCCGGCGATTCGCTGCCGCCCGGCTGCGACGCCGGGGTTCTGCTGGCATGGCGCGATGCCGGAGTTCTTTTCAGCCAGGGTGTAAAAGAGATCGCATTCACACTGAACCACCGGGAGCAAGCGCTCGCGACACGCTTCACACCGGAGGGTTGCACGTGGATTCAGGAACGCATCAAAGGGCCGCAGACCAATATCCGCACAATCGAGGGACGGCTTCTCATGGCGGACTTCAAGGAGCACGGCACGCGCTGCCGGGTTCATCCTGCGGCAGGGGAGCCGGTGCTCTGTCTCTTCGACGAGGCGCAGAAAGACGAGGTTCTGGAGGATATTCTGCATTTTGTCCGTATTGTTGGCGAGGCCAAAGAAGATTCCGCTACCGGCAAAATCGCGAGCATTAAGATTCATGATATAGAGCGTCTGGAGGACAAGGAAAACGAAGCCATCGATTTGCTGCCTCAGGGAACACCGATCTCCCGCAGTTTCTGGGAGTCGCCGTCATTGGAGGAGCTGGCGCAGGCACAGAATGTGATGCCGGTAATGGATGTGGAGTCTCTCCTCGGCGGATGGCCCGGCGATGCCGACGACGGCTTTGAGGAGGAAATACTCCGGATTCGTCATACTGGGATTGTAGGGGGCTGATAT
>CAZGMX010000271.1:515-3325 GCA_964526865.1 uncultured Actinomycetota bacterium | reverse complement strand
ATCACTATAAACACTACACGTAGTGGTAAGTGGAGTCAATCGGATAAGCACAACCGGAGATATTTGTCGGGCCTCGAAGGTCCTTTCCTGCGAGTATTTATTTGACTTTGTTTGCCGGGTGTTTTATAAATCGGTTCCGTTTTGTTTTTTGCGCCGGAGATTCCCGATGACGACCATAAAATTTGGAGGATTGGACAAAGAGCATTCCTCTCTTGACCGCTCGCTGTTTGCCGTCCTGTGCGTTCCTTATGATCTCACGGCCACCTACAAAAAGGGCAGCCGCCATGGCCCCCTGGCGATTTTAAAGGCATCCACACACCTGGAGGGATTTGACGAAGAACTTCAGCGCGAAACATACCGCCACGGCATTTACACCCATCCCCTCCTGGACACTGCCGCATGCGCACCGCACAAGACCGCGGACCGGATCCGCAACGCCTGGAGCAAACTGCTGACAAAAGGAAAAATCCCCGTGATGCTGGGGGGCGAACACAGCATTTCCGTCGGCGCCGTCAAAGCGGCAAAAGAACACTTTGGAGAACTGCACGTCCTGCAATTCGACGCCCACTGCGATCTGCGCGACAGCTACCGCGGAACACCGCTCAATCACGCTTGCGTGGCGCGCCGGCTCCTGGAAATGGCCCCTGTCACGCAGGTTGGAATTCGCAGCCTCAGCGCCGAAGAACACGAATTTTTGTCTTCCAAACCCGGGGGGCTGAAAACCTTTTTCGCCCACACCATGCGAAAAAAGCGCATCACCCCCGAGGAGATCTGCAGGGGGTTGTCCGGCAACTGCTACATCTCTTTTGATGTGGACGCCCTGGACCCGGCCATCATGCCGTCCACGGGAACTCCGGAACCCGGGGGCCTGGACTGGCACGAAGCCACGGCCATCCTGCGGCAGGCTGTGCGCCAATGCAACGTCATCGGCTTTGACATCAACGAACTTTGTCCCCAGCCGGGGAATATCGCGCCGGATTTTCTGGCCGCGAAACTGGCCTACCGCATCATGGGATACATCGCGGAAAAACACGGAGAAAAAAACCACGGAAAGGATAAACCATCATGATCCACCATCCACTTGTTCCCAGAAATATTTTCTTCACCAAGGGAGTGGGATTTCACAAGGAAGAACTGCGGTCCTTCGAACTGGCCCTGCGGGACGCCGGCATCGAAAAATGCAACATCGTGACGGTTTCCAGCATTCTTCCGCCGGCCGGAAAGATCATCTCCCGTACCAAGGGCCTCCAGCAAATCGTACCGGGGCAAATCACTTTTTGCGTCGTCAGCCAGTGCCGTTCCAATGAACCCTATCGCTTGATCGCCGCCTCCATCGGCTGCGCGATTCCGTCCGACCGGAACATGTACGGGTATCTGAGTGAACATCACGCCTATGGGCAGACCGAAAAATTTGCCGGCGACTACGCGGAAGATCTGGCCGCCGCCATGCTTGCCTCCACGCTGGGACTGGAATTCGACGAAGCCAAAAGCTGGGATGAGAAAAAAGAGGTCTACCGGATCAGCAACAAAATCGTTCGAACCACCAGCATCGCGCAGTCCGCGATCGTCAAAAAAGGGTGGGCGACCGTCATCTCCGCCGCGGTCTTTACATTTTAACCGTCATTGCGAGTTCCTGCGCGTTTCATGCCGGAACGCGGCAATCTCGCCGTATTACCGGCAGCCTATCAAAATCGCTTGCTGATATGCGGGACAATGTCTTCCTTTTTTAACTCCTGCTCTTCCAAAACTTCCTCCACGTAGACGCGCAGCATTTCCGCGACACTCCAGGCCTGGGAAATACATCCGCGGGGATGGTGCGGCGGATCACCGTCAAAGATCTCGGAGATTGTTCCAAGTCCCGCCTGCCCCAAATGCTCCCAGAGGGGTTCCAGCAGTTTCTCCACCTTTTTCTTGTTGGCACTCGACCGGCCATTGACGTTCAATAGGCCGTTGACATAGGGCCCCATCAGCCATGCCCACACCGTCCCCTGGTGGTAGGCACTGTCGCGAGAGATCACGCCTCCCCGGTAGTTGCCCATGTAAGCCGGATCGCGCGGCGACAAGGTCCTCAGCCCAAAGGGTGTCAACAAATCCTCCTCGATCACCTTCAAGACGGCCTTTTGCTTTGGTTTGGTCAACAGTTCGTGCGGCAAACCGATGGCAAAAACCGCGTTGGCCCGGATCGCCTCATCCTTGCGCCCCTTTTCCACACTGTCATACAAATACTTGGTCCTGGTATTCCAAAAGACCTCATTGAAACTCTCCTGAACCTTTTCCGAGAGTCCCGCGTAATAGCGCTGTTCGTCCTTCATCTTCAGGCTCGCGGTAATCATTTCCATCGTCTTGAGCGCGTTGAACCAGAGCGCGTTGACTTCCACAACCTTGCCATTCCGATTGATGAGCGGCTTGCCCCCGATCCTCACATCCGTCCATGTCAGAGGGATGTCGGACGAATCAAAGTGAATCAGCCCATCCTTGTCGGCGTGGATATTGAACCGGGTTCCGTGGACGTAATAATGGATGATGTTCAACAGCGTCCCCAGTAGTTCCAGCTCCACAAAAGTGATGTCCTTGGTCCACGCCAAAAACTTGTTCACCGCGTAAAAAAACCAGAGGGAGGAGTCCACAGACATGTACTCCGGCTCATTCTTGTCCTCGCTGAAGCGGTTGGGCATCATCCCCTCGGAGCAGTACATCGCCATGGTCGACAGGATCTTCTTGGCATCATCCAATCGCCCCGGCACCAGCGTCAGCCCCGGCAGAGAGACCAGCGAATCCCGCCCCCACGGCCCGAACCAGTGGTATCCTGC
>CAZGMX010000271.1:0-505 GCA_964526865.1 uncultured Actinomycetota bacterium | reverse complement strand
TAGTACTCGGCCGCGGACACGATGTCGTCCAGTGGCATCTGCCACGCCTCGACGATCTCGGCGACGATACGCACATCGTACTCGCCGTAACCTCGCAACACGCGCTCCTGCCCGAAGTAGACGGGGAGGTCCTTCAGGTCCTTGGGACCCTTCACCACGAAGGCATCGGCAGACAACAACAGATCGTCCAACACGGGTTTGTCCAGTTTGACGGACCGCAAAACCTTGCTACGGCGGCTGATTTCCGATTGCAGAAGATCCATGGTGTCGATTTCCTCGTACGACTCCGTGGACGCTACCAGCACGCAATTGTCCCCGTCTTCGATGTTATAGACAAAATACCCCGGATTGAACAACACCTCGTGACAGTCGAATCCGCGGACGGCCTCCTCCTGATACTCACAATCCTTGTAGTAATAATTGCATTCCTTAAAGGCACTGGCGTTGTGGTACAGATACAATGGGGAAAGCCCCGAATGCGGCGTCAATTTTACCGCCCCTTCAT
>CAZGMX010000270.1:0-3361 GCA_964526865.1 uncultured Actinomycetota bacterium | reverse complement strand
GAGCTGAGTGGTCTGCCGAGCAGGATTGATGCGTACGACGCGGCGTTGCCGACAGCGGTGCAGGCGAAATTGACAGAGATGATTGTTGCGGCGGTGAGCAGTGTCAATCGTGCAGATACGCCAGAAGGACTGAAAGATGTTGTTGGCGCGATGAGGACAGCGGACTTGACGGATGCGCAGATCAGGACGGCCATCGAACAGGCGATGAGCACGGCGGGTGTCAGCGCCAGGGTCGATTTGGCGACGAACAAGCTGGAATTGATAAATACGGGCAGCAACCGGCAGGTCTATCTGGCAAATTATGACACGGGGTTGTATGTCAAGACAGATACCGCCGGAAATCTTTCTTATAGAAAGCCGTCAACCGCTGAAGCAACGCAGGTTGCGGTGGAAAACACAGCCACGCAATTAGCGGGGCCGATTGGCACTGTGCGAGCAGGACTGCAAAATCTTGCCAGGGTTAATGAAAAGAACCTGCTGGAGAACCAACTGCCCAGGACGCTGGTTGAAATGACCACGATTATCGAACTGGAATCGGCGCGGACGAGCGTGAACAGCGCCGCAGGTCTGCGAGAGACAGCGCTGAACAGTGCGAAGGTCAGTGATGCGGGTGAGATCAAAGACGCGTCCGATCTATTGGTGGCGCACTATGGTGGAGCCGTTTCGGACTTGACGGCAGTGTTGGCAGGACTTCCCGCGGGCAGTACAGGGGCGGTGGTAACTGCCCTGACGTCGTTTAAGGGTGAAATGGATACGGAGTTGCTTGCAGCGCAGAGAGAAAACAGTACGGTGGTTGGTGAAGTGAACACTGCCTATGGAACTGAGCAGACAAAACTCGCCACGGCCAAGGCGGCATTGGTGAAGGACATCGAATTAAAACTGGCGCCGCTGTACGTCGGGGCTGTTACTATGGCCGCAGGGAGTGCATTGAGCGCTGTGAACGTGTTTATCAATACAGAAAAGGCGGGAACGGCCCTGGCAGTGGTTGGGGCACAGAACACTGCCCAGGAAGTGTTCGATGGCTATGGTGCGGCGACAACGGGTCAGATCGCGTCTTCTTCCACGCTGGGTGCTTTGAACACGGTTCTTGCCAGCGCTCTCACGGATGTGACGTCTGCAAATGCCACGGCCGTGTTATCTCAAGGGACAGCGGTCAATACTCTGCTGAATACGACGGTCAAGAATTACGCGGATACGCAGAAGGAAGCGGTGAGACTTGCCGCGGAGGCCAACGCAACAAAGATTGGGCAGACGTCTTTGACCGCGGCGGAGAGATCTTCCTATACCGCGCAGATTACGAATCAAATCCAGACGCCATTCAACAGTGATGTTCAAACAGCGCAGAACAATCTCAAGACAGAGATGGATAATGACCTGGCCGCCAGGAAGGTCCTGCAGGATAGAAATCTACAGATTGTCTATGAGAAGGCTCTGGCAAAAGCCGTGGATCTGCTGGATCAACAGCGCACGTCGGCGGTCAATACGATGTCGTTGCAGTCCACGGCCAGCAACGACGACATGAACACGTTTGCCGAGACCAATGACGTGTATTTTGAAAATCACAACCAGGTGATGACGGATGTGACGGCGATCAATACGATTGCTGATCTGGATAGCTATGTCAGCGCCGAGGCCTCGCGTGTGAGCGGGTGGAGGGAGCAGATAGCAGGTGATTTGGCAGACGCCGTGAACACGACAAATGGCGCGTTGACGACGCTGAAGGTTGCACTGGGAGGAATATCTGCCAGCAATACCGAGTGGATGACAACCAAGACGGCCAATTATCCGGGTGCGCAGAGTTCTGAGATGACGACACAGATCGGACGGTCGGACTTTCTATCCCGGCAAATTTCCGGCGATGAAAGTTATTACAACACCACTGTGATAAATCAGGAAGCAGCACTGGAAACATTGAACCAGAAAGTTACGGATCATGAGACGGCAGTAGCTCTACAAGTGTCGTTGCGCAGGGCGGAGATCGAGCAGGGGAATTATGTAACGGGACGCGATGCCTTTGTCGAGACCCTCACAAACAAAGATATCCTGCGAGCCGCCAACGTCATCAGCGCCATTGAAAGCACTCTGACGGAGATGACGCCGGCAGAACGCCTGGTGACGATGAGGCAGAGACTGCAGGCGGCCGATACGGCGGTGAGCAGTGTCAGCCGGACAGATTCCACGACGATTGGCAGGGCATTGACGGACTTGGTAGCCTTGGGAGTTTCACAGGCCACGGCCGTCAACGTTGCCCAGGCCGCGTTGAGCAAGGATGGATACGTTGCCACGATCACAGTGGCGGACAATCTGGCCGAGATCACAAAGACGCCGGAAGGATCTGTCGTGGATCGCATTACGGCAGATATTGTTAGCGGCCAGAGAGTGGAGGAGCGGACGGGAGTGATGCTGGTGGTCAATGGCAGTACGCGCACGGATATTGAGCGGCTTGTCGCGGACGGCGCTACGGCCTTTACGGATTTCCAGAGAGGCGTGCAAACGCTGAACAGTGGCCTTGTCCGGACGTCAGATCAGGAGGCGGTTAATACGGCCATTAGTCAGATTTCTACAGCCGCCAGTTTTGCGGCCCTGCGGACGGCACAGACCACGATCAACGATGCAATCACGACAATCAACAATCACTTCAACACGGCCCTGACAACGGCGCCGACACTCAAAGCCGATGCCCTGAAGAAGGCTCAGGATGCACGGAAAACATACGATGGAGTCTTGGAATCTCTTGGCAACCAAAAACTCTTGGACAGGATTTCCGGCAAGGAGTCAGCGCTGGATGCCAACACCAATAAGATCAGCGGGGCGGATGGCAGTAATGTCGTCACTTCGTTGACCACGGCGGTGGGAACGGCCAAAACACAGTACGATGAATTGATCAGCGGACAGATAAATACCGCGACTGTCATGTCGAGTGTTGCAGCGGCTGAAACAACAGCCGTGCTTGGCAGGATGGCTCTGACCGGTCAGGCGATTGCCGATTCAGGACTTGCCAGCAGCATCAAAAGCAATATTAATCCTCAGTCTCTGGATATATCGGGTTTCAAAGAAAGTCCCACCTCTGTCAATCCTGTCAATTTGTTAGCTGGGAGTACGATTGAAGAAGCCAGGATCAGCGGACTCTCTGCCGCCGCGCAGAAGATAGAGACGGCCGTGGCGGGAATTGACCTGACAAGATTCACGGAAATCCCGGGGAAGATCACGCAGGCCGCCACTGATGTGATGGCGGCGATCCAGACGGCTAATAAAGGATCTGTAGCCAGTGCGGCAAGCCTGAGGGTTTCCGTTACCACGAAGATCTTTGCCGTAGCCCAAAGCGCACTTTCTGTGACCGATCGGCCTGTTGAATTTAACG
>CAZGMX010000269.1:0-3374 GCA_964526865.1 uncultured Actinomycetota bacterium | reverse complement strand
GCCGACGACCCACAAGCAGTTGTATGGCGTGGAGTCAATCGGATAAGCACATTGGCGGAATACGACAAGGCGCGCAGGGAAAAAACTCCAACGCCCCCCTGTGAGCTTTCCGTTGTGGACGTCTGTGAAGCCTCCATTGAGGGAGGACGCCGGGCCAGACCCGGCATTGCCTTTCATTGCGCGGATATCCGGGAGGGATTGCCGTTTGATTCTTCCAGCATGGACACGCTGTTTCTCAATCAGGTCTTGAGCAACATTCATCTGGAGAGTCCGCAACGGCTGGCAGACGTGATCGGGCATATCGACCGCGTTCTGCGCGTGGGCGGAACCGTCCACGTGGCCGACGAGGGCACCACGCCGGCGCTGACGTATCGCATCTTCAGTCTTCTCGGCTACCGGTTGACGCAGAGACAACCCATTCCCGCCGTGCGCTCCCACAGCGGCACGGTTCTTCTCTTGTCTTTTGAAAAGGAGAGGGAACACGCGCAAAATGCCCAGGTGCTGGATGCTCTGCGCAAGGAGACAGTGGAGGGATATGTGCGGCCAGGCGAAGAGGATCCGGAACTGCGCGGCAGGGAGTTGGACTCCATGCTTGCGGCCTGGGCCGGCATTCCCAATCCCGCGCCATCTTCTGCCCGTCTCAGGATGAGTGAAGACCACGGTTTCGTTTCCACGCGCCTGGTCGAGATGCTGCGGACGATACACAGTTTTTGCGGCGCAGACAGTAAAATGGGCGCATTGGACGATCTCATCGGCATGATGTCTCCACGCGCCCAGGAAAATCTGGGCCATCTATTTGTCGAAAACGCCCAATGGCGGATTGTGTTGCCTCAGATCGAATGGGATCAATTGGAATCTCTTTTAACGATGAGATTGACCGAACAGGAGGATCTGACGGGGATGCCGTATCACGAGATACAAAAGGCCATCGCTTATTACGTGAGCATGATGGCGTTTCAGAGCGGTGTGCGGGTGGAGGAGATTGCCATGGGCGTGAGTGATTTTCTTCCGTCGGACCGGCCGAAAGTGGAAGAATTGCTAAAAAAAGTCCGCAACAGCGGCCAAACCGAGTACGAAGCGCCCGAGTCGGGACTCGTGATATTGGGGGAACACGGTGTCACCATGGTGCCGGATCCCCGCGACCGGATGGCGGTGCCAGAAAAACGGTTCGGGGCGGATTTTGCCATCGCCGGATCCACGGTGTGGGAAGACGAACCCGTGGAGGTTGTTCAGGGCCTGCCCGTGGGTTTTTTGGCCCGAAAGTTTTTTGCCTTGTACAAGAAAGCATCGCCGGAGGATCCGCCGTGGATCGGCGCGTGTCCGTCCTCCATGGACAGGGATCAGGAAGCCCTTTCAAGAATTGCCCAGCGCAATCCGCGTGTTGTTCGCGAGGAATTTTTTTATGAGGGCCTGCCGGTGACAACACAAGATATGTTTATCCGCATCCCCCTGTGCCAGTGCATTGCCTACGGTTATGGCGATCACACGTTTCTCATTCCACGGTTTGCGCCGGGGCCCCAGGGCGAGATCGAAACAAGAGACATGCCCGTGTATCTGGTGGATGGGAGGCTGCAGGAGGCCATCGTGCCGCTGGATGAGACCAGGTATACGGCCAGGGTCCGTCTGCTGAGCCCGGACGATCAGCGTCTGGCACGGGAGATTCTCAAGAATGCCCCCCGTCAGAGACGATGGGCCCTTCAAATTGACCATCCCAAAGAGTATGCCGAGCGTGCCCGGCAGGAGATTCCCCGGCCGCAGGAAGTCAACAGGGTGCGATTTCAGCTCAACAAGGATTTCGTGGACGGCTATGTCCTGCGCGAGATCGAATTGTTTCTCAGGGGAAAAAGCAGGGAACAAATCGAGGCCCTCCGCATTTTGGATGTTGGGGCGGGGGCTGGGACTCTGTTGAGGCGTATCAAAACCTTGATTGCGATGCGCCGTCCGGACGTGGATGTGGAAAAGATCACGTTTAAAGGAGTGGAGCCGGATGGCAGACTGCGCGCGGCGGCGCTGCAAAATGGTTTGGACGTGATCGACGGAAACGTGTGCAATCTCCCGTTTACCGACGAGACATTTGACATCGTCATTGCCGAAAGCATCCTGGTCCCCGTGGTCCTGAGCGAGGAGGATGGAATCAAGGCCGTCTCGGAATTGCACCGTGTGGCCAAGCCCATGCACCCGGCAAGACCGGCCGCAGAAAAGCCGGCGGCAGGCCCCGGTGTGGCGCCGTCTGCCCAGGAACGTCGTTATCCGGAAGGATTCATCACCCGGCCTATTGCAGATCCGGAGGCGGCGATGCCTCAAATCATCTCTTTTTTGCGGCGGTGCGACCAGGACAATCCGCGCTGGCAGCTCATAATGGGGGATTATAAATCGACCTTTGATGACATGCCCAAAGAAGTCCTGGCGGTGCATCAGTTCCGTGAGGCGGTCGATTCCAGGACGGGCGAACGAGTTGGGATTGTGATCTACTTGGAACACCTCGACGCTCGGTACATGCAGGATTTTTTCGGCGCCGATCACCTGGAAGGTGCGGCGGGCAATATCGGCATGATAGGGGTTCTGCCCGATCAGCAGGGCCGGAAAATCGGCACAAGATTGATCGAAGAATGCGAGGAGGTCTTTTCCAGGTTGGGCCGCACATACAGCACTGCAACCATTACACCGCCTACATTTGGCAAACCAAAGACCTCCTATCATTTGTTAAGAAAACTTGGCTATAAGACATCTCGCACGCATCCCATGCACACGATGAAACGTCTGCGGCCCAAGACGGCGCAAACAAAACAGGCTCCGGCTTACGATATCGGCAAGGTGAAGGCCTCTGCATTGCCCAAGGTTTTTGACTGCATGAGGGCCTCGCGCCCCGGCAGTTCTGAGTGGGGACAGTTCATCGACGAGATGGAGCGCCGGTATCGTGCCGCCCCCGATCAGTTTGCCCAGGCGATACAAAACCGGGTGGTTCGGGAGAAGGCGACAGGAAAGATATTGGCGGCCGTGCTTTTTTCCAGCATTGATCAAATGCGAAACAAGAGGACCGGCGGGGATTTCCTCCAGGAATTTTACATCGCCCCGCCCGCCGGATATCTCAATTTTATCAGCGTCCGGCCGGAATATCGGGATACGTCCATTGCCGCCGAACTCCTGCAATCCGTCCTGCAGTGTTTCCGGGAGACCGGGAGGCGGTACGTCCTGACAGAACTTCCCCTTGTTCCGGCCGCGCTGGGCGGTTCTGACCACGGCGTGTTTCTGGACGCCGATTTTGTGCATTTGGGATACAACATGGAAGCGCTGATCAAGGATTTGGAACCTGCCGGGGGCGCACCCGCAGATGCGGCCTGGCAGGAACTGGCCGCCCAGGTTTTCCGAATCAC
>CAZGMX010000268.1:0-3395 GCA_964526865.1 uncultured Actinomycetota bacterium | reverse complement strand
GGGCTGCATCATCCGCAATATTTTCACGAGGGGGGCGCGTCCCATCGCGGGCATGGATTCCCGGCGCTTTGGCAGTTTGAAAGATCCCCAGGTGAAACATCTATTCACGGGGGTGGTGAGCGGAATCAGCCACTACGGCAACTGCATCGGCGTCCCGACGGTGGGCGGCGAAGTTTGTTTTGATGATTCCTACGACACCAATCCGCTGGTCAATGTCTTCTGTCTGGGCGTGGCGCGACACGAGGATTTGGTGCGCGGCAAGGCCAAGGGGCTGGGCAATCCCGTGTTTTATCTGGGGGCCACGACCGGCCGGGACGGCCTGGGCGGCGCGGCATTCGCGTCGCGCGAACTCACCGAAGAGTCACATCAGGACCGGCCCGCGGTCCAGGTGGGCGATCCGTTCATGGAAAAACTCTTGCTGGAGGCCTGCCTGGAGTTGATCAAGTCGGGCGCTGTGGTGGGGATTCAAGACATGGGTGCGGCGGGGCTGACGTGTTCCACCTGCGAGACGGCCAGCCGCGGTGATTCCGGCATCGAGATCGAACTGGACCGGGTGCCCAAGCGCGAGACGGGGATGATTCCGTACGAAATCATGCTCTCGGAGTCGCAGGAACGGATGCTGGTGATCGTTCACAAAGGGCGGGAAAAAGAGGTGCAGGACATTTTCGACAAATGGGACCTGCATGCCGTCCAGATCGGGCAGGTGACCGGCGACAAGCTGATGCGTGTGCGCGAAAAGGGGAATGTGGTGGCGGAAATTCCGGCCAAGGCACTGGCAGAGGAGGGGCCCCTGTACGAACGGGAGTATTGCGAACCGGCGTGGTGGAAAGACGCCCGCTTTTTGGATGAGTCCAAGGTTTCCCAGCCCAAGGACAACGCGGACGTCTTGAAAAAACTCCTGGCCGATCCCACCATCGCCAGCAAACACTGGGTGTGGGAGCAGTACGATCACATGGTGCAGGACAACACCGTCGTGCGGCCCGGATCGGATGCGGCGGTCCTGCGCATCAAGGACGCCGGCCGCTGGGTGGCGATGTCGACGGATTGCAATGGCACGATGTGCTTTTTGGATCCCTTTGAGGGCGCCAAGGCCGCGGTGGCGGAGTCCAGCCGCAATGTGGTCTGCTCAGGCGCACAACCGCTGGGGATCACCAACTGCCTGAATTTTGGAAATCCGATGAAGCCGGAGATATTTTGGCAGTTCCGGCAGGTGGTTTTTGGGATGATTGAGGCGCTCAAGGTGCTGGACATTCCCGTCACGGGCGGCAATGTCAGTTTTTATAACGAAAATCCGCGGGGCGCGGTGGATCCCACGCCTGTCATCGGGACCGTGGGTCTGATCGAAAAAGAATCGCATATCACCACGCAGTGGTTTAAGACCGCCGGGGATCGCGTGCTCCTTTTGGGGCCCTGGTCGGACGCCATTGACGCGAGCCAGTATTTGAAAACCATCCACGGTCTCAAGAAGGGTACTGTGCCGCCGGTGGATTTGACCGTCGAGAAGGCATTGCAGAAAACGCTGTTGTCGGCGATCCGGTCGGGCTGGATCGCTTCTGCCCACGATATTTCCGAGGGCGGATTTGCCGTGGCGCTGGCGGAGTGTTGTTTTGGGCCCAACGGCGGTGCGTCCCTTGGGGCCAGCGTGGAATTGCCGGCGGACAGCGTACATGGAAAACGCTTGGACGGGATTTTGTTTGGCGAAGCGCCGTCGCGTATCCTGGTGAGTGTTGCCCCGGAAAATTTAGCGCGGCTGGAAGAGTTGTGCCGGAAAGAAGGCGTGGAGTGCTGTGTTTTGGGAACCGTGGGCGGCGAGTTGTTGCGGATTTCCACGGAGGGAGTTCCCTGTGTGGAGGTTGCCGTCGCCAGCTTGAAAGATTGCTGGAAAAATTCGATAGAAAAGGAATTGAAGGCCTGAGCCATGTGCGGACTGTTTGGAATATTTGGCCATAAAGACGCGGCACGGATGACGTACATGGGACTCTATGCCCTCCAGCACCGGGGGCAGGAAAGCGCCGGAATTGCCGTTTCCGACGGCGATGAGATCCGCTCATTCAAGGGGATGGGGCTGGTTCCGGAGGTGTTCAAGGAGGTGAACCTGGAAAAACTCAAGGGCGACCGGGCGATCGGGCACACGCGCTATTCGACGACGGGATCCAGCAAACTGGAAAATGCTCAACCCATCCACGTGGATTATTCGCGCGGCCATCTGGCCGTCGCGCACAATGGAAATCTTGTCAACGCGGGTATTCTGCACGACGAACTGGAGGCGTACGGCTCCATCTTCCAGACCACGATCAACAGTGAAATCATCCTGCATTTGATGGCCAAGCCCAATTTTGGAAATTTGGAGACGACGCTGGTGCAGACGCTGGCGGAGATCAAGGGCGCCTATTCTCTGTTGTTGCTCACCGAAAAGGAAATGATCGGGGTGCGCGACCCAAACGGTTTCAGGCCCCTGTGCATCGGGAGACTGGGCGATGCGACGGTGCTTTCTTCAGAGTCCAGCGCGCTGGATTTGGTTGAGGCGGAATTTGTCCGCGAGGTCGAACCCGGCGAAATCGTGTTCGTGTCGGAGAAAGGAATCCGGTCCATCAAGCCGTTTGTGCCGGATCACCGCCGGTCCGTCTGTTTTTTTGAGTATGTCTATTTTTCGCGGCCGGATTCCAAAATTCACGGGGTGAACGTACACACGGTGCGGCGGAACATCGGCAAGGAGCTGGCCAGGGAACATCCGGTGGAAGCGGACATCGTCATTCCCATCCCCGATTCGGGCAACGCCGTGGCGATGGGGTACGCGGAACAGTCCGGAATTCCTTTCGAAATGGGTATCATCCGCAATCACTATGTGGGCCGGACATTTTTGGCGCCTACCCAGGCCACGCGCGATTTCAACGTGAAAATCAAGTTGAATCCTATGGCGGACGTCATCCGCGGCAAGCGGGTTGTGGTGGTGGACGATTCCATCGTGCGCGGCACCACCAGCCGCATCCGGGTCAAAAGCATCCGCGAGGCGGGCGCCAAGGAAATCCACATGCGGGTTGGATGCGCGCCTCATCGCCGTGCGTGTTATTACGGGATTGATTTTCCGGACGAAAAAAAGCTGATCGCCAACCGGATGACGATCGACGAGATCAAGGAATTTTTAAAAGTGGACAGCCTCGGATATCTGTCGATGGAGGGTATGACGAGGGCTGCCGGAAAACCGGCGGACAATTTTTGCCGGGCCTGCTGGGACGGCGACTATCCCGTGCCGGTTGGGCCGTCGGTGGACAAGTATGTCATCGAACGCACGGTAGGCGAGTAAATCGTCGTCGCGAGTTCCGGCGAGTTTTGAGCCGGAACGTGGCGATCTCGATGGAATAACGACGAGATTGTCCGCCACTGAATCGTCGGCG
>CAZGMX010000267.1:0-3403 GCA_964526865.1 uncultured Actinomycetota bacterium | reverse complement strand
TGTATTTCTCGATTTTCTATTTTCGATTGCTCAGTGAATTCGGCCAAAGGCCGAATTCACTGGGCCCGCCAGGATTTAGCCACCCGCCACTAAAGCTTTGGCGGGTACCCGGCTCGCAAGCAATGTACCGCTTCACGGATTATAATCGCCTCGCTCGCTGCGCTCTCTCGGCTGTCTTGTCGTGTGAACCCATGTGTATTTCAAACCACCGCCAGAATTCCCAATCCCCGTGATTTTGGGCCCGCCAGGATTCGAACCTGGAACCAAAGCATTATGAGTGCTCTGCTCCACCGTTGAGCTACGGGCCCGATGGAAGTATGTTTACAAAAAAAAGCAATTACTATTTGGCCGCTCCCCGGGCACCATCCGGGGAAGCATCCTCCCTCATGACCCAATTCCAGGACGGCGGCGGATTCTTGGCGATGGGATGCCCGCGGTCCTTAGCCTCCTGTACTTCTTCTGACACGGCCGTCATCTTTTCTTTTGGCGTCACCGCGTGATCATTGAGCCACTCGCAGACAAATGGAAAGACTTCCGCCGGCGCGTATTTTCCCATCACCAGATCGGTGTGTCCATAGTCCAGCTGACACAGGTCCTGCTTGCCAAAAAACTTGAGGGTCTTGTCCTGCGCCCCGATTTTGTCAAATGCAAAGAGGACATTCACGGGCGTCGCGATGTTGTCCACCTTGCCGGCCACCAGCAGGGTGGGGACCTTCACCTTGTCAAGATGGTCTGTATAATTATATTTCTTGTCCGCTGAAAAACACTGGCCCGTGCTGATGATCTCCAGATACTGATCTACAATGCCGGTCGAGATGTCTTCAATGTCGTTGCTCAGGTAATTCGCAATCACCTCGGTGGTCATATTCTCGCGATTGAAGGAAAGGACATCGGATTCCGCGTCAAACTGCCCCGCCACGGGCGCGCCCCACAGGGCCCCCGCCCTCAGATTCACAAACAGCGACGCCTTGACAATCCACTTGTTTTTCTCCACTTCTCGCAAGATCGCGTTCAAGGGATGGGTAAAGACGATGGGCAATCCAACTCCGACAAAGGCATGGACATCCGTGTCCCCGTATTTTTCGAGATACGCAACATTGACCAGCGCCCCCAGGGAATGGCCCATGAATACCACTTTGTCCCGGCCCGTTTTTTGCTTGATCAGCGCAATGGCCGCGGGGGTATCCTTGTCAACAAAATCTTCGATATTCCAGTTCACCTTTGCCGGGTCGTAGGTGAGCCGTTCTTCTTGGGGCAGTTTGAATTCCAGCACCTTGGATAACCCCAACAATCCCGGCTTCATGCTCTTGCCCGAACCGCGAAAGGACATCACCCAGACATCGTAGCCCCTGTCGCGCAGATAGTCCGCAAAACTGTAATCTTTGTGGACGTCCCAGACATAATTGCTGTCGCCCAGGCCATGGCACAGCAACAGCGGATAATATTCGGGATGAACTTCCTTGGGCTTGTAGTGAAGCACGGCGATGTCCCATCCATCCGCAGTCTTGCAATACAGGACCTCATCCTGATTGTGCGGGGCGCGATAGACGTAGCGCCACGCGCACCCGCTGGCGAGAACCACCGCCGCAACAATCATCGCAAAAATCCGGATCGTCTTCATCCTAGAGTTTCTTTTCCCCGTCCATGGGCTTGGTAATCCAATTCAAAATTGCCGGATACACTTCCCTCCGGCAATTCTTGCCGATCACCAAATCCCAGTGGCCGTAGTCGTTTTTGTACAGATTGGACCTGCTCAGTTCCACATATTCCTTCACACTCGCCGCCAGATGGCGGAAGAAATGATAGGACGCCTCCGCGGGCGCAAAATTGTCCGCCCACCCCGCCATGATCAGCGTGGGCACCGTGATTTTTTTTACCATGTCGCTGTAATTGATCTTGCCGTCAGCGGACATCAACACCCCTTTTGCAAGCAGGTCTTGATATTCCTTTGCCAGAGACGCGGGGGTTGCGTCCACCGCAAAGGAATAGAGCCGGTAGATCTGCCACTGGTCGATGTTGTCCCGGTTGAAGAAAAGCCGTTCCACATAGACATCCGCGGTGGGTGTGTAGGTGTCCTTGAGGATGATGTCCCCGGCCTTGAGCCGCAGGGTCTCATTGTCCGGATAGGCCAGCGGGCATTCTTCCATACCCACGCTGGCCATGATGTCGGAGAGATAAAAATTGACGAGGATCGGCGCGAGAACCACCAGCCGGGCGACATTTTTTCCGCCGCCACCGGCCGTATAGACCGCACAGGCATTGGCGCCAAACCCGTGCCCGATCAAAATCACTTTGTCTTTGCCGGTTTCTTTTTGGACAAAATCCACGATGGCAGGCAGATCCAAATTTACCCAGTTCTCAAAATGGACGTCACTGCTTTCTTTTTTTGCCGTCAGATGGGAAATCCAGGACTCACCCTTCCGCAGCGGCACTTTCCGGCTCTTGCCGAATCCCCTAAAGGAGAATGTCCAGACATCGACACCCTTGTCGGCAAGATATCCGGCGAGACTGTTTTCCTTGTCCAGCGACCAGATGAAATCATTCACCCTCAGGTCGTGACACAAAATGACGGGGGGAATGCGGTTGAATTTCTGCTCTTGTGAACTTCCCTTGCACAGCCTGGAGACGGCCAACTCCCATTGATCCGCCGCTCTGGTGCGGTATTCCTTGAACTCTTCTTCCTGCCGGACGATTGGATAAGAGACACACCGCAGATTGACAAACAACAGCGGTAGAATCAAAATAAACCACGCCCATCTATTTCTCATCGGAGATCCTTGAGCCCGTTGCACAAACCATATCAGACACCGCTAAAAATTCAGAAGACGACGTTTTGATCTCGTTTGCTGAACAGGATCGACGAGATCGCCACGCCCCGGCTTGAAGCACGCCGGGACTCGCGATGACGTTTCGCGCCGGATTGCCGCTCCGCTCCTCACAATGACGGTCACGCCTGCGAGATTGCTTCGAATTCCGGCTTGAAGCACGCCGGAATCCTCGCAATGACCATAGCTCTCACATCTCTTTTTCGCCGATGTCCAGGAAGCCTTTCAGTTTGCGGCTCCGCGTGGGGTGGCGCATTTTTCGCAGGGCCTTGGCTTCGATTTGCCGGACACGTTCGCGCGTGACATCGAATTCCTTGCCCACCTCTTCCAGCGTCCGCGGCGTCCCGTCCCCAATCCCAAACCGCAGGGTGAGAACTTTTTTCTCCCTGGGCGTCAAGGTGTTGAGCACCTCGTGAATCTGTTCCTTCAAGAGAGTATAACTGGTGGCATCGGGAGGAGACTCCACGCTCTTGTCCTCGATAAAATCTCCAAGGTGGCTGTCTTCGCTGTCCCCGTTGGTGGTCTGCAGGGAAACGCGATGCTGGGCAATCTTTAAAATGCCGCGCACCTTTTCCAGC
>CAZGMX010000266.1:0-3412 GCA_964526865.1 uncultured Actinomycetota bacterium | reverse complement strand
GCGGACGCATGCCGATGACGTCCGAGTCATTGCGAGGAGTCCGCCAACGCTTCAATGGCGGACGACACGGCTGCAAGTCCGCCGACGTTTCAGTGGCGGGCAATCTCGTTGTGGCAACGGGATTGCTTCGTCGCTCCGCTGCAATAATGACTTTGACGTGACCGTGGGTGTATAATAAATCTGGATGCCGGATAAAGGAGGAGCCATACCGTGCCGCCGCAAAAAATCATTGATCTTCAGAATGGTGCTGTCTATGGTCCCGTTTCGTCGAGGCGGCTGGGACGATCGCTGGGAATCAATCTCTCTCCATGGACATACAAATTGTGCTCTTATAATTGCGCGTACTGCCAATACGGGTGGACGTCTCATGATCGTATCCGGGATGAGGATTTTATCCCCGCGGCACAGATCGTGTCTGTAGCCCAGGAAAAAATTCAGGCATTAAAGGAGAAGGAAATTCCGCTGGATTGTTTTACGCTGGCGGGTAATGGCGAACCCACACTGCACCCCGGGTTTTGCTCGATTGTCCGGGGGGTTCTTGATCTGAGAAACCGGTTTTACCCCAACGCGGGTGTGGGGATCCTGTCGAATTCCTCCACGGTGCACCGGGCCGACATCCGGGAGGCCTTGTCTCTCTTGGATTCCCGCTATATGAAACTGGATGCGGGGACGTCCCGGATGTTTCAACGGTTGAACCATCCCCTCGGCGCGGTGGATTGGGATCAGATGGTGGAAGGTCTGAGGCTGTTGAAAAAAGTGACTCTGCAGAGCCTCTTTGTCCAGGGTTCTGTCGATAACACGGCGCCGGAGGCCCTTGATTTCTGGATGAATGCCGTGAAGCGCATCGCGCCCATCGCCGTTCATATCTATACCGTGCAGAGGGGTACGGCAGATCCCGGAATCATCAAAGTCAGCCGCGAGCGGCTGGAAGAAATTGCTTGCCTTCTCCAATCCCGCACAGGAATTTCAGCGGCTGTTTGCGCATGATGAAGGCTCTATTCGTCTTCGCGCGAAAAGTGCTGTGTGTGTGCGTTGCCTGCAGCATGGTGTTGTGTTTGCCGGCGGACGCCAAGGGGTTGTCTGCCTGCCGGTCAAGCGGCGTGTCCGCGGATGATTTCGCCTTGGCGCCCAAGTCCAAGTTCCCAAATCCGGAGGAACGTCAGGAGTTGATTTTTATACTTTTGGCGAAAATAATCGGAGAGTATAACCAGCGCAAGTACGGCCAGAGAATCTTCAACGATGTCGTGGTTGAGCATTTTCGAAAATCGGGCATGGCAGTTCAGACGTCCACGGCCGAGGGAAAAAGGGCCGGATGGTTGCGGCATACGATCATATTGGAAGGGTATGCGTATGTCGTGTCGGAAAGAAATGGGAACTGCTCGCTCGTACTGCAATCCAAACACGATATTCAAGAATACGCATTGGCGAGGGCCCGGTTGGCAATCATAACAGAACTAAGTCATGGCCGCCGTCCGAACGACAGGGAACTGGAAGAGTTGAGATCCCGCTGCGGAAAGGATTGGCCCCTGGAACTTCCTGGAGTGGAACAAGCCCCGCACGCCAGATCGTTCTTGCGGCGCGTGATCCCCCTTTTGGAAACGCCTGCAAAAAGCCCTGAAGACCTTGCGCGCAAGAGGCACTCGGCCTATGCCTATTATCTGTTCAGCGGTGTGGAACAGAATGTTTTGACGTGGCCCCAAGCGGAGTTTCTCCTGGGGTTTGAACAAAGTCCCCTGGAGCGTGTAGAGGAATTGCATGGTGCATTCGAAAAAATGCAGATGACTCTTGGCGAGGAAAATAAACTGAGGCGGTATGTCCATGAGTTCTTTGACTCGAACAGGCAGTGCGTCCGGCCGGACAACGGGGAATTGCTCCTCAGTCTGCTGGATGAGGGGCGTCTTGATCTGGAGATGTATCCGGCCGATTCGTCCGCGCCGGTCATTAAAAGGTTTCGTGCCGTCCACCGCAATTTTCTCAACGAAATGCCGGAAGTTCTGCGTCTCAAGATTTTTGGTGCCAAAATGAAATCGAACGTGGTGACCGCTTGGCTGGATCATTTTGTCCGAACCTTGTCCCGGCGGCGGGAGGATCTGTTGCCGGGCCAGGAGGAGTTTGTGCGGGAATATCTGCGAACGGATGAAGTCTTGAAAAAAATCGCCGTGCGCTATGTCTGGGATTTTTCTTCGGACCGCGCCCAAGATCCGGCCAGAGTTGTCTACCGGATCGAACTGGAGTTGAACGGGCGGATCCTGCCGCTCTTTCTCAAGGGTGTGACGCCACCCCAGCGGTCCTGGCAAGGCCGGCCGGTTGCGCTCAACGAGGAATTTTGCATGCGATATCTCGCCCTGCTGGGCTTGCCCCATGTGATCGCCCGCAGCTATTCCTCCCGGGTGCAGGGGCGATTTGTCGGATGTCTCTTCATGCAGGAATTTCATGGCGTGGAGACACGGGGCTTGTTTGACCAGGCCGGAGTGCTCAAGCCGGAATATATGGGCAGGCGGGCTGACTTGCTTCAAGCCTTGGCATGCGTGGCCGCCGCGTGCGATTTTGTGGGCATTGGAGACCGCAAGATGTTGAAACTGAACCGCCCTGAACTTCCCGTCAATTACATGGTCGATCTGCCCGCCCTGGGAACCGGTCGCTGCAGCATCCTCAAATTGGACAACGAAATTGCCTTCACTCCTGAAAAGTATGTGATCCAGGACAACAAGGATCGCAAGGAAACGGAGATCAGATTTATCGCGCGTCTGCCGGAATTCCGCGACAGTGAAGAGGTGCGATACCGCTTGTTGGCGCAGTTTGTGGATCGCTACATCCATCAATGGCAGGGGATCTGGGAAGCGCGCCAAGAGATCGAACGTCTGGTCGTTGAGATGTACGGGGAAAATTCCAAACAGCACCAGTTCTTACGGCAAAAGATGCAAAGCGATCCCTTGCGCTTCTTGGATACCATGGCGCGGGACTTGTTTGGCGATGATGAATTCCGCTATCCCTACGTTTCCACGAAATTGACGGCGGCGCTGCTGAGGGTGTTGGCGGCCGGAGATCCCAGCGTGCCTATCCAGTGGATGTCCCCGGCCCAGACGGGACCGCCGGCGGCGATTCTCCAGCGGTTGGAGGCTCTGTTGTCCACGCCCGGCGGCGACAGGACTTCCTGCCGTCCGGCGTTTGAAAACGGCCGCTTGATTTTTCGGGCCGAGGCAGTAACGGCGGCAGACCGGACGGTTCCTCCCGGCGAGGCGCGAGAAGTCGATATCGCCCGTCTCGAGGCAGATCTACGGATGACGGAAAAAAAGAAGGCCTTGCACAAATTGGAAGTGCGACAGAGGGCCTTGGCGAGAAAAGGAGTCTCGAGCATGCCCCGGACAACAGAAGAGACCGCCATTGCTTGGGAAGCGGGACTGGATACAAG
>CAZGMX010000265.1:0-3428 GCA_964526865.1 uncultured Actinomycetota bacterium | reverse complement strand
CCCCATAACGCGTGCGCCAGTTCCGACTCCCGCGCGCGCATCCAATTGCGATTGCCCGCCAGGGTGTTGATCTCCCCATTGTGCGCAAGCATCCGGAACGGCTGTGCCAGGCACCAATTGGGCAGGGTGTTGGTGCTATAGCGTTGATGAAAGAGCGCCAACGCCGTTTCATACATGGGGTCGTTCAAATCCTGATAGAAGTGGGGCAGCTGAGGAGCCACTACCAAGCCTTTGTACACGAGGGTACGGCTGGAAAAAGACGGAACATAGAGTTCCGCCAGCCCCTGCTGTGCCGCGATTTTCTCTATTTCCTTGCGCGTCAAATACAGCGTCTGTTCAAAAAAATCTTCCCGGACTGCCGGCGTCCTTTCGATCAGCACCTGTTCAATGTGCGGCCGCGAACTCTGGGCATTTCCCCCCAGGACGGAAACCTCTACAGGCACAGTGCGCCAGCCGACCAGGCGCAAACGGCGCTTGACGATCGTATCTTCAACGATACGGCGGCACCGATCGTACGGCGCATCCTCCCGTGGAAAAAAAATCATCCCCACCGCCAGGTCCTCGATGCGACCGATTTTCCGGCCGGCCCTTCTGATTTCCTGGGCAAAAAATTTGCGGGGAATCTGGGTAAGAATGCCGGCCCCGTCTCCCGTTTTCGCGTCGGCATTCACAGCGCCGCGGTGCGTCAAATTGATCACCGATTCTATCGCTTTTTTCAGGATGTCGTGGGTCGCCTCCCCCGAAACATTGGCAACAAATCCCGTCCCGCAGGCATCCCGTTCAAAACCGGGATCGTAGAGAGGATATTCCGGATAGAGAAATTTGTGTTTCTGTTTCATTGCCCGCCCCCACAATCATTAGAATACGATCCAACCCACTCGCGAGTTCTCTGGGGGCAAATCCTGTACCAACTCGAACAAAAAACATCTTTTTAAAAATCAATGCAATGTGTTGGAATTAGTGAAGTTCCGGCTGGATGATATGAGTGCTTATTTTGTCGTGATGAGGAAAATGAAAGGACCTCTGCCCACTTTTTTGGCAGGATGCGTAAGAAGAGGTACCGTTACTACTGGTGTCAGGTTGGAACCCAACCTGACACCAGTAGTAACGGTACCTCATAGAGCGTAGAGCAGATATTCCACCCGCTCCCCCGTCACCCCTTCAAACTTTTGACGGTGAACAAGGCGGAAAAAACGATCCCGCGATTGGGGATTCGCCAGCAGAGCAGGAATTCGGAAAGGTCCCGCCTTTTCGAGCACTTTGGAAGTGTGTGTCGTAATCGCGTGCAGGACGTGCGTGATCCCCTCTTTCTTAAACCGGGCAATCACATCTTCGGGGCTCTTGCATTTCTCGTCGTAATGGGTGCACAGATAGTAATACGACTCCCGCACCATGGCAGGGCGGATATAAAACGCGTGGACCTCGTCGGCATTGAGAATTTTGGCGTCCGGGGGAAGATTCGCGTTGATCCAACGGGAAAGTTCAAACGTCCGTTCGCTTTTTGCCAGATATTGCGCCTGCCTGGGCGAACTCCAAAATGTCCAGATGCTGTGCCGGTAGTGATAGAAACCCAGCAATAATTCCAGCGCGAGGAAGGCAAACACCATGCCTCGGAGTACGCGATTCCAGAACCCCGGGGCCAGGGAGACGGCCAGAATCGCCCCTGCTGTCAAAACGGACAGGACGGCCAACGGGACATACGCAAAACGCATCAGCTGCCCCATATAAAACCACATCAGAAAAGAAAGAAGCGCAAACACCCCCAAGACCTTCCATCGCAGAGACCACCGGCGCACAAAAATCAACGCCGGAGAAAACGCCAGAAACATGGGCCCCGCCTGGTCTCCAAAATCCCCAAACCGCTCCGGGTGCAGGGTGACATTCCACGGCAGGGTGAGCAGATGCAGAAGGCTATTTCCCATCCCCTGCTTGTCGTATTGGTGAAAACTCATGGGCATAAAAGGTTTGCCAAAAAATTCCCCATAGAAAGGATGCACGGGATTGCCAAAAACCCAATACGACTTGAGATACCAAAATGCCGAAAAGACAAATGCGCACGCAATGAACGCGAGAGACCCCCATCCAAATCCGCGGGCCTTGCGCGAGAGTACAAATCCTAATACGATGAGCACCATCACCACAGCACTGACACCGGCCAAATTTTTTACCGACAGGGAAAACCCCAGAAAACACCCAGCCAGCGCCGCGTGAACCATCCTCCGTTCCTCCAAAAATCGGACGAACGAGGCCAGAGACACCACGCAAAACAGCACGAGTCCCCCCTCCACGTAGGCAATCCCGGACTCATTCAACACTCCCGGAATCAACAGAAATATGGCCGCAGCAAATATCCCCGCCGAAACCCCCATGTCTCTGCGCAACAGACCGGTCAAGGCAATCGCAGCAAACAGGCTCGTCATCCAATGAAACATCTTGGCCAACTGCGGCCCCTGAAAAGCCAATCCCACGCCAAAGAGATTGTCCAACAGGAAGGGATAATGAGAGTTTGCGTCGTAGGGAATATAGCCGATTCGGCCCTGCAAAAGAAAAAGCCTGGGACAATTGAGATGATAACAGAGGGCATCGTTGCCGATTTCCGGGCCCAGGGCGCCGATCCAGCCCAGAAGCAACGCCCCCAGCGCAAGAGCCAATGAAATGAGCCCGACGGGGCCTGCCTTGGATATCCACCGGGCCGCGGCGCACGCACTTTGCCTTATTATTTTCCATGCGGGCGCCAGTGCTATCAAAAATAACACACCGCACAAAATCGCCAGGGGCGCAAATCGCATTCCGCCCGTCAGACCGACCACAAGGACGCCATAACCGGTCAATCCCATCCCCAGCGCACCGCAGCAAGCCACTTGCTGTGGAAGAGATTCAAACGGCACCCGGACCAGGCGGCAGACACGTTCTCCGACCCCCAGGAACAATATGAAAAATCCGATCGCCAGAATGGTCGGTGTCATCGCGCAATCAAAACACAAGGCGGGTGGCAACTTTTTCCACCAACGCATGATGACAATACAACAATCCGACCAAAACCGACCACGCCACCAACAGCACCGGCACGATGTTCTTATTCATAGCGTGAATATCCTATCCGCGGAAAAGGAATTGCGCTACGCAAATTTTTTGGTATGATTAGCGCCCTTTGGAGGTACCACTATCATGGCAAAAATCTGCGCAATTTGCGGTAAGAAACCCATGGCGGGTAGAACGATCAAGCGGCGCGGTCTCGCCAAGAGTAAAGGCGGGGTCGGAAAAAAGATTACGGGTATCACCGCCCGGCGTTTTCTTCCCAATCTTCAGGCCGTTCGCATCCTCATAAACGGCGCGGCCAAGAAAGAGCGAGACTGCACGGTCTGCATCAAATCCGGAAGAATCACAAAAAAAAAAAAAAAGGGGACGGGTTCATTTATTTTATTTTC
>CAZGMX010000264.1:0-3456 GCA_964526865.1 uncultured Actinomycetota bacterium | reverse complement strand
TGGCGGTACCACTGGCGTTTCGATTATCTCCTCTCCTGGTATCGTAGAAGTCGCAGGCGGTTGACCTTCTGCCGGTTGTTCTGTCGATGGAACTGTTTCAGCCGGCGGCGTAATATCTTCTTCCACCGGCTGGACCTCCGCCTCGGGTTCGGGAGTCGTCGCCGGTTCTGGTTCTGCCACCGGCTCAGGCATAGGTGTCGTCACCGGTTCAAGTGTCGGCGTTGCCGGTGTCGTTGGCACAGGCGTGGGCGTTATTTCTGAGGTGGATGGTGTTTCAGGAACGGCTGGCGGCTGTGTTTCTGTCGCCGGATCTGTCACGGCGCCCGTTCCAGCAGGCGGCGTAACGTCTTCCGTTATCGTCCCCTCGATGGACGGCGGCGCCGGTACCACAATCTGCAAGCCAGTCATTTCGTTGATCATGTTGATCAGGTCGGACTGCTGTGTGGTGTTGGCACCGGCCTGCGCCATGATTTCAGCAATCTGCGCGCCTTTTTCCTCATCGGTCAATATGCTGTCCCCGACAATGGAGGAAACACTGTTTGCCTGCTCTTCGTTCAAGGTCACTCCCTCTATGGCCGCCGCAGACTGAAGATCGGCTGTTTGTTCGAATGACAATCCCGACCCTGACTCTAACCCAAATTCTCCAAACAGCAGATCAAAGGAGTCGGCATCAAATCCAGTCCCCATGAAGTCAAAATCCGCCGACCCGGTATCAAAACCACCGAACAGACCGGGATCGATCGCGCCAACATCGCCAAAATCAAGATCAAAACTTGACGTATCCAATCCCAAATCACCGACCGCCGGCACACCAAAATCATCCACGGGCGGAGCTGTCGTTGTATCCGCGCCGCGAACAGCCAGTTTTTGTGCTGTTGACAACTTCTTTGTGGACGGCGTGGCGCTCGACAATGTCCCCAGGATGGTTCCATCCCACTTCGCCGTAAACTCACTAACCGAGAGGGTCCTGGGTATGCCGCCGTCGTTGACTGTCACTCCCTCCGGTCCTGCACTGGTAAGCACGGCAAAGTGATTCGTGCCAAACGTGAGCACGGCCGGCAGTGTCACCAACGGCGCCACTGTGTTTCCACCGGCGTCCGTCCTGCTGATGAGATCTGCATAATCCAGTTTTGCCGCCTCCCATTTGAGGTTGGAATTGATTTTGGCGGCCGCCTGCTGCAAGGCATAGAGAGAGTTCGTCACCTGTCCGGCCGAATCCGGCTTGATCACTCCATAAATAACATCGTAATAGATGGCGGAGAATGCCGTGTCGCGTACCTGCGCGATGTTGTTGATTGCCGCCATGAACCCAGCCGCGAAAACGGCGCAGTTCACGATCGTGCTCACCTGGCTGGTGAGATAGTCGGTCAGCCGGGTCAGACCGTCGGCGGTATTCACGACCGCGGAGTTGTATCTGGCCAACGCCTGGCGCACCGTGTTGCTCGCCGGCGCATTGAGTACGGCGGCGATCGCGTCTCGAATGCCGTTAACAACACTCTTGCCTATGTCCAGCACCGTTTTTGCCGTCGCCGTGGTAAAGCCCAGCGTAATCAACGCCTGCTCTTGATAGGAAATCCCCTCGCTGGTTACGTTCCCCTGCGCGTCATACAGCTTGCGGTTCTCCCCCATCTGTATGTTGGAACCGTTGTAGGTGCGGATGATCTCTTCCAGTTTGACTCCCGCATCTGTATAGATGGTGTCCGTCACGACGCTGCCCAAGAGCTTGTTGGCAGTATCCACTTCCTGCCGGATTTCCCTGGTTAGCTGCGTCCCATTGAGGCAGGTCGATGTGATGATCGTCCGGCCTGCGGCGGTATATGAAATGTCCTTCACTTCCAGCGAAGAAATCGCATCCCCGCTGTAGGTGTACGTATTGATCACATAGCGCAGAGGCTTGCTCTGGTCGTCGTAGGTCACAACATAGTCCTGAGTCTTTTTGCCCGTCGCACCATCATATTTATTAACCGTGTAGCTTAATGGCTTGTTGACGGCGTCATAAATCGTCACAGAATCCTGCGTTGTGGCGCCGCTCACGCCGTCGTAGGTGTACTTCTTGACCGTCAACTGAGTCTGTTTACCATCCGTATCCACGGACCGGTTTGTCTCCTGATAGAGCCTGGTCTTCGAGTCATAAGATTTATAGTCTTCGCCGATCTTCACCCCGCCTGCGTTAACAACCACATCCGCCTTCATCGACGATGAGACAGCAGCCACGCCACCGGCACCGTAGGTATAGTTTGTCGTCTCCTGGCGCAGCCAATTGCCATTGGCATAGGAGATTGTTGTCACACTTGACGGCTTGCTTGCGGACGCACTGGGAGCATAGGACTTGGTTATTGCAGAAGTCTTCACTCCTGCTGTGTCGTAGGAATAGGTTGCTGTCACACGGCTCCCCTGCGAATCTGTGTACCAGCCCGCCGCCACCTGACGGGTCGTTGTGCTGTACTGAACCGCATATCCCTTGGCAGTAAAGGTATCTTTGATAAGCGTCGAGGCATAGGAGCTCAGCCCATATCCCTTCATCTTGTTGATGGCGCTGGTGAATGGCGTGAACGAATTGAATTTGTCGTTGGCCGCTGTTGTCAACGCCGCATCCACTTCCAAAAGCCGCGCCTTGGCCGTCGCAACCTTTTGATCGTCGGGCACCGTCGCGGGCAAGGCATTGTAGACCGCCCTGACTACGGTATCTTTAAGAACGACTGCCGAGTTGATAAATCCTGTCGTATCCGCCATGAGATCGCTGATTCTCTGCGCAGTGATCGCCGCGATGAGCGCCTGCTGTTTGGTATCCATGGCCGCGGACAACACCGCTTTGGCGCTGTCCACCTGCGCGGACTTGGTTGTCACGACATTGGCAATGTCCGCCAGCGGCGTGGCCTGCGACGCCAGCAAGTCCGTCACCTTGTTGTTCAACGTAGTCCAGAGTGTTGCCGACTCCGCCGGAAATTCCGCGCTATAGAATCCGGCCGTCCTGCTGGCCTGCGTCGCAACAAAAGCTGTCTTTGCGGTATTTGCGTCCGCCTGAATCCTATTCACGAGAGACTCCGCACCGGTTTTCACCGCCGCAACATCCGCCTTCAGCTCCGTTGCGTCGTTTGCCAGTTCCGTCCTCAACGCCGCCAGTTCTTCCAGTGTCGTCACATCGCTAATCGGTTTGCTGAGTTTTGCGCTCAGCTCGGTAGCCATGTTCCGGGCCAGGAGTATTTCGTCCTCGCCGGCCATGGTATTGAGTTGTATCTGCTTGCCATCCAATACCCCGGAGACTTGGGCAGAATCAAACGTCTGCGCCCCATTCTTCAACTCTATCCCCGTCGCTGTCTTCTTGAAGTAATCGCCCGTGGCCATGTCTCCCATAAACGCCGTGCCTGCGATACTGCCGATCTTGATCGTGTTGGCCGTTTCGTTAAATTCAACAGGCCGATCGGTCACAGAAAGTGCGCTTTGGGCTACGGCAAA
>CAZGMX010000263.1:0-3469 GCA_964526865.1 uncultured Actinomycetota bacterium | reverse complement strand
GGAGAAGCGGCTCGAAAAATTCCGCGAGGACCATCCGCAATAAGCAGTGCCTCGCTAAGTATGCTTACCACTTCGATTCGCCCGCTGGCTGCCAATATCTCTACCGGGATCCAATTTACGTATTGATCGCCTTCCTTTATGCCGCGCACCAATAAATCTTTTCCTTGGTCAAACGGCACATTTTTAAGACCTTCCATTATTTGTGCGCGAATCTCTGAATCGCCACTCTCAAATATATTCTCTGCCTCCTTCACAAATTCACCCGGCTCCATCTCTGCCCACCGCAGTATCGCTTGCTGCCTCAAATCACTTGCTGGGTCCAAGGCCATCTTCCTTATGCGATCCAATACCTCAGTGTCTTTGGGGTCTTTTATCTTGCTTAGCGCATACATCGCCGCCGAGCGCAATTCCACGTCCAGGGTCGCATTTTCCATCACTCGCAAAAGTTCGGGCTTCATACCGGGTTCTAACTGCGCATCGCTGAGCGCCACCCCAAGATCCCTTGCTGCCCCCTGGCCTTTGGCCCCCAGCAGCTTCTCCAATCCCGTGTCCTTGCCCTGCTCCAGCATGATCCGCGCTACCACGCGGTTGTCTATGGAATCTGTGTCCGATCGCCTTCCATATTGCCCCATCAGATAGTCCCAGCTCGCCTGGTTGCCAATCTTGGCCAAGGACGTCAATACCTCCGCCCGATACAGCATCACCTCTTGCCAAGCATTCCTATCCCAATCATCTTCCTTCGGCCCCAAAAATTGCCTCAGAAAACTGTTCCTGTCCGCTTCACCAAATAAATCCTTCAAGAGACCCACGTGCCTCTCATCTCGCATGTCCCCGATTGCCCTCACCGCCGCTATCCTTACCTTGATATCCTGGCTCCTGCACATCTTCGCCAAATCCGGACTCAAGGCCTGATCTCTTACACCCGCAATGCCCAGAAACGCAGACTGTATCTTCTCATCCTCTTTGCTTGCATGCACAAATGAGGCTAAAACCTTTAGGTCCTCTTTTGTTTGCGGCTTTCTCTGGAGCGTTGCCGAGTCAGTGTTGCTGATATCAACAAACTCTTCGGAGGCTTTCTTGGAATTCCACCAAAACCCAATCCCCGCAGCAACGATCAGCAAGGCGACAAACCCGATTATTCTTTTTATTGGCATTCTCACGATAAATTGCCTTTCAGACTAAAAAAGACAGGTCGTAGAAATCCCTGTCTGTATGTGCCTATTCTACCAAAGCGCTCTGCCTGCCAGTAGCGTTTTCATGGAGTACGATGACCAACCGATCTCATGCCCGTGGTTCTACCCCCCCCTTCATCCCCCCTTACAAAGGGGGGAAATAAAAGGGATCCACCAAATCAAAAGGCACATTGATGGACCCCAACAGTTGCATCATTTCCTTGTAGAATCCCGACTCCAAAACCCCTATCTGCGAATACTCCCTCCCCCCTTGAGGGGGAGGGGTGGGGTGGGGGGTAGGCAACTCCGGCGCATCCTCATCCGGCCCGTCCTTGTCCGCATCCTCATCCGACCCGATCAGCACTGGTGGCGTTGAGGAATCCTCGTTGTCGTCCGGATTGATGTCCCGTTGAGCCTCGATCTTAAACTCGATTGTTTTCTTATTCGGATTCCCCGCCAGGTCTTCGCCCGTTACCTCGATCTTGTAAGTCCCCGCCGAATAAAACTTCTTGCTCCCCGTCACGACCGTGAACTCTTTGTCCGTCCCCTTAAAAAACACAATCGTCTCTGACTTGGGGATATTCTTGGCCTTCACGGTGGCAGGATCCAAATAGCTATCCTTGATGCGATACGCAACCAACACAGCCTTTGTGTACCGCCCACCATCCACTGCGCCACTGATGTCTATGCGCGGCGCCTTCGCGTCGATGATGACGGGGATGGGTTTGTTGTTGTCGAAACTCTCTGTGCTTTCGGGGTTCTTGTTTCCGTTTTCATCCGTGACACTCATTGCCAGGTGATAGCGCCCTTCTTTTGCCTTTGATCCCCCAGCCTCGCCACCCCATTTAAGTAAAAAATGGCCTTGCCACGGCAATTGATCACCCTGCCCTAGTTGGACCTTATTCTTTTCATCCCATTTGCCCGTGTGGCTTCCCTCGCTGTTATGAATGGCTGCCCCAGTCTCTTGAAGCCATAAATGTACTCCAACTTCCTGGCTCCTGTTTTCATACACTTGAAAAGTTATCTCGCTCTTCTTGTTTGGTCCGACACAGACAAATGTCTTCTTGCCTTTCGTGACCTTTTTCCCAGCGACATTGAAAAAGCGGACCAGGGGAGGAAAGGCATCGGATGCCTCTTGTAAGAATTTTATCGTGGTCTCACGCGCCTTGAAGAGTTGGTCTTCGACAATATCCTTGCGCGGTCGCTCTTCAAACCAGTCCCCATCGTCATCGTGTATCCCCGTAAAGGGTTTAAACGGCTCGCTGTCTTTGCCACCGTGATTGTTGCCGGGAATAATGTTTTCCGGGTAATGCCCTTTGCCGTAGGTTCCCCACGTGGAATGAATGCCCCACTCGGCGGGACCGTCGGGCGTTGTTGCGTCGTTGTAGGGTTTGGTCCCCTTTGAGTGGTCATTGGGGTCGATCCAGGTCCATGTGTCATCGCCTAACTTTTCATTTTGACTATCATCATCTTCACCATCAGAAAGCCAATAGGACCACCTATGCCCCTCTGCATCGTTGCCGAACCACTCTGTGTCTGAAAGCCCATGGGGCACTTCAGTATGATGCGTCATCGTGTACCATTCCATTTCATCCGGATCAACAAGCAACCCTCTGTTTCCATGATTGCATTGCTTGATGTGGGCAGGCACTTGGGCATCTTCCACAAGATGGATTTGCCAGCCAAGATATTTGTAGGCTTCTTGGAAGCCGTTAGCTTTGTAGCGTGCGTTCCGTAAGTCAGTCCATGATTTAGCAGGTGGCGCCCAGAGATTGGCATTGCCCACTTTGTGGGCATCTTCATTGTTGGCTTGTTCGATCAGAATGTCTTGGAAGAAATGTACGTCTGCATACTCTGTCTTGCTAATCTGCGCAATCGCGCTCTTCGTGAGTCGCTTGTGCGTAGTAAAATCACCGAAGAAAACCCTCGTCTTACTGGCCCAGCCAAAGCAAGATGATTCGAGTCCCAAGGTAAGGCTGAGTGATAGAATCAAGAACCTTATTGTTCGCTTCCAGCACATCATCGAATTACCTCAGTGCTTCTTGTTCTTCTTTTTCAGCCGCCCTCAGCATGGCTGCCATCCCCTTCATGCCCTTTGCCTCGTAATACTTTATCGCTTGTTCACGCATTTCGATTGCATTTTCCATCATTGCACGCCTACTTGCCATCTCCTGATCAAACCGCTCTTTTGCCTGATTCGCAATATAAATCGAATACTCCTTCTTGATTACAGTCTCGTAGGTTTTTTCACCATCTTTCAGAATCAACCTCATGCCCTCATTCGTTGGCTCCATTTC
>CAZGMX010000262.1:0-3469 GCA_964526865.1 uncultured Actinomycetota bacterium | reverse complement strand
CGGCTGATATCACAGGTGATCCATCGGCGGCCCCATTGCTCGGCGACATAGGCCGTGGTGCCACTGCCACAGGTGGGGTCGAGGACAAGGTCGCCGGGATCGGTGGTCATGAGGAGACAACGGGCAATAACCTTGGAGTTGGTTTGGACAACATACATTTTCTCGGAAGCAAATCCTGCGTGTCCAGTGTCCATCCACGCGTTGGAGATTGGATTCACAGGATTATCCTTCAGAAATCGAACATATTGCAGAGTGTTTCCTGCCAGTCCTATGCGATTAGCAACTTGCAGCCGCTTCAATCCTTCTGGATAGTTTGCCTTCCAATGGCTATTAGCTGTAGGACGATAAGTTGTGCCTTCAAACTCAAAGGGCGTGTCCACATTTGGAACTCCCTGTCCGCAAAGATCGCCAAATCTATAGATAAACGCACCAGTTGGAATTGGCTTCTCACCGTTTCTCTCCTCTGCTGTCATTGGACGGCGAGAGCCATTTGCAAGCTCAATGTATTTATATGCGTCGTCTCCAACATCTTCATTCCCCTTGAGCGTAGATAGCTGTCTGTATTTCACATGTTCGGCAATTTTTCCATACCAGATGAGATAATCGCCAATACGACTCAGAGCATTTGTGGGGAAGCCACCCGTTGTAATAAAGTAGATTGTGCTAACATAATTCTCCGCCCCCATCACCTCATCCATCACGCACCTCACCAGATGCACATTTTCATCCCCGATCTGTACAAACACGCTTCCAGTTTCAGTAAGAAGCTCGCGGGCTACCACCAACCTGTCACGCAAGTAGGACAGATATGAGTGGATGCCCAGATTCCATGTGTCACGGAAGGCACGCACTTGTTCTGGCTGGCGGGTGGCGTCCTCTGCCCTGCCGTCCTTCACATCCCGTTTGCGTGTACTCACCTGCCAGTTGGAGCCGAACTTGATGCCGTAGGGCGGGTCAAGATAGATGGTTTGCACCTTGCCCTTGAGTCCTTCCTTCTCAGCTAATGAGGCCATTACCAGTAAAGAGTCGCCAAGGATCATGCGGTTGGTCCAGTTCTGCTCGTGCTGATAAAATTCAACTTTCTGTTCAAAGTCAGCCGGTCCACCATTGAAGTCACCAAAGATAGTAAAAATGTCAGGATTCTTGTCGCTTGCCCGTTCAATACGGGGCAGTGCGTCAATGATTACCCGCGGATGAATCTTCTCCTGAATGTAAATTGGCACTATGGGCACGGCAAGGTCTTCGCTGTCTTGTTTATCCTTGCCTTTCCAGACTAATTGCGGATCAAGGGACGGATCTCGCTGGTAAAGCATGGTCTTAGGAGTGATTTCATCATTAGCCACAAAGTCGCGCAATTCCTCAGTGGGAATATTGGCTCGTTTGTCTTTGTGGCGAATGGATTCGACTGTTGTTGGTGTGTTATTCTTATTAGTCATGAGTTCTCCTTTGTTATTTCCGCTTGCATCTGTTTCAGGAAGCCGCGAATGAGATTTTGCGCATCCCACGGATCTGCGATCTCAATAAATGCCCAACGGCCAAATCCACCATGGTTGTTGATAGCCGGTAACCACAGTGTGCGTGTTGTGGAAACCTTGGCAGCCTTGTCTTTTTTCTTCTCGCCAGTAACTTCGATGATCAGGTTAAGCAAGTCGTCCATGCCGTGTCCATCATCGATACAGGCGATGAAGTCAGGGATGTATTTTTTTCTTCACCGTTTATCGTGTAGGGAACGGTAAAACTGAGGTTGTGGTTTTTGACGAAGGCAGTAACCTCAGGCATATCTTCAAGGGCTTGAGCCATCTTCTGTTCCCATGAGTCAGTATCGGCAACTACATGAGAAATATGGCACTTGTCTTCACGGGTGGCATAGACTGGTCGGGTGGTGTCAAAATCCACATAACGGGTAGAGCCAATATTATCATAGGGTCGTAGGATGGGCAGTAGGGGCGTACCCTTGCGGTTGCCCTCTGTGTTGTCGGTTTGGGGGGCGATGATGGACTTGTAGATGCGATCGGCTGCATCATGGGCAAATTCAATCAAAAGTAATAGTTGTGGGAAGGTGTTATCCTTGAGAGTAATACATTCGGCAAGCCAGCGTTTGGCAATGCCGAGTATTTGTGGAAATAGCCATGGTTTGTCGTTACCATCGTTGTCGCGAAAGTATTTCTCCAATGTAAGTTTTGCCAGCAAAAAGGCTACTTCGTTTGGTCGGCGGCGATTCAGGTCGTCCAGTGTATGCTTTTCGGTGGTTCCGACAATTGGAGACATTTCGGTTTCAGTGGGAATATCGGCGGTAGAAAGTGCCATGTGCGATTCGTCGGTGAAAGTGGCAGTGAGTCGTTCATCAGCCATATCATAGCGATAGCCGAGCAGGCGGGGAAAGGTAATCTCACAGGCAATTCGTCGTTCAAGGGCACGAACGCGGGTGGGTAATGGACCATGTTTGGGTTCCTTGTTTGTACCGCTACATGGAATGAAAGAAAACGGCACACCATAAACCTCAGCGTATTCCGGATCAAAATAGCCGTTTTCATTGGTGGCGTAACTCATTCGCCGTAGGGCACGGCCAACCACCTGTTCGCACAGTAGTTGTGTACCAAAAGTACGCACGCCAAGAACATGGGTAACGGTATTGGCATCCCAGCCTTCAGTGAGCATGGAAACACTGACTACACACTTGATATGTTCGCCAAGCTTGCCTGCCTTACCCACGGTATTCATCACCTCGCGGAGCAGATCTTTATCAGTAAGGCTGTTGGTATCTCGATCGGGAAAACGGGCACGGTAATCAGCTTTGAACTCATCAATTTCACGAGCAACGATATTCTTAAAGTCATCACTCATTGATTCACCGGATTCGAGTTGTTGACTGTCCACCAAAATCGTGTTCGGGTGATGCAACCAGACACCGTTGCCATCATCGTTGCGAAAGATGGGCAATTGCCCAGCCTGAACGATTATCTGTTCATCAATTTTCTTTTCCCAGCCAGTGATATAGTCAAAGACTAATTTAGAAACATTGGTATTATTGCAAACGATGATAAAGACTGGCGAGGTAATACCATGGGCACGGGCATTAACATTCTGTTCCCACAATTTATAATACTTCTCATAGTTACTATAAAGACTGTGTAGTGCACCCTGGAGTTCCAGTGGGAGCTTGGGCTCACCGCCGACTTCTTCGGTCTTGCGATCCTTTTTTGGCAAATCCTCGCGAATATGTAACCACAGATCGCGGTAGGTGGGCTGGTCGCCGGTCATTGAGTTGTCAGCAATGGGTACACGAGGCACTTTGACAATACCGGATTCAATAGCGTCGATCAGAGAAAAGTCGGAGACCACCCAGGGAAAGAGCGTACCCTCACGGTAACCCGAACCGTGCAGAAAGAATGGCGTAGCTGAAAGGTCATAGATGGCTTTTATACCAATCTTGGCTTTTACTGCTTCAATACCGGAAATCCAGATGCGG
>CAZGMX010000261.1:0-3497 GCA_964526865.1 uncultured Actinomycetota bacterium | reverse complement strand
GACGGAGAATCTCCTCCTGGGCCTTCTTTAATTTGTGCTGTCGGTGAATAGGGGACGTCGCCAAAAACACATGGATACGCGGCCGCTTGGCCTGTCGAACAGCTTCGTACGCGCGGTCGATATCTTTTTTCAGGGACCGGGCCAGACCGGCGATGACCGGCCCCTTGATCTCCCTGGCGATCATCCGGACCGCCTCAAAATCACCCTGAGAGGAGATCGGAAATCCGCCCTCAATCACATCCACATTCAGCCGTTCCAACTGTTTGGCGATTTCCAACTTTTCCCGGATGTTGAGGCTGGCCCCAGGGGTCTGCTCCCCATCCCGCAGTGTCGTATCAAATATGATGATCTTCTCTGGCATAGACACCCCTAACTTTTTTGCATTATACCACAGATTCGGGTTCCGCCGCGGCCGTTTTGGGAGCCGCCGAAAGTTGAATCAATTTTAGGGCTTCATTTTTGCAGCGCTATACACTCTGCTCTTGTTCGTGTCTTTCAGGATGGTGAAAGGGTGAGCGGCCTGTCATATCTTTTCCAGGGACTCCAACATAACCCAGCCAACCTTGCCCTTGGCAAAAAGAATCTGAACCCAGTCGCCCGTGCTCCTCAAGACTTTGACTTTAGATCCCTCGTGCAAAGTGAACGCGGTCGACTCCCCAAGGACAGGTCCGTAGCGCACTTCCACCTCTTTGGCAACAATCACCGCCCTGGGGTGTGTCCAAAGAGGCGACCGGAGAAACAACATCGCCCCCAACAGCAGTGATGCCCCTAAAAGAACCGAGGCCGTGACAACCAAAATTTCCTTGGGATTTTTCCCGCCGCTCTCCACAGAATTTTCTTTTGCAAATTTCCGCCTGGTGAGAATCGCGATCAGGCCAATCAGGGCCCCCGCCCAGTAAAACACAACAAAACTCCAGAGATTCTCGCGCCAGGAAAACCACTGGGTGGGAGAAAATTTTTCAAAGAGAGTACCCAGAGAACTGTCCTCCGTCCGGTCAAAGAGCAGTCCCCGGACATATTCCAAATTCGCGCGGACCTCTGGATCTCTGGGATTTTCCTGCAAGGCCCTTTCATAGGACAGGATGGCCTTGCCCGTCTCTCCTGTTTTGACATAGGCATTCCCCAGATTGTAATAAATGGAAGAGGAGACATTTCCCTGCGCGATGATTTGTTGATAGGACTCCATTGCCTCCTTGAATTTCCCCTCGCGATACAATTTGTTGGCAGTTTTGAAGCTCTCTTCCACGGACATTTGCGCAGAGGTTCCGACCGCCGCTAGAAAAAGGCTCACCATCCCCACAGCAAAAAATCCGAGCAAAATGATGGCGCGGTTCTTTTTCATCGACCTCCCCTTTCCAACTCCTTGATCAGCAGGCCGGTCTCTTGAAGAAGGGTTCGCTTTTCCTCCAGACTGCCCGCAGCCGCGGCAAAGCGTCCTTGATCAATGCGCTCCATCAACTGACATGTTTTTTGAGCCAACGTCCCATCCAACCCCTTGGGAACCAGGGTGGAATTCACTTCGCTGGGGGTTATTTCTCCTGCTGGCAGGTTCCAGTGGTCGCATAGATAATCGCTCAAGGCCCGGTACAAAACCTGATAGAACCGGCCGGTCTCTTTTCCCTCCGACAAAATCTTCTGCGCCTGTTTCAGCCCCTCCCGCGCCCGTCCCGACGCGTGCCTGAACCGCACCACGCGGACATCCGAGCCAATCCGCTCGAAATACCACCGGTAGCAAACCGTCCCCAAAAGAAGCAGCATCGGGATCAACTGTGTCCACCAAAAATACCACCGGTGCTCCCAATCCTCCCGGGTGTTGTGGACGTTGCCGACACTTTCGTTGATGAAAAGAATATCGCGCTTGAGTATCTGGACATCCTCCTTGGCGGACGTCTCCCCCTTGCTGGTCACCACGACGGAAGACCTGCCCTCCTTGGACTCCTCTACGTCCAGCCAAAACGGCCCTTCGCTCAGACTCTCATACCGGCCGACCCTCGGGTTAAAATAGGAAAATTTGACCCCGGGAATTTTTAATTTTCCAGCCTTCTGGGGAATCAGCACCTTTTCAAAAACTTTTTCTCCTCCGATGGTGTCGATCCTTTCTTGGAGCTTTACCTTGCTTTCCGAATCATAGCTTTTAAAACCTTCCACGTCCTCCACCACGGGAGAAGGCAGGCCGGACACGTTGCCGGTGCCCACCACCTTCATGGTGAGATTCACGGGTTCCCCCACTTTGAGCCGCTCCGGTTTCGCCCACGCCTCCATTTGATAATCACCGACCGCGCCATGAAAATCCGCCGGTTTGTTCTCCGAGGGCAGGGGTCTCACGCGGATGGTGAGGGGATTGCTTTTCAACTCGAGGGGATATTTTGCCACACGGTCAAAAAAAGGATCGCCGCCAAACATAGATTCATCGAAGAGCCCGCCGAAAAATCCTTCCTCAGAAGCCCGCTGGCGCTGGGACCGCACCAGGATATTGCACTTGAGCGTGGCGGGAGAGATGGTGAGTTCTCCGGTGCTGGCCGGGAACAGGGCCGTCTTGAGTTCGATGACATCGTAGAGTACCCCATTGACCAATTCTCGCGTCTCTTTCTGCTTGCCCAGGCTCTCTTCAATGAAACCAACCGTTGGCGGCGGAGTATATTGCAAATCATCCAGACCGAGGTTCCGGCGGTAGAGGCGAAAGACAAGAATCACCTGTTCATTCAAATAGACCTCTTCCTTGTCCGTCTTCAACTGGATAAACATGCGGTCTCCCAAATCCAACTGCTGGCCCGAATGCGACTGCGGCGCCTGCTGAGGAGTCACAGCCTGGGCCGTTTGCGTGCCGCGGTATCCACCGCCCCTGGCCTGCCTGCCGCCTGCCGCGGACTCATCCGCGACCACCTCCACGTTGATCGGCTCGGTGGTGTATTGCCTGCCATCGTATTCCCACCGGGCCGGTTCAATCGTGAACTTGCCCACCCTTTGAGGAATCAAGATGTAAGTGAAGCACCGGCTTGCAAACATCCTGCCCTGAACAAAATTGAACTGGCTGGTGGTGCCGGACGACACAATTTTAAAACCGTTCAGGGACGGCAGTTGGGGCTCCGTTGCATTACGCGCCCCCGTGATGGTGTAGGAAAGCACCAGCCGGTCCGTCAATGCGACGGCCTCCTTGTCCACTGTGACGGAAAATGAGATCTCTTCTTCCGCCCGGCAGACGGACACCGCCCCCCATACCACAACTGCCGCGACCATCCCGGCGATCAATCTTTTCAGAGACGGGTGCATTCTCATCCCTTTGTTTTCTTTTTCAAGCCGGATTTGGAGAATTTTGGAAACAATTTCTGGAGCGATTCCCAATCGGCCTTTTGTATATAAATAAATTGGACGCCAAACCCATGCTGGTAGGGCTTGTCGTCTTTGATGGTTTTCATCCACCGGATGACCCCGATAACAACGATCTTTGCCTTTTTCTTTGGAACCTCCAATTCGATGACCAAAATAGTGCCTTCCCT
>CAZGMX010000260.1:2779-3515 GCA_964526865.1 uncultured Actinomycetota bacterium | reverse complement strand
AGGGATGATGGGGATCCGGACCCCGTGTTTTCCGAGACGGTGGAACTGGATATTTCCACCATCAAGCCCTGCATTGCCGGCCCCAAGCGGCCGCAGGACAGAGTCGAATTGGCGGATGCCAAATCGGGTTTTCGAAAATTGACCGGTTCGATAAAGTCTGCGAGTGTCCAAGTGAAAGATCAGCAGTTTGGACTCAAAGACGGGGCGGTGGTCATCGCGTCCATTACCAGCTGTACCAACACCTCCAATCCGGCCGTGATCCTGGGGGCGGCGCTTCTCGCAAAAAAGGCCGTCGAGCGGGGATTGAGTGTCAAGCCGTGGGTGAAGACCTCGCTGGCGCCCGGATCCAAGGTGGTGATGGAATATCTGTCCAGGACAAAGCTCCTGGAGCCGATGGAAAAGCTCAAGTTTCATCTGGTCGGGTTCGGCTGCGCGACGTGCATCGGAAATTCAGGACCGCTGGACGACGCGATTTCGCAGGCGATCAGACAAGACAATCTGACGGTTGCCGCGGTACTCTCGGGCAACCGCAACTTTGAGGGCCGCATCCATCCCCTGGTGAAGGCCAATTATTTGGCTTCGCCGGCGCTGGTTGTGGCTTACGCACTGGCGGGGACGGTGGACATTGACCTGGCGCGCGAGCCTCTGGGACGGGATGCCAGCGGAAACGACGTGTTCTTGATAGACATCTGGCCTTCGGAGGAGGAACTTCGCGCGGCAGAAAACAAGGTGGACG
>CAZGMX010000260.1:0-2769 GCA_964526865.1 uncultured Actinomycetota bacterium | reverse complement strand
GTGGTGCCGGGGGTCTTGTGGCGGCTCAAGCAATACGCGGACGTGTTCGGCGGGGACGTGCAGTGGGGCCGGCTGGAAACAGCCAAGGGCGACACCTTTCCCTGGGATCCTGCATCCACCTATATCAAGAGCCCTCCCTTTTTTGAGAAAATGGACCGGAAGCCCCAGGCATTAAAAGATATTTGCGGCGCCCGTGTCTTGGCGATGCTGGGAGATTCCGTAACGACGGACCACATTTCCCCTGCCGGTGCGATTGCCAAAGAGAGTCCTGCCGGCCGTTATCTCGTGGAACTGGGCGTGAAACCCCAGGATTTTAATTCCTATGGCGCGCGGCGGGGAAACCATGAAGTCATGATGCGCGGCACCTTTGCCAACGTGCGGTTGAAAAATCTGCTGGTCCCCGGGACGGAAGGCGGCTGGACGGTGCACCTTCCGGACGGAGGGCAAATCACGATCTATGAAGCCGCAATGAAATACCGGAAGGAAAAAGTTCCCCTCATCGTGTTGGCCGGAAGGGAATACGGCACGGGTTCCTCGCGCGATTGGGCCGCAAAGGGGCCGTATCTGCTGGGAATCCGGGCGGTGATTGCCGAGAGTTTTGAAAGAATCCATCGCAGTAATTTGATCGGGATGGGCATCCTGCCGCTGGCATTTGAAAAAGGGCAGAATGCGGGGAGCCTGGGGCTTACGGGCAGGGAGATGTACGACGTCCAGGGGATTGCCAGGCATCTGTCCTGCCGGGCGAAGCTCACGGTGCGGGTGCGGGATGGAAAAACAGAGAAGACTTTTGACGTGCTTGCGCGAATCGATACGCCGCAGGAATTGAGCTATTACCAGCATGGCGGAATACTGAAACATGTTCTGCGGCAATTGGCGGGATAGGAATCTCCCTTACTGTGCCCATGTTCAGCTCCCGGACGCGATGGAATCTAAAAAAAAATAAGATATCCCTCACGCTGAATCGTCTGCGGGCGAAAGGTGAAAAAATCCTCGATCTGACGCAGTCCAATCCCACGGCGTGCGGAATCGAATATCCCCCTTTCATCCTGGACGCCCTTTCAAATCCATCCAATCTGCGCTATGACCCGGCGCCGCTGGGTAATAAAAATGCGCGGAAGGCCGTTGCGGCGTGTTATTCCAGGCCGGGAATTGCGGTCCATCCGGACGATCTGGTCCTGACGGCCTCCACCAGTGAGGCCTATTCCTTTGTGATGCGTTGTCTGGCCGATCCACAAGATCGGATTCTTTTTCCCCGGCCCAGCTATCCCTTGCTGGATCACCTGGCGCAGATCAACGACGTGGGCATCGACCGCTATCTTCTGCGCTACGACGGATTCTGGCAGATCGATTTTGATTCCCTGGAAAAGGGCGTGACACCCAGGACCAGGGCAATCGTCCTGGTCAATCCCAACAATCCCACGGGCTCCTTCATCAAGATATGGGAGCGGGAACGGCTTCTTCGGATTTGCAGCCGGCACCGGCTTGCCCTCATCAGCGATGAAGTTTTTGCCGATTACGCATTTGCGCGCGATGGACAGCGTGTCCGGAGCATTGCCGAGGGCAATAAAATTCTGACGTTCTCATTGGGCGGCATCTCCAAGATGCTGGGACTTCCCCAAATGAAATTGTCCTGGATTTGTGTCAGCGGCCCGGCCGGTCAAAAGAAACAGGCGCTGGAAAGGCTGGAGATGATTGCCGACACCTATCTTTCGGTCAACACCCCCGTGCAGCACGCGCTGGGCCGCTGGCTGAAGTCTTGCCGGAAAATCCAGCGGCAGATCCAAACGCGTGTCCAGCAAAACCTCGCCTTTCTGAAGGCCCAGCCGTGGTGCGGCCGGGGCTGTGAAGTCTTAAACGCGGAGGGCGGGTGGTACGCCGTTCTGCGGATCCCGGCCGTCCGGAGTGAGGAGGAGTGGGTGCTGGAAATCCTTCGCCAAAAAAAGGTGCTTGTCCACCCAGGATATTTCTTCGATTTTGAGAAAGAGGCCTATCTCGTCCTGAGCCTCTTGCCGCCGCCGGCCGAATTCTCAAATGCCATAAAGCGGATTAAAAACTAGGGCGCTGTCCCTGGTTTTTATCTATCGGGGGTGGGACAGCTTGGCGCCGATGGAGCGCTTCTATCCGCCGCAGACGAGTTCGCTGAACCGGTGCTGCCTTGGGGCGATGTTACGACTGTCGGCATCTGAAATTTTTCAAAGGTCTCCAGGGATCCTTGTATGCGTCCCGTGGATTTTCCAAGGGTATCGGAGTCGGTGCCAATCTCCCCCCTGAAATCTTTGGTCTTGACGTAGAGCTTGTCCTCAAGGTCTTTGATCTTTTTCTTCAAGTCATCGATTTTTTTGCGGGCCTCTTCTTTGGCCTTTCTCGCATTCTCCTCTTCCTTCTTAAGTTTGGCGTTCCGCTTGTCTCGGTCTCCGCCGGGGCCGATCTTGCCATCCGGGGGGCTAGGCCAATGATTGGGGGGATTCCAGTACGAGCCATCTTCCCTTCCCGCGCTTTGGTCATTAATAAATTGCGCTTCCCGTTCGGAAAAGGCATCCTCTTGCTTCTCAAGAATGGCCAACTCGTCCTTGTCTTTCACAAGCTGATCCTCATCCTTCATTTTTTGTCCTTCGAGTGTTTTCTCAAAGGCATTGTTCAAGTCCGCTTTCTTCTGGACGGCGGAGGAGTCCCCTTTTTTTATTTCCTTGTCCAAAGACTTGTTGGCGTCACGCATCTCTTGAGCCGTCATTTTGTCAAAGGGTTTGCCATTCCATGACGGTTTGGGTT
>CAZGMX010000259.1:0-3535 GCA_964526865.1 uncultured Actinomycetota bacterium | reverse complement strand
CGGGTCAGGCCCTGTTTTCCCCATCCGCACATTCACTGCCCGCGTCGGATTGAGGTGAAAGTAAAAGAATGTCTTGTATTCCCATTCTTTCAAGGGAGTCAATCGCAGCTTAAGACTGCTAAACGCATTCTCAATTTGGGATTTAGCCGAAAGGAGTTCTTCCTTGCGGCGGGTGTAATCCTCTTTGCTCAGCTCCACGGCCTTCGGGTTGGCTACAACGAGATGGCCGCTGAGCTTTTGATTGTCCTGATTAAACTTGGTGATAAAGAGGTACAGATCATCGTTGAAAAGCGTTTCTTTTCTCAATGCGATGAATTTGCCTTCCACCAGCGCCTCCGAGAGCAGATCCTCCCCTTTCACCAAATCCCTGTACTCATACAGAGCCCTCCCCGCGCCGGACTTGTGCTTCAGAATAAATTGATATTGCGTCTTCTCGGGCAAATGGCCGAGCGTGCGCCTCAAGAACTCAACCGTGGATAGGATTTCCTGGCGCGATTTAAGCATGAGGTTCATCCCCTCCAGCCGGAATCCCACAGTCAGGTTTCCGCTGGCGCCGATCACCACGTCATCCTCTATTGCAAGCAAGTCTATCTGGTTGTAGAAAGGGACTTCGCGCCGTGCATGAAGAATGTCTCGGACTCGGACTGGATCAGCCATAACTATTCCCTCCCTGGCAGAGTGTAAAATCTAGGTGTAAGCCAAAACCGGACAAGCGTGGCCGTGTACCCTTGAGGCTTGCCACGCTTGTACAACCGCAGACAAAAGTAAACGGCTACAACGACCGCAATGTTGATGAAAATATTGCGGGATACAGTGAAGACAATTGCATAGGCTACGGCCAAAAGCAGGAAATCCAGGACTTCTATCCCAAACATCCTTTCTTTCTTGTCCAGATGGGTGTACGTCTTGACTGGCTGCATGCTCAAAACCCCGTGAGGCGCTGGATGAGATCCAGAATGCACCGCGACATCATGATCATCGCCCCGCCTAGCATGGCGAAGATACCCCTTCTTAGGCCCATTTCATCTCCGGCCGCCATGCTGATCCCGCCCATGCAGATACCGATGACCAGAACGCCGGGCCCAATGATGTGGATCAGAAAATCCGCGATCCCACTCAGAAACTGCCCGAGCTGGGCTTCGGATTCCCCGAATGCCAGCGCTGTTCCAGTCTGAAGCAGGCACAAGACCAGCAATAACCATGTTTTTCCGTGTCGCATTACATGTCCCCCCTAATATTGGTGACTCGAGGCGGATTTTTAATCGTTTTACAGGGTTCGCTCAGAAAGTTTTTCATTTTTTCTTTCGCAAGTACCACATGCTCGCTAACCGTTTGCTGGCTGATCCCTAACTTGCCGGCAAGCTCTTCTTGGCTATACCCTTCAATGAGATTCCGCACAAAACAGTATTTTTGTATCTGGGTTAGTGTTTTAAGGCCCTCCTCAATGTCCATCCAGAAGATATGAACATCCATTCCTCGTGTAGCAAAAAGATTCTCCCGAATTTCCATTTCTTCATCCGAGAGTTGCGAACCAAATTCGATGTGCTCAAAATCTGCATTGATAAGCTGTCTTCGTACTTTTTGCATAGGCCCTCCTTTGGCAAAAAAAGACCCGAAAGAAATGAATCTCCCGGGCCTTGTTAGCTCTCTTGGCGTTTCCAGTTCTACTTCACGTATTCTTCTTGAGGCACCTCCCCTACATAATCCAGTTGAATCACATCAATGACAAAAGGCTGTTTCATGATAATTGCGGCCTCCCCTCGTCTCAGTTCGCGAATCGTATTCGGCTTGAGTCTAAACTCATCCACAACACGCACAGTGCCCATGCCGGTCGGACTCTGAGAAACGAAATCCTCCTGGACCTGCACGGTATCCTTGAATGTCTTCTCTGTGCCGGAGATTCTGGAATAGGTCTCAATGGACGCCGGATCATCTTGCCGCATAACAATCTTGATATTGCAGTTCTCCAAGACCTGCTTCACAAAATGATCCCCTACCTTTTGCAAGTCTCCCAAGGACTGATGGGCAAGCGTAATCGCCAAATGCGCCCCTCGCGCCTTGTTAAGAAACTCCGTGAAGGACTCGTAGGCAAAGTTGGAAAACTCGTCCACGAAGATAGGAAAAAAGGACCGCTCCTTCTCCGGCAGATAGGACTGAATGTGGTTAGAGACCGTCTTTAAGTCCTGCAGAACGATCCTGCCAAACCGGCGGGCCGTCTCTTCGTACCCCTGGGTATTGAGCTGAAAGTAAACAATCTGCTTTTTCTGATACGCATCCAATAGATCGATTTGAGGCTTCTCCTCAATCAGCAATTGAGAAAACTCGCTCTCGGCAATCAATCCCAGAGCTGCAGTCAATCCGGCCAGCTCATTCTGAAACATGGGGTATCTCTTAAGAACTCCCATCATGACATCCTGAAGATGCCTGTTGTTGAGCCTTTCTGACAGCGCAACGAGCTTTTCCTTGTCGGACAAAAGCTCGTGAAGCTTCTGAAAAGTGATGGTTTCGCCAACATCCCGCAGACCCTTCATCAGCAGAAGCAATGTCTCCTCCGCCCTGCTTTTGTAGTATTCCTCCGTCCAGATATTGGAGCTGATGATCTTATCTTTGAGCTCCGTGGGATTACCCCTCAGAAGCGGATTGTACGTGTTGGACTTCCCGGGGTATGCCAGGGAGAAGAAAAGGAAATCCTTCTCTCGACCGGCGCGCTTGACGTGATGGTGTATCTTATTCAACGTCTCCATATCGCCTTTGGCGTCCATCACCAAGACACCTCTCCCCCGCTCTATGTCCTGAACAAACAGAGGCAGGATGAGGGATTCTGTCTTGCCGGATCCCGTGGAGCCAACAACATGGCAATGCATCTTGCGCATTTCATCCGACAGATAACAACCGCGCTTTGACCTCATGCTTCTCCCAAGGTAGACCCGATCCGGGGCAACTCCGGCCCGGGCTGCTTTCATCTGTTTTGCCGTAAAACGAAACGTTTTCTCCGCCATCAATCCGCTTGCCATCTTTCCTTGTTTGAGATTGGCAAAGAGAAAAAACACAGGAGCAGTAATCAACAGGTAGCCCCCGTAGACAAACAGTATTACCCAAAGCAGGTCTTGAGGAGACGTCACCTTTTTAATAATCTCTGCCTGCTCAGCGATCAGAAAACACGCCACACACAGCACCACAAGACCCAAGAAAGTCCCCAGCACCCAATAAAACGACCGGTTCTTAACAACATTTGATATGACCTTACCCAGCCCCAGCGGAATTTTGAAAAACAGCCCCTCTACGATGTCTGTGAGCATAGCGCCTTCTCCTCTCCCAAGAGCGCGCCAAGAGATTCTTGAGCCTTGGCACTGCTCAACGATGTCTCAAGTTGATTTTTCTCAAGCTCCTGAAGCTGGACGAAGCGAATCTTCTTGCAACACGCCGCTTCCACAACGAGCTTGGAAAGGAGGCCAGGGGTATCAACAACATAAAGGACCTTGTCTATTTGCCTTTCCAACTCGTATTCCAAAAAAATATCCCCATACCTTTCTTT
>CAZGMX010000258.1:0-3564 GCA_964526865.1 uncultured Actinomycetota bacterium | reverse complement strand
AAATGTAGTTTAATTCATCCGGAAAAGCGGACACGATCTCAGAAACAATGGGCAATTGAGGCTTGACTTTCCAGAGATTTATGGCAAGAAGGTGGAAAGCAATTTTAATGGAGGACCACTTTTGACACGTCAAACGTGGCAAGTTTTCCAGGCGTCAAACCGGCTGACTCGCCCAAATCCGTGGCTTTAACATGGTTCCGGGGAGGCTGTGGCAAACTGCGTACGGACCATGTCCACAATCCGATTGGCCATCTCTTCAGTAATATTCATGCGCGGGTTCTGGCCTGTCTGCTGGCTCCGGCGAAGACTCAGAATTTTTTTGGCCCCCGCAATGCTGTAACCGTCCTGTTTCAGCAGTTTTTTGATCTGGCAAACCCGTTCGATGTCCTCATCAGTATAGCGCCGCTGGCGGCCTTGGGTGCGGACCGGGGATAAAAACTCCCGGAATTCCTTTTCCCAGTATCGAAGGGTGTGTGTGGGAAGCTCCAGAAAACGGCAGATGTCCCCTATGCTGAGCATGTTTTCATATCCGACCATGATGAAGCACCTCTTCAAAATGTTTTTCTTGCGGGGCAGGAAAAACCTCTTCCCCGATAGCTTTGGATGCAGCGGACCCTGGATTGGGTTTACTGCAAAACTTAACTGAAAACCTGATTTTCTCGAATGTCTCCAATAATCCAATAAGAACTTAAGCAATTTATATACCAAAAGTATTATAGCCAATCCAAGTAAGAATTAAAGGGATTTTTAAAAAAAGAATAAAGCTGGACGTTAAAAACGAACCGGTGCGGGAATTTCTTTCCTGGAGGATTCGATCAAACGGTTTTGGGAGGTTTTTGTTCTTTTAAGAAGGTGGCGATCTGAGCAATGTCCCTGGTTTGCGAGCCTTGGGCCGCGGCCTTGTTCTCTTCCAGTATCCGCTGGTAGACCTCTTCCCGGTGCACGCTCACATTGCGCGGGGCCGTAATGCCCATTTTCACGTTCCGTCCATCAATTTCCACTACGGTAATGATGATATTGTCGCCGATGCGGATAACTTCGCCGAGTTTTCGTGTCAGAACCAGCATGGATCAATGCCTTTCCGGGGTGGTCTGTGTCTTGGAATCCCGCATCAGGGGTTCGCGCGTGGAATAAGAGTCATCATCCAGTACAATCTGCTTGCCCAGATTCTTTTTTATATTGACGAACAGGGGGCCCATGAGGTTGGCCGTGGATTTCATGATTGGCGTATTCAAGGTAATGATGGTAAAAATGGTCAGATCCGCCTTGTTTTCGATCTCCAGTTCTTCTAGCTGTTCTTTGGAAATCCGAGGGTTGTAATCGGGCCGGAAACAGAGTGGATTGATCAGAGCGAAACGCAACGACCGGTTGTCCACACACACCAGCCACTGAAAGGGTTTGTGTTCCTCCACGGAGACCAACACGTACCGCTTGAACTGATCAAACCCCGGAATCCCATTTTTGAAATGGACGACATCCCGTTCCTGGAACACCAGGTTTTCCAACAAATCTGCCATGAAATTAAAATATCCTTTAATGCCTTTAAAAAATCAACAAAAAAAACATGGCCGCAGGGACGGCGGAGCCCGTCCCTGCGGACCGGATGGTCTTATTGCAGCAACATCAGCACGTTCTTCGGGAGCGCGTTGGCCTGCACCAGCATGGCCATGGAACTCTGCGAAAGGATTTGTTGCCGCGTGAATTCCGTGGTTTCCCTGGCAAAATCCGTATCGCGGATCACGGATTCGGCCGCTTGCATGTTGGATTCCTGGTTCTCTATGACACTTATCGTGTGTTCCAGGCGGTTGACTACGGCGCCCAGGTTCGCGCGCAGGCTGTTCACGGTATCAAGGGCCAGGTCTATGGAACTGATGGCCGCGAAGGCGAATGATCCCGTGGTGATGCGGCAATCGCCATTTGCAACGCCGCTGGAAATACCCATTGCGGAGCAGCTGATGGCGTCAATGGTCACGGACAGCCGATCCACGGTTGACGCGTTGTTTGCGCCGATGTGCAGTATGGACGAGGTTCCGCCCGAAGCGCCGAAACCGGTCCCGTCAAGCAGATGCTGCTGGTTATACTGGGCGGAAGCGGCAAGGCGGTCAATTTCGTCCTGCAGCGCCCGGAATTCCACGTTCAGGTACGCCCGTTCCCGCGAAAGCAGAGTGTCATTGTCGGCCTGAATAGCCAGCTCGCGCATGCGTTGCAGCAGACTGTTGATTTCACCTGCCGCGCCTTCTGCGATTTGCACCAGAGCGATACCGTCGGTGGCATTGATATTGGCCTTGGCCAGACCGCGAACCTGTGTTTGCAGACTTTCGGCGACCGAGAGCCCGGCCGCGTCGTCGCTGGCCCGGTTGATCCTGAGACCCGTGGAGAGTTTCTCCAGGGACTTTTCCATGTCCCTCCCCACCCGACGGAGCGCCGTTTGGGTGATTATCGAAGGGACGTTGTGGTTGATGCGTGGCATACGCAACTCCTTTTTTCTTTTTTTGTCTTTTTTACTTCCCTGCAACCATTATTGCAAAGGGTCTTCGGCATTCCCTGCCACACACAAGCCGCTTCCGTGCTTTTTGGATTATTGAAGACGCCTCACGATAATTTCATTAATTTAATCCTTTCCTCCTTGTTGAATAGTAATACCAATTCTACTTTTTTCCCTGTTATCCAATGTAATCCCCCAATGTTGGCATGATGACCCTGGCACCCGCCTGGAGCGACGCCGTAAAGAGGGTTTGCTGCATACTGAACTGGGACATGGCCTCGGCCAGATCCACGTCCTCGATCTCTGACTGGAGGCGCGTGATTTCGGTGTTGGCGTATTCGTTGCGCGACAGGGTTAGTTCCAACCGGTTAATGCGGGCGCCGGCCTGGCTTTGGGTGCCAAGGACCTGTTCACGGATGAGATCGAGATCGCTGATGGCGTCCCGTACACGCTTTCCGTCGTTGCTCTCCAGAGCGTCCACAAAGTTTACCAGACGGCCGATTGCGTCCGTGTCCGTGGATTTGTCGTAAAAGATCTCGGTAGCGGAGAGATTGATTTTGATTGTGATGTTCTGCTCGATCTCACGATTGATCTCGCCGCTGTCGTCCCAGTTGCGCTTGCGGTAATGGTCAAAGACAAGGTTCACGTTCAGGCCGGCGCCGGTAAGGTTCCGGATGTAGCCGCGGCCGTAATCCACCTCATAATCCACGCCTTCGGTCAACAGGTTCCCGGTGGCCGAATCGTAAAGCCGGACCGTATCCGGCACCAGACGCTGGATTGGCACGGTTTGATTGTCCAGAAGTTCGGTCATCTGCGCCTGACTGTTGGCTGCAATGATAAGGCCGCTGTAATCATAGGCCGGTGGAACAGCCGCAAGATCGGACTGTGAACCCACACGCTCGTAGGGGATCAGATTAGTGCGAGATCCGCTGAACAGGTAATCGCCGTTGAAGCTGGTGTCAATGATGGCCACCATCTGTTCCAGGAGCTGCCGTACTTCCTTGGAGATGAACAGGCGCTCTTTGGCGCCATTGGCGTCGTTGCCGCCCTGGATGGCGAGCTCGCGCAGGCGCTGAATA
>CAZGMX010000257.1:2223-3572 GCA_964526865.1 uncultured Actinomycetota bacterium | reverse complement strand
CCGACGACCCACAAGCAGTTGTATGGCGTGGAGTCAATCGGATAAGCACATCTCCTCTAAGCGGACATTGAATATGGATGACATCCTCAATATGACCATCCCTAATGAAATCTTCCACGTCTGAATAATTCAGCTCGGTCCCCGATGCAGCCCCAAGTGCCAATGCCGCTTGTTCTTTTGAATGCTCATATAGTTTCATGTTGTTGATGCACCTTTTTGCCCTTGCGTCCTTGCGTGACGTGATCAACTGTGGAATCGCGATGGCGGCCAAGATGGCAATAATGGCCACGACGATCATGATTTCGACGAGCGTGAAACCTTTTGACTTGGTCATGTTATCCATTCCTTTCCTTACTATCCCGCTCAATCAGTCAAATTGGACAAGGGTGTCGGATTTGTCACCATGCCGTGAATGCTGCACGAAGAAGCCTCTCCCAGTGCCCCTGCGGTGTAGGGGGTCTCATCACCGGTAACAGGACAGAGCGGCCAGCCATCTTTGAGGAAAGGCAGAAAGTTTTCAATGCCCGGGTCAGTTCCATACGGTGTGCCGAGACTCAGGGCAGCTTGCTCCATGGCCTGATTTAGGATCCTGAGATTGCTCATGCACTTGTTCTGTCTGGACATCTTCCTGCTTGTAATCAACTGTGGAATCGCGATGGCGGCCAAGATGGCAATAATGGCCACGACGATCATGATTTCGACGAGCGTGAAGCCTTCTCTTTTCATGAGGTTCCCTCCATTTCTGGTGTCTCAGTAGCCCAGTAGTAAGGCAGCAATACTCGTGCCAAGAACAAATCTTTAAGGACAATCCTAATTTGCTGCCAGCAATGTAGTTATAATGTCCTTCTCCAAAATAAATGTCCAGATGTTTCTTGCGGTTGATAATGTTGTGAACTGCATTATTGAATTTGATAATCCCCTGGGTTTTGTGCAGGCCGAGTCTTGCACCGGTGTGAATCATGCGGGAATAGGACTGCCAAAAATCCCAACAATTGCCATTGATATTATTGCAATCACAATGCAGAATATCCGCATGTGGATTGCTAGAACATTTACATCGTCCGTCAAGCGCATGGCCGGGGAGTTTCCGGCCGTATTGGTGACGGGGTCCCGCCAGGTGGGCAAGACGTCGCTGTTGAAACATCTGTATCCCAAGATGTCTTATCACAGTTTTGATGTTACCTCTCTTGCCCTGCAGGCAGAACAATCCCCGGATGCTTTTTTTGATTCTGTTCAAGAGCCGGTGATTTTAGACGAGATTCAATATGTGCCGTCCCTTCTGCGGTATTTGAAAACGAGGATCGATCAGGATCGCAGGCCCGGAAGATTTTTTTTGACAGGATCCCAAG
>CAZGMX010000257.1:1800-2117 GCA_964526865.1 uncultured Actinomycetota bacterium | reverse complement strand
TCGTTTGATGAAGTGCATGGAAGCAATCCGGATATTTCTGACCGCGAGTATCTGATGCAGGGCGGCTTCCCGGAATTGTACAGCGGGACATTTAAAAAGAAATCGGATTGGTATGCCTCCTATTTGACGACCTATTTGGAGCGCGATGTGCGCAATCTCAGACACATCGGTGATTTGAGGGATTTTGAACGGCTGTTGCGCGCCACGGCGATACGCTGCGGACAGCTTTTGTCTTACAGCGATTTGGCCCGCGACGTGGGTATTTCCCCCAATACGGCGAAACAGTGGATCTCCATCTTGCAGGCATCGGGTCAAAT
>CAZGMX010000257.1:0-1790 GCA_964526865.1 uncultured Actinomycetota bacterium | reverse complement strand
TCACCGCAGTCTTGGGAAAAGGTTGATCCAATCTCCCAAGGTCTATTTTCTGGATACGGGGCTGGCTGCGTACCTGGTGGGGTTGGCTGATTGGGAGAGTCTGGTCCGTTCCCCATTGGCCGGCTCTTTTTGGGAGACGCATGTGGTCGGGCAATGGGTGCGCCACTTTCATGCGCGGGGAGAAAGGCCGCCCTTGTGGTTTTGGAGAACTGCCTACGGAGAAGAGGTGGATCTTTTGATAGAAAGGGGAGGGCGGTTTATCGGGATCGAATGCAAATTGACAGAAAATCCGGGCCCCAATGATTTGCGTGGATTTTATGCTCTGGAAGAATTCTATGGAAAGAATGCGGTGGAAAAAGGTCTTATTGCGTGCCGTGTGCAGCATCCGTATAAATTTTCAGAGGGACCCTATTGGGTTGTGCGCGGCAGTCACCCGACGGCGCTGTGATACGCGTCGATGTACTTCTTGACCGATTTTCCGATGGCCGGGAAATCACGGGCAGAAAGCAATTCCTTCCTAAAAACACTGCCCCCGAACGCGATGGCATCCGCACCGTTGGCGAAGTATGCCCCCAGGTTGTCCGGCGTCACACCGGAACAGGCCAGTAATTTGATGTCCTGAAACGGGCCTTTGATTTCTTTAAAATATGCGGGGCCAAAAAATCCGGCGGGGAAGACCTTCACCATTGTTGCCCCCGCGTCCCATGCGTTGTAAATCTCCTGCGGTGTCAGAGCGCCGGGGAAAACGGGAATTTTGTTTTCCACGCAATAACGGACGATGGGAGAAACCACCGTCGGCATGACGATAAACGTTGCCCCCGCGTCCAGCGCGGATTTTAGAGAATCCATCGTGAGAACCGTTCCTGCGCCGATGGTAAGCCTGTCATTTGATGTTTTGATTGCCTCGCGGATGAGGGCGGGTGCGCCGGGCGTGTTCATCGTGATCTCGAGAGTCCCCAATCTTGCGGCGATCACTGTTTCCACCAAGGGTTTGATGACGGCCGGCTCGATCCCCCGGACGATTCCAAGGATGGGCAATTTCTTAAACTGTGTGAGGTTCATGGGGTAGGATTTTTCAGAAATACGGGAAATACGGGGACGCCACACTTAATTCGCGATTTAATCTATCGCGAATTAAGTGTGGTGTCCCCGTATTTCACTTTATGGGAAACTCGTCGCCGTCCCGAAGGGCCTCGTAAAATTCGCGATAGTGATCTTTCTTGTCGCTTTCGCGAAGCGCGATGGAGCTTCTGGGGTGCTCGTTGAGCATTCCGGCGATCGCATAGGGGATGACGTATCCCCATTCCATCTTGTCGCGCATGGGAATGACGTCTTTGGAAATCAGGTCGAGGACCGGCCGGATGTCAAATTTTGGATTCTTTAAGAATCCCAGCAGAAGCTCCAGGGGACAGTTGCCCGCAGCGCGGCCCATTCCAAAGACCGTGGCGTCCAGATAGTTCGCCCCGTGGATGATGGCTTCGATGGTGTTGCCAAAGGCCAACTGCTGGTTGTTGTGGGCGTGAATTCCGACCTCTTTGTTCTTGAGAATCCGTTTGCATTTCTTGACGAGAAACTCGATCGGTTCCTGATAGAGGGCCCCATAGCTGTCCACCACATAGATGGCCTGGGCCTTGCACTGCTCGTTGAGTTGATGCAGGGCCTCGTTGAGTTCAATGTCCAGGGCCTTGGAGATTGCCATGATGTTGACGGTGGTTTCGTAGCCTTTGTCCGCGAAGTGGTTGACAAGAAAAATGGCCTTGTCGATGTCTTTCACATACGTGGCGACGCGG
>CAZGMX010000256.1:0-3579 GCA_964526865.1 uncultured Actinomycetota bacterium | reverse complement strand
CGGGGACAGGAGGTGCCGTGGGAGGAAGTCCCCGCCATGACAAACTTTCTTCTGATAGAACACCTGGCCATCGGCTTGGAAAAACCCTTGGCCGCACTGCTCCCGCAGGATTTTATATCTCCCATCGCGGCCCTGAACAACGTCACCCTCCAATCCCTTCTGGAGCACCATTTGCGCGCAACAAGAGAAGACAATCCTCATCGTGGATTGATTTATCTTGTGGGACAAACCCGCCAGGATGCGCGTATCCAATGGAATAAGCGCTGGGAACACCGCCTGCGCCGGAAAACGATCTATTGGCACCTCGTCCCTCTGGAAATTCAGAGGACGATCCTGAAAGCCGCGTCCCGCCACCGGCATAAGCCATGGGAGCAATGGGAATATGAAGATTTCAGCAGTAAAGAGACAATCTCCGGCCGGTCGTTTTTGTCTTTGCTCAACTACTACAAGAAAAGGGGAGAATCTTGGGAGGAAGGGAAAAACCGGATGCTTCGGGTGTTTGCTCCTTTTTCATGGGCGCCTCGTTATGAGAACAAGGCGGTCGTGGAAGACATTGCCCCGGACCGCTTCAACACCCCCCGGGTGCGCGCATCCGATGATCTGATATACCGGTTGAAATGCACAGGAAGCCTCACCCGGGAAGAACAGAAAGAACTGTCCGTGGAAGTGCAAATGGGCAATGAAGCCGCCCGCATCGCCCTGGCCGAAAGCATGGGGCATTATATCTTGAAACAAGCACGGCGTTATGCGAAGGAGATCCCATATCGTGTGGCAGTGGAAGAAGGTTTCCTGGGCGCTTTGCGGTCGGCGGAAACGTATGACCCTTTTCGCGGCTTCACTTTTTTTACGCCGGCCCAATTCTGGATAAAAAAGAATATGGGGAATGCCCTCCGGAAGTCTTTGATGTCGCGGTTCAGTGTGTCAGCGCGTATCGCCTGCTGGATCGGCCCGTATTTCAAGCTGACGGCGCAATTGGGGCATCGCCCCTCGGTGGAAGAAATCATGAAGCGATTGCCGGTCTCGCGCAAACCCGGCATGCAGGCCGCGGCAAATTTGGCGGAGGCAATGGAAACTTTATTTCAATCCATGACGGATGAAGAGGGAGGCCAAATGGATCGCAGGGTCCAGAGCAACTTGATGGGGGCACCCCCCCCACATCAGGAGGAATCCGCACAAGACATCCCACTGTGGGATCTGGAAGATCCTATTGTGGAGCATCTTTTATTGCGCCTGGCTCTGATCACGAATATTCCTCGCCGGAATTGGGCCTTATTTTTTCTGGAAAGGAAAATCATCCGGACGGATCGTATCCGGGAGAAAGTGACGCTGGAAAAGCTGGGTGACTTGTGCAGTGTTTCTCAATCGAGAGTGGGAAAAGTCGTTGCCAATGTATCCAGGGTGTTGAGAGATCGTCCGGAACTAATGACCTTTATCAAGGAAGCCCTCATCCCGGACCTGGCCGACTTGAGTGATAATATGCCGGTGCGTCTTAGCAGGAATGGAAATGGCATGGAGCCGGAAAAACTGGAAGACCTCTGCGACCGGCTCTCATCGGAAACAAAATTGCCATCCAGAGACTGGCACATCTATCTTGTGTACAAAGACGTTGTCCGCGATCCCGCCATTCAAGGAACTCCGTCCACGTTGAAACTCAAGCCCAGATTCGGACTGTCCACGACGCATCTTTCCTTAATCATCCAACGAACTCAGGCGGCCATGGAGCGAAAACCCCATTTGATGACAATAACGCAAGACAGCCTCGTAAGGAAATCGCAAAACGGAGACGACGCGGGATATCTTGAGGATTCGCGTGTCCAGCGCCTGTTGATCCAGCTGGCCGTTCAAACACCGGTCCCGCGCCGGGAATGGGAGATTTATCTGTTGTACGAAGGTCTCGTCAGGCACCGGGATGCCCCGGGAGAAGCAACTCTTACCGCCATTGCCCCGCTTTACCAGACGACACTCTCCACTGCATCTAAAATATATCACCGTGTGCAGGAATGGACAAAAGATCATGCCGGTGTTCAGGCCGATATCCAGGAACAATTGCGACCCGCCCAGCAGATGAAACGCAAGACATGGAAAGAAGACGATGTGGAAGTGCGTTGCCTCTTGCAGCGATTGGAAGAAGAGACCTCCGAGGGGGAGGTGTACTGGAAACTGTATTTCATCCATCAGGGGTTGATTCAGACAACAACGGGGGAAGGGACCATGAATGTCCGGTCCTTGTCGGAATATACTGGGATGTCTCCCATCGTTATCAGAAAAGCCTTTCGCGTATGCCGCGAGATCGTGCAAAACCAAAACGGTATCCAGGATTTGATTGTCAACACGCTGTTTCCTCCCATCAAACTCACGCTGCCGAAGGGAAATTCTCTTGTCACGGGTTCTGAGAAAACGGTGGAAAAAGCACTTTGAAGAGCAATCACAGAGTGCGCAGCAGTACGCCCAAGCGGGGGGCCATAACGTCCAGGCTGTAAGATTGCACGACGGTTGCTCTGGCGGCCCGGCCCATTTTCGTCCGGAGAGCGTCATCCTTTAAGAGTTTGATCAGGCAGGTTTTCCAGTCTTCCGGTCCACGGGCCAGAAAACCATTCTCACCGTGCCGGATGATTTCCCGATGAACGCCGGCATCCGAGGCAACCACTGGCAGGCCGGCGCTCATGGCCATCAGCGCCTTCAAACCGCACTTGCCCTGTTCCCAGGGCGTGTCCCGCAGGGGAGAGATAAAGATGTCAAAGGACTGCAGTCTTGCGACCTCGGTTTCGTAATTCCAGTCTTCGCGCACCGCAGACAGACTGCCCGTTTTGATATTACGCGCCCCTGTAAAAAACCAGGCGACGGCGGCAGTCCGCGAGACTTCCTCCAGCACGGGAAGCAAGTCTTCAACATAAAATGCCGTGCTGGGGCTTCCCATCCAGCCGACGACAAGCGGGGTATTTTGCCGATCCGGCCGCAGGCTAAACCGCCGTGTATCCACCACCGTCGGCAAAACTTCCACGCGCCGTGCCATCCCGGTAGCCTGCTGAGCCAAAAAAGGGTTCCCGGCGATAACCAAATCCGCCCGGGCCACCCTGGTTTGAAACATTTTTCTCGCACTGGCGGGCGTTGCGCGATAGATGCCCGAAGGCGGCGGCAAAAATATCGCGTCGTCAAAATCAAAAACGAGTTTTTTCGCCAGCCGCGCCACAAAAGGCTCCAGGGGCGGCCAGCCGGGGGGAAGGAGAGATTTTTGAACAAAGACCACGTCCGCGAAAGGAACCATCGTCAACTGGAGCAGCCGGCGCAGGGCAATCCACAAAGAGAACAACGCCTTCCAGAGGAAACTGCGGGAATGAAAGTAGACGTTGTGAAAACGTTCGGACACCGCAGGGGCGACCCGGCAGGTCCACCCCTGTGCGGTCAAAAATGGCAGGAATTGACAGACGCGGTATCGGCTGGAAGCCCCCCGTGCCCCGGACTGAGTAAAGAAGAGGATTTTCATGATAAACCAAAATCAGGTCTGTCATGGTGTCCGAACCCGACTGTCCGGGAGCGAGCGGGACCCTTTGAGAAATTTTGGAGAGCGGATACGGCGGC
>CAZGMX010000255.1:0-3600 GCA_964526865.1 uncultured Actinomycetota bacterium | reverse complement strand
GGATAAAACGGGATGGGTGTCGCGCGAGGACGAATGGGCTTACCCCCGGACAGGACCCGTAACTGACCTATTTCCGCATCAACCCATCCAACAGCTGGGCGACGCGGCGGGTACACTGGCCGTCCCGATGAGCGATGTAATAGTCCGACGCCCGCGCGGCACACTCTTTAAGTTTGGCCCGCAATACTGTGTCGGTCAGGATCTGGCGCAACACCCGGCCAAGTTCGCCGGCGGCACGCACAGGAAGGGCGGCCCCAAGCTGGGCGTGGGGCTGAATATCCGGCTGGCCCGTGCAATTGATCGTCACCACCGGCTTGCCCAGGAGCATCGCCTCAATGGCCACCGTGGAGTACATTGTCACAAACACATCACAGGCCCTCAGAAGTGCCGGGGTGGAAAATAATCTCAGGACCGCAACCCGCACCGAAACCGGATGGGACCGGACGATTCTTTCGGCCCAGCCCTGATCGGCGTCCTTGGGATGAAGTTTCACGATGCCAACCACCTCCGGCACTTCACCCAAACCGTCCAGGAAATGTTTCAGATGCTCCTCTTCTTCCCGCTGGGAGCTGGGAATCCCCACATAATCTTCCCGGCCCTCCCTGTGGGGGGGATCGCACGCGTACAAAATCAGCGGTCCCTGACCGGAGGCGCCGGTCTTTTCGGCCACCTCTTTTTTTGCCGCCCCCTGCGCGTCCGGCTGGAACGAATCGTAGCGCGGCACCCCAGTCAGGCAGATCTTCTCCTGCGGGACTCCCCACGAGCGCAGTAAATCCTGGGAGTAGCGTCCCCAGGCGGCGATGCGGGTAGCGCTCACCGGGGCATATCCCGTGGGATTGATCTGAAAGGGCGCCCCATGTTGAATGACAACGCTGGGAATGCTCATGGCGCCGGCCACCGTGACAAGCGTCCGATTAAACTCACAGACATCCTCATCAACCAGGATCCCACCGATCGCCTCCCTCGTCAGCACGGCCTGTGACAAAAAAACATATCCGAACAGAGTAGAAAAATACGTTGAAAAATAATATTCGAACTGCGGCCGCACGGCGTCCCACCAATCGATTCCGCAAAAATCAAAAATCCGCCCCTGCCGGATCTCCTGGACCCATGTTTCCCAGCCCAACTGGATGCGCTCATGCTCGCCTGCGACGAGTTTGCGCATGGCGCCGTCCATATAGTCGCGATAGACCCTGAACAAGACGTGGCGATGCCGGTTTCGCCAAAGGGGTTTCCATCCCAGGATGGGACGCAACACCATCATCCTATGCCCCATCTCCATCAAATTCTCCATGACCGCCCCAACAACAGTGGGACTAGAAGAGACCAGCACTTTTCGGCCTGCAGGCGCCGCAGGACACATTTTTTCCAGCGCATCACGCACCCACAACAACCTCCTTTTAAGCGATTCTTTCCAACCCGTTTTTTCCTCTTCAACGACCAGCCAGCGCACGCCGCAGGCCTGCCCGACAAACCGGGCCGCTTCGGACTGCAATTTTTCCGGCGGCACATCCACCCAGTCCTGGTCGCGCAGGGCGACGCACTGGGCGATGGTTCCCGATGAAAGGCGTTTGGTGAGAAAATAGGCAGGCTTGAGAATGGCCAGAAAATAAAAGACAATTTCCCGATAGAGGGACTGGCCAATATTGCAGTCCGAGACAAAAAATAAATCCATGCCGGCGGGCAGGTCACACCACTGGCGCGCCCACACACGGGCCGTTTCGTTGATCAACGCGGATTCTTCCAGCAGTTCTCTGCCATCCAGCCGCGCGACTTTTCCTGTTTCAAACAGGAGGGCCAGCGACGTGCGTTTCCCCCCGAATACCACCCAGGGAAAAGAGGAGGAACTCACCCGGTGCAGCGCCATCTCGATTTGCCGGTCACTCAATTCGTGTCTGGCGGGAACAAAAAAAACGCCCACCCTCTCGGGGAGCCGCGTCTGCGTCCCATTTCTTTTTCTGCTATTTTCCGGATTATCTTCCCGCATGCTCATGCCTCTTCTGAGCGAGGAGCTTTTGGCTTTTGCCGCACATGGGCATTCTGGCACACAATCTCGGGATGGGCATCCAGGAAAGCAATCACATTTTCGATCGCGGAATTAAACCCCAATGAACTGTTGTCTCCGTCCAAACCTTTCACCACGGCTTCGACCACGCCAAAATCCTCGGGTGTGTCCACGCAGATGCGCAAATCGGACCGGTCTCCCTTCGCACGCAAAACATTCTCCGTCACAAACTCGCCCAAATGGTCATGGACATAACTGGTCACATGCTCTCGATAGCGCGGGTCTTTGGCCTGCCGGAACAGCCGTTCCAGACACGGCATGGAAACCACCTCTGTGTCCACACCCCTCGGGTATGAGCGGACCAGAACATTGCAGGTGTAGTCGTTTGCGCGGGACGTGTTGTGCCGCCGAACAATCGTGTTCACCAGTTCCGGATCGATGAGGGGACAATCGGAAGTTACCCGGACAACCGTGTCTGCCTGAAAAGCCCGCGCCGCGTCCCGATACCGGCTCAAGACGTCCTCTTCACTGCCCCGGAATACGGAATAGCCGCGGACTTGGCAGAAGCATTCCAACTCGTCATCTCCCGCCGACTGCGGAATGGCCAGCACGACCTCGTCGAGTGTTGCGGCCATTCGAAGCCTTGCCACCACATGCTCCAAAACCGGGCGAGCACACATATCCAGAAAAATTTTTCTTGGCAGGCGCGAAGATCCCAAACGGGCTTGAACGATGGCAACCGTTCTCATGGCCCGAACCAAAATCGATTCATGTGCGGTTCGCCGCCTTCACGGCGCGAATCTCCAGGGAGCCCGCTATCTCTTTCACCAGCGGCACGCGTTCCAGAAATAATCCTGTTTTTTCCACAGCATTCATCAGAAATTCCGGCGTTTGAGGATGAAGGAAATCAAACGGCTTGATTTGAATATCCTCAAAACCGAAACGCTCCAGGAGCCGACGGATCTGGCCCTTGAAAAACGCAGTCTCATTGGGCGACTCCCCCATCCGCCGGCCGATCCAGCCGACATTTTTCATAAGCCACACCTGGGGATTGAGCATGTTCGGCTCGGCATAAATGAGCCGGCCGCCGGGTTTAAGAACCCGGTGCAGCTCCCGCAGGACATTTTCAATGGGAAGGTGGTGCAGAACCACCGCTCCGTACGTGCCGTCAAAACTCCCATCTCGAAAGGGGAGAAATTCTCCATCCGCCACGAGAAACTTCATGTGGCCAGCCGGAATGCGCTGCCGGGCGGTTTCCACAAACTCGCGCTGAATGTCAAAGGCAGTGATGCGTGCGCCGCAGGCGGCCATTCTTTCCGTGAACCAGCCCTTGCCGCAACCGATTTCCAAAAACTTTTCCCCGGGGGCGGGACGCAGAAATTCCAAAAAGGCCTGGATGCGCCGCGATCCGCGGCGTTGGCCCGCAGGTGTTCCCCATCCCCAATAGACCTCCGCGTGTTGAAAGATTCCCTGGTTGTGACGAAACTCCGCCTGTTTATCCTGACAACCAGCCACGATTCACCTGAAACGGCATTTCAACAGTGTCCAAATCGCCGCAAATCCGTCCCGCAGAATGCGGAGTTTTTTCCCCTCTT
>CAZGMX010000254.1:0-3607 GCA_964526865.1 uncultured Actinomycetota bacterium | reverse complement strand
TCGTGACGGAGGAGCAGAAATCCATAACGGATATTGTCTATGGCGATGGCGTTCAAGGGCAGGTGTTCTCTTATAAAGAGACGCTGCTCTCCAAAGGCAAGGAGTCCGTTACTTTGTTTGAACAGAGCTATGACCTCGACACAAGGGTGCGTGTGATCAATGCGGAAACGACCATGGAGGGCAAAACGCGCACGACCCGCAGGACAGAAAAACTGAACGAGAAAGATTTGATCGAGTCTTATATCAACGAAGAATTTGTAAAGGATGAAAGTTTTTCTCAGGACAGTTCGGACTTTCAATACGATGACGCAGGAAATCTCACGGCGTTTCATCAGGATTTGGCGGCGATGGAGATGGTGGAGGGAAAGCCAAGATTGACCAGCGTCAGCATCGACCAGGACGCCATGACGTACGACACAAAAGGGCGTCTGGCAGGGTATCACCAGCGGATTGTCGATAACGAGGGCTACCCGGTCGATATCGTGAAGGACGGCATCCAGTACTATGAAAACGGCAAGGATGAAAACAAGATACGGCAATACCACGAAGTGCGGATGGTCGCAGTGGAAGAAAACGGCAAAAAAACAGACAGGACGCTTCTGGATACCACGCGGTTCAATGTCAAGTATGGCGCGAAAGGGCTGGAGGAATCGTTTGAAGAAAAGGGGTACATCTATGAGAAACCTTACCAGCTGGAACGCTGGAACATTCAGTACGATCCCCGCGGCACGATCGTCGCCTTTTCGGAGAAGGCCGAACAGACCGACAGCGGCAAAAAATACGAATTCACGCACCTGCCCAGCGGCCTGGAGTTTGTGCAATCCACTGGAATCATCGCGCGGGAATCCGCGGCACAGCGGTTGTATCGTGAATTGACGCGGGAGCGCAGGCCGGATGCCCTGGGCGAGAACATCACGGCTCAGGAGTCTCTGCAATCGCTGATACAGGAAGGCGCGCAAAACATTGTCGCCAAGGTGCAAGACAGCCTTCAGCAGATTCTTCGTGCGGATGAAAAAAATCCGCTCTATCAAATGCTTGTGAACCGTTACGAGACGCTGGAAAAAGCCTGGCAGGCCATGGACACGATCACGTCATGGCTGGCATTGGATGGCACGGCGCTGGTCAACTGCGCGGTGTTCGCGCTGGGCGCGTTGTGGGCGTACAAGGCCGGCGGGCTGGAAACGGCCTTGACAAAACTGCCGGCAGAGCGTCTGCGCGCCGTCGCGGCAAACATGCAGAATCTGGCCGCCGAGGCGATTCTCTCCGACATCCTGGAAGGGGTTTTGACGCCGGATAAGGCTGTCAAGGGCGCCAAGCTGAAGACCTCTGCCTATACCATCACAAAACTGGCCGGGGATGCCGGCATGCCATTGAATTCCGCGCGAGTGAGTTTCGACACGCTTGTGCAAAGCCAGGGACAGGAGCCGTTCATTGCGTACATCCCGCTGGGCGAGAGCGCGGGGCACTACGTGGTGGCAAAGATTGTTGAGCAAAACGGAGAGAAGATGGTGGAAGTTACCAGCAATGGCAAGACCGTTGCTCTGCCGGTCGGAGGATTCAAGGCCATGTGGGGCAAGGGAGACAAAGGCGAAGGCGTGATCCTGACAAATAAGACCCTGCCGCAGGAAATGCTTCTGGATGAAAAAGAGGCAAAGGGTGTGGTGGGGGCGGGGGGAGCGCTCTTGGGTGTTTATGACGGCCTCATGATGGATTACGATCCTGATGACAGCAGTACGTTGCCTTACAACCAAGTCCAGACTCTCGTTTCATATGGTTTTACCATGGAAGATATTTTGTTGACGTATGATCTGGATTTAGAACAGATAAAAACTGCTGCCCGGGCCCTGACAGGTACGGCGGAGGCCACTGACCCTGAATCCGGACTCGTTACGCCCTCCACCATGGATGACGCGACGGCTTTGCAGCTTGGCGTATATCTCGGCTTGGGGGGCGACCCCGTCAATATTCCCTCTGACATCCTGAGCGGTGTTGCAGACGAGGCAAAACGCCAGGAAATCGTCGCACGACTTGCACCCTTTGGAGATTTTGCAACGCCGAGAGACCGAATCGAGTTTCTGGATTTCTTTGTCAATGGCGGTACGCCGGAGCAATTGATGCTGGAGGAAAACGCCGGCCTGTTGGCCAAGATTCCGGCATCGATCAAGGCGCAATGGGAAAATCCACCGGCGGGGGGTGGCGACGTGACTCAGCTTCCGGCAAGTGTGCAGGGTCCCTTCAACACCCTCGGGATAAACTTGGATTTTGTTTATTCCAGCCTGGACGATTTTCAATCGCAGATTTCGCAGCCCATCGAAGACAAGTTTGTCGCCGTATTTGAGGATGCGGACAACCCGCAGATCACCAACTTCACTAATCAGGTCAATGGACTCACTTCCCTGGCGGACATCGTGGCGTTGAAGAGGAATTCCATGATTCCCCAGCGCGATTTGGCAGATTTGGAGGCACTGCGGGACAGCACTGTGGACGGCAGTTTTGCACAGCAACGCGGCGATCTTATTGCGGCAAAAGAAGCGGCTCAAACAGCGCTGGATGGTCTCTCTGTTGAAGAGCAAAGTGTTGCCGCCGAATTGGGATTGCAGGAACAATTAGACTCCTTGACAGCACCAGGGACAGAAACAGAACCCATGGGCGTGCTCACTGTGTTGAACAACGTCATTGATGAATGGATACCTGGACTGGAAAACTGCATCAGAGCAAACAATCAGAATGTCGATCTTATCACCAGCAAGAGGATTATGATTTTGTTTGAAGAGCAAGCGGTGGCGGCGAACATCGGTGCAAAGTGCACGGTGCTGGTGGAAGACGACCAACAACAGCAGATCACGGATTTTACGAACTTGGCCGGACAGAAAACCACCGTAGCTCAACTGGAGCAGTTGAGGACGGATACGAAAGTTCCACGGGCAGATGTTGACACGCTGGACGCATATCGCGATGCGTTGATGCCGGCACAGGAACTGCTGACGGAGGTAGTAAAAAACAATGCCAAATTGCAGGGCTTCTTGAATTGGATCAACGAAACTCTTCAACAGATAACCGATTTGAAGGGACAAATTACTACACACAACGGCAACGTGGATACGGCTATCGATCAAAGGATCTCCGAGTTGAATCCAGAGCCGCCGGGGGGAGGGCTTCCTCCGGAAGTTCAGACCGCATTCGCAACCTTGAAGACAAATTTTCAAACAGCAGATACCAGCATCAAGCAGTCCCAACAGACTGCTCCTTCCATTTCAGCAAAATGTGTTTTGATGAATAACACGCAAAATACTAGCTTTAATAATAACCAAGTTGCCGGCGCAAATACACTGGACGCCTTGAACACCCTGCGCACAACTTTCTGTGTTCCCCAGGCCGATCTGGATACGTTGCAAACGCAGCGGGCCGCGTTGACGACCTGTAAAAATGATCTTCAAGCGGCGATTGCAGAGGCGAATCTGCAATTGCCGAATGTATCGGACGCGACGGTCCGCGCGACCCTGCAGGGGAAAATTACCGAAGCCACAACCATGATTGGCAATCTGACAAACGCTATCAACGGGACCAATAATTTGGAGGGCAATGTCAGAGTAAACAATGCCAATGT
>CAZGMX010000253.1:3401-3618 GCA_964526865.1 uncultured Actinomycetota bacterium | reverse complement strand
TCGGCCGTCGAGGCAATAATTTTACCTGGGAAGCATTGAACAAAGCGGCCATTTTACGGAAATTGGCCTTGACGTATAACTGATAGGAAAGGGTCGAACCATGGCAGCAAAAAAGGACTTTTACGTCCACGATATGGGTTTGGCCGGTTGGGGCCGCAAAGAGATATCCATTGCTGAAAAAGAAATGCCGGGCCTGATGGCCATCCGCGAAAAATAT
>CAZGMX010000253.1:0-3391 GCA_964526865.1 uncultured Actinomycetota bacterium | reverse complement strand
GTATTGCGCGGTGCCCGTATTACAGGTTCTCTGCACATGACAATCCAGACCGCGGTTTTAATCGAAACCCTCAAGGCCATGGGTGCATCCGTGCGTTGGGCATCCTGCAACATTTTTTCCACTCAAAACCATGCTGCGGCCGCCATTGCCGGGGCAGGGGTGCCGGTTTTTGCCTACAAGGGGGAGAGCCTGACCGAGTATTGGGATTTTACGCTTCGCGCGCTCACATTTTCAGGGGACAGGGGTCCGGATTTGATAGTGGACGACGGCGGAGACGCCACGCTCATGATTATCGAGGGCGTTCGGTGTGAGAAGAATCCGGGCCTGGCCATAAAGAAAAGCGGTGTTGCGGAGATGGACCTGCTGCACGCAGCTATATGCAGGAAATTAAAACAGTCCCCTGGATTTTTCGGCCGGGTATGCAGCCATCTCAAAGGCGTTTCCGAAGAGACCACTACGGGCGTGCACCGGCTTTATCAGTTGGAACAGTCCGGCGAATTGCCTTTCCCGGCTATTAATGTCAACGATTCCGTGACCAAATCCAAATTCGATAATATTTACGGCTGCCGTGAATCTCTGGTGGACGGTATTCGCCGTGCCACGGACGTGATGCTGGCCGGTAAAAACGCCGTGGTTTGCGGATATGGCGATGTGGGCAAAGGGTCGGCGCAGTCTTTAAAAAACGCCCAGTGCCGCGTGGTTGTAACCGAAATTGATCCTATCTGTGCACTCCAGGCTGTAATGGACGGTTATGAAGTCAAACGTGTGGAAGACGTGCTTGCCTGGGCTGATATTTTCGTAACGGCCACCGGAAACTTTGACGTCATCCGCCTGGAACACCTGCTGAAAATGAAAGACCAGGCCATTGTCTGTAATATCGGACATTTTGATAATGAGATCCAGATGGAAAAGCTGAATCGGCTTGCAGGCGTGCGCAAAATCAATATCAAGCCGCAAGTAGACCAATATTTATTCAAGGACGGGCGTTCCATCTTTGTTCTGGCGGAAGGCCGGCTGGTGAATCTGGGGTGCGCCATGGGGCACCCGTCATTTGTGATGTCCAACTCCTTTTCCAACCAGAGCCTCGCGCAAATAGCCCTGTGGACACAGAAACTGTCAGTGGGCGTCCATCGTCTGCCTAAAAAACTGGACGAGGAGGTTGCCCGTCTTCATCTTTCCAAGATCGGAGCGCGCCTCACCCGGCTTTCACCGGCTCAGTCCCAATATATCGGCGTTCCCATCAACGGCCCCTACAAATCCGAACACTACAGGTACTGATGGAAAAAAAAATTGAGCTGTTGATCAGAGAACGCGCATCCCAAAAAGAGGTGCTATCAAAACAAAGTGGCGTGATTGAAGCTGCGGTAAAGCTGATTACGGCGAGTTATCAGCAAGGCGGCAAGGTCATGATCGCCGGAAATGGCGGTAGCGCCGCAGACAGTCAGCATATTGCCGGAGAACTTGTCGGCCGTTTTTTTAGAAATCGTAAGTCCTTGCCCGCCATCGCGTTAAACACAGACACTTCTATTATTACTTCTATCTCTAATGATTTCGGGTTCGAAGAGATTTTTGCCAGGCAGATTCAAGCCCATGCAAAGAAAGGTGACGTGCTCTGGTTGATCTCAACCAGCGGGAATTCCCCCAACATAATTAATGCATTGGCGGCCGGTATTAAATCTGATTGCAAAATTATTACGCTCACTGGCGCCAAATCGAACTATATCTGTGCCGGGGGCCATGTGAACATCCGTGTTCCTGGAAAAAATTCCCCGGAAATCCAGGAAAACCATACCACGGTCTATCATATTATCTGCCAGTTGGTGGAAGAAGAACTTTTCAGAGAATAATCTGTTTACAAACAAGCTCTAAAGAGCGACAGTAAGCTTATTTCGGAGGGCGAGGGACTCGAACCCCCAAGCCTTTTCAGGCGCCGGTTTTCAAGACCGGTTCCTTACCATTAGGATAGCCCTCCAATTCTGGAATTTTTTCTAAAATCTAATAAAAAAGGGCAAGCTTGGCAACAAATGACAGCGAGCCAAGCGATCATAGCGGATTATTTCCCCACGCGAATGCGGCCAGTGGCTTCCCTGGCCATCTTGCCGCCATAACATTTGACGTTGATGGTATAAGTATAAATTTCGGCCTGCCAATCCAGATTCAAATCAATGCTGAAATCTAAATCGTTAATCTGATTGGAAGTGAAGGTGTGATTGAAAAGGGTGCCACCGCTTTGTTTGGCCACCACCACGGTCACTTCGTTAATCAGCCGGTAATCATCACCCGGCAGGCTGACGCGGAACTCCAGGGTGAAATCGCGTGTCCGCGCTTCCCGGGGCGGCAAAGGCGGGGCGTGGCCTATGGGCAGTTTGAAATAATCCCCACGGGAGGGGGGGGCGATCATTTCTATCCGCGGGTTGTCCGAGAGATAGGAAATGCTGGGGGACACATACTTTGCCGTGTTTCCGGCCTTGTCACTGGCCACAAAGGTATAGACCACCTCTTTGCCGTCCAGCATGTTGATGTCCAGGCGTTCATTGAGCGCCAAATCGAAGCTCTCGTATTCGCCGGTACTAGTGGAATACTCCAGCCTGATTTCCTCGTCGGCTAAAACATTCACGGTCATATCCCGCACCGATACGCGCCACTTGTCCATCAGGTTGACGGCATTGATTTCCGGCGGAAATGTGTTGACGGATTTGTTGGTGAGGTCGGGCTGAATATTAATGTTGATCTCGGAAGCGGCCTCTTTGACTTCTCCGGTGCAACATGTTTTTTCCGCCTCCACGCTGATGGTCGAAAGTTCCATCTCTTCCTTTGTGGTCCGGTCGCAAATCAGAATGGATTTTGAAAAAGTTCCAGCGCCTCCTTGTAACGGTTTTCCATTGAGAGCGACCTTGGCGCCGGTGGATTTGATGATGATGGGGACATTTCCCTTTGTAAAAGTCTGCCCATTGGAGGGGCTGGAGATGGTCAATTCCACGTCACGGCAAATGGGGGCATAGGAAATGGTGATTGATTTGCAATTACCTCCGGCGCATACTTCCACGGGAAATGAGGGATTGCATTCGTCGGGGATGGCCAACTGGTAGGAAAAACTTCCCGCAGCGTCCGTACGCAGGGTGATGTTGTTTACGGTGATTTGCTGATTGGGGCAGATGGTTTTACCAGCCACATCGATGATGGTTTTATTAAAGTCCTGGACATCACGCGGTTGGCTGATCTCCACTTCGCAATCGGAAGGTGACCGGGACGGCTCGGTTTTACCTGTATCCAGCACTGTGCTGGTATCCTCGCTCTTAGCGGAGTCCAGAGCCGCGGTGGAGTCCGCAACCTTGCCCGAATCGGCGGCGCCGGCGGTGTCAGAAGCTTTGTCCGCCTCTGGAGCGACCCC
>CAZGMX010000252.1:0-3620 GCA_964526865.1 uncultured Actinomycetota bacterium | reverse complement strand
TTCTTTTCTGGGTAGAGTGGTTATCGGTTATCGGTTATCGGTTCCGGAACTGATAACCAACAACCGATAACCAAATCCGGTCGATATATGCCTGAACAGTTACAGTTATTTATTTAAAAGATAGCGGGGGGTTTAATGAAATTCCTCTTGTACGGGGCCGTGTTTCTGGTTGGTTTTGTGTTTACTTTGGGCTATTCCCAGGATCTGCAATCCGGAAAACTTGATATCAACCAAAACCTGGGGCAGGTGGAGGCCATCATGTACGCCGGCATCACCTATGATATTCTTCACGATCCCACGCGCGTTTCCTTTGAATATCCACAGGCCTGCCTCAGTTTTAATGTGCCCATCAAACTGGAAATGCCGGATATCGGCTGGAAAGATCAACTTAAACTTGACGATTCGGTAAGTTTTGTTCCCCGGCTTGGCGCTCAGCAAAGGCTGAATTATTCCTTCCGTATTGATGTGCCAATGTTCAAAGGTGTTTTTTCCTACGGCAGTTCTCACAATGTTTCCCTGTCCTATTCCATTCTTTTAGGTAATTCCAGCATCGAAATGGTGGACCAGACACTGGCCGGCGGAGCCGGGGAGGACGTGACGGTCAAGGGCACCCTTCGGGGCTATATCAATGTCCCTGTTTATTATACCATGGGGTGGCAAACCCAAACCTTCGGTTACGCTTTCCAGCCCATGCGGGACTTAACCGTGGGTATTAATTTGCATCAGCACATTTTTGAAATGAAGGGTGCGGGCAATATTTCAGCGAGCATCCTCGGTCATATTGGCGTCAACGCCTTCGGCAAAAAAGAGGGCATCAATATTGATTATGGGAACGAACATGTTTACGGGACCATGGACGGCGAATACAAGCTTTCGACGCTGACCCCGACTTTGGGCGTCAAATGGAAACGGTTCGGCTATACTGCGCGTTTTGGCATCAACCGGCTGGCGCAGGGGCATTTTAAGGCCAAATACGCGGTTCCCTTCTTTGTGGATCCTCAAACCTTTTCCACGGACTCGCTCACCCGGGTTTTTGAGACCGATTCAGGACAAAGCGCCATGGCCATAATTGACAAGGCCATGAAATTCAAGAACGAGGTGGAAGCCAATAAAACCGACAGTATCTCTTATTATTCCACAGAGCCGTTGAAATTCAACATTCCTTCAGGCCATACCTTTAATGTGAATATTCTCAAAAGTTCCAAACTTTCCCTGAGCTACACCAAAGTAGTGGGAGCCAGACGGGGAGAAATTGCCGGATACCATGAATACGAGGGTCATGAGGTGCTCGGGATCGTCACCGATTCCCTTGGTAACCAGCGCACTGTGCGGCGCCTCAAGGGCAAGGGGGTGAACGACCTGGATTTTGGTTTTGCCATAGATCACGTAATTGTGCTGGCGGGCCGTTTTAAAAGTTTCCGGTTCAACGTCGGCACATTTACCATGGATTTCCGCGAGCGGACCAACAAGAACCTGATTGGCGGAATCAATGGCTGGCCTCATCTGGGGAGTGACGCCATATTTCCCATCCTGGGCATGACCACGCTCATGGGCAACACCACCAAAGTGCTTTTAGAATTGGACTTATTGCCGATTCCTTCAATTAAAACCGGCCTGCTTTATTATTTCTAGGAGAAAACACATGAAATCCGGAATTTTAAATCGTCGTCAGGCAAGGGCGTTCCGGGACGTCCTGCTCTTTATACTGTTCGGCGTTTCCCTTGCAGGAGCGACTCCTCCGGCCATGACCATTGTCAAGTTTCCGCTTACAGGCGTTCTGTCGCACCATGAGATCGAAATCGGCGTGGCCTCGGCCACGCTGGACACGGTACGGGACAGCGTCCGTATCCGGGTGTCTCCGGTGCCGGGCGGTGGCGACACAGCCAATTATTCCAATCGGGTGAATATTTATTACCGCACCAAACAGGATTCGGTGAATAAGCAGGGCAACATAGTCATGGACACTGCCCATAATCTTGAAGCCCTTTACCACCTCGACACCCCGTACAGCAATTGGGTCAAACCTGTGCGCGGATCCGACGGACTTTTGTACGTCAAGTTCAGACCCAATCTGCAGTTTGCGGTCAGCGGCGCGGACACAGATTTTTTCATGACGGCCGGCCGTTTTTATTACATGGTGGAGGCCATTGATTCCCAGCCTGTGGTGGGCAGACGGATTACGGTCTCGGACGAGCGCTTCCTGATTGTGGAGACCGATCAATCGCCCAAAATTGTTTCACCGTCCCACGGCGCGATCATCACCACTATGGCGCCTTATTTTGAATGGCAATCCGTGGCCGGCGTACCCTATTACCACATGCTCCTTTCAGACCGGCCCATTAACCTGGACAACCTGAGCAATGCAAGTATCGTATGGCAGGCCCTCACTGCCGGTACCAGCATCCTTTATGGTACACCCGATCCTTCGGGCCAGTTTCCGGATCCGCCGCCGTTGTCGCCTGATAATGGATACCAGTGGCTTGTGCTCAATAATTACGGCGGCACTCAGGAATACACCTCCAAAAATGCGCTTCCGGACATTCCGCCGACTTTTACTATTAAGAACGACTTGAGCATCCGTTTCCCGGATTCCATGATCATGGACGTCTGGGGAATGAACACGACCGTGGTGAACGACTGGCGCAAAGTTCAAACCGGCAGGGACACGGTAGGCAAGGGGCTTTTTGCCAATGATTCCATTAAATTTGTGTGGAGCAAGGCACTGGATACGGCCAATGACGATTCAGCGAGGCTATACCGGCTTTATCTTTACATCAAACTTGCCAGCGACGACAGCTCCAACCCTTTGGGTGACGTGGGCGATGTCGAAGTTTTGGTGTCTCAGTATGAAAATACAACCACAGACACCTTTCTGGTGGTGGATGCCAAATCTTTCATGATGAATACGGCCTATACCTGGAAGGTCTTTGCCGAACAGGCCAACGGCGCGGCTGTAACCTCGGATACCACCTCTTTCCGTTATTTCATCAATCAGGTGACCTTGGATTTTTTCGTGGGTGAATTGCTGAACGTGGCCGGAAAGGACGCGGTGCTCCCCGTGGTGGCCGCGTCCATCGCAGTGGAAGCCCTGGACGGATCCCTGAACAACGTGCCGGTGATCACCAGCACTTCGGGATATGCACGCAAAGTGCTTCCAGCCGGCCGCTACCGATTTACCACCCGGAAAAGCGGTTTTATTTCACAGAGCCGCACTGTGGAGACGAGCGCGGACACGACGATTAGATTTGTGATTGATCGAAGTCCGGCAACCCTGTTCGTCCAGGTTTTCGACTCCAAGGGCAACGCTCTTGACCGGGCCTGTGTCCTGGCTGTTTCCGACCGCGGCGACTCCAGCGCCGGTTTTACGGACAGCCGCGGCAGTTATACGGTGAATGTGGATTAAGGTGACTGGTCCATCAGCGCCTCTTTTATGGGCTATCAGGCCTCACCCCCGGCCAATTATACCATCGCTCTTGGCCAGAACGTTCTGGCCGGGGACATTCTGCTTGTGCAGAACCCTTACACCATCAAAGGCAAGATCACCAATACCTCGGGTAGCCTTCTGGAAAGGGCGTCGGTGATACTCAGGCAGGGGGATCGGACGCTCGACACGTCCTATA
>CAZGMX010000251.1:0-3625 GCA_964526865.1 uncultured Actinomycetota bacterium | reverse complement strand
ATGCACCATATCCACAATGGTCAGGGCCACCCGCCTGGTATCACCGGGCTGGTGCTCTTTTTTAACGGCACCCGGCAGTCGCTGACTGCACGCTGGCCTTTTCTTTTGCTCTCTAGTTTTCAAGAAATCTGCAACCTCTCTATATTTTATGACAGGTTCTTACTCAAACCGATCTCCCGGAGAAACAGCGTGTCCCAGAAGCCACTGCGACACATCCATCCTCGATTTTGATACCGGCTGAATTGTCTTAATCCAGAGAGATCCCTCGCCCGCGGCCACTCGCAGGCCTTTGGAATGGACCTCCACGATTGTCCCCGCTACGGGTACGCTGGACGAATCGTCCTGTGTTTGTGCTGCAGAAGTTCCGCGCGACCCAGAATCCGGAACCGCCGCGGAGCAATCCAATGCAGCCTCCACAGACCAAATCTTGATCCCCTCTTTTTGCTTTACCCCCGCCAGTCCCGCCGGCCCGTGTGCCAAGATTGCACTCGCCCCGGGCGCAGGATCCAAGGCACGGACAAGATTTTGTATCCGGCCGGCCGGCCAATTCCACTGGATGCTTTCTTCTTCCTTGGTGATCTTTGGCGCGTACGTCGCCCCTGCGTCATTCTGCGGCACACCGCTCAGTGTTCCGGCCTCCAACTTTTGCAGGGCCTCCACCAGAATATCCGCTCCCATCGCCGCCAATCGATCGTGCAGGATTCCAAAATTATCCTGCGGCCCAATGGCGTGGCTGCGGGTCAGAAGGATATCGCCGGAATCCAGTTTCCGAACCATTTTGCAAATGGTGACCCCTGTCATGGCCTGCCCGTCCATGATGGCCCGGCGGATGGGAGAGGCACCGCGATAGAGCGGCAGAAGCGACGGATGCACGTTGATACATCCCAGCCGGGGCATATCCAACAGCGGTTGATGGAGAATTTGTCCAAAGGCCGCCACAACGATCACATCCGGCCTCCAGCCGCGAATCTGATTGAGCGCATCGGGTGCATTCACATCCTGAGGGGTGATGACGGGAAGCAAATGCTTCTGGGCCAGAAGCCGCACCGGTGTGGGACAAACCACCATCTTCCGCCCCTTGGGCCGGTCCGGCATCGTCACAACGCCGCGGACACAAACCCGGGCCTCGATCAATTTTTGCAAACTGACCGCGGCAAATTCGGGACTGCCTAGAAAAACAATTTGAAATGTCATGGTGTGTCCGACAGGCTCCTATCCCGGACAAGCCGGAACTAAACAATTTTTTCTCGACTTCGCTCGGGACATATTGTTCGAGCGAGCGGCGCGAGTCGAGAACTATATTTACACAGATTTGCTCAAAATATTACTTACAAGAGATCAAAATCCGTCCCACGGACCGGAATTGTCCCGGTCCTGAGAATTATCCTGTGCGGGACGCCGCACAATGCAGGCATTCATCGCCCCCATCAAAAACGCGACGTACATGCCCAGCACAATCCACTCCACGTAGGGCACCTGCAGGCCGGCCGCCTGCACCACGGCGGAAAAAAAGGCCGACGGGGTTAGGGCGTAGATGGCGAGATTGAGAACTCTGGAGTATGTCATCCCCTGCTCGCGCATCATCCGGTGGGAATAGGCCAGCACCAGGCTAAAAAAGAGGGCCTGCAACAATTTTCCAGCCAAATAAAAAATGAAATATATGACCGGCAGGGAAATTCCCACCCAGGACCGGGCGGTTTCCTGCCAGAGTACGATGTTTTTGGAATTGATATCCAGGGACCGGATGCCGGCCAGTTGGAATTCATTTCCGTGAAATGATTCCGGCCGCAGGATGTAAGCGGCATAGGCCGTCGTATAGATGAGTTTTTCCAGGCGCGAACTCTCCGGGGACGGGCCCGCGGCCTGATTCCATTTCAACATCACCTTGTCCTTGGCCAAAATCATTCCCGTGCGGTATTGCGCGTCAAAAGTGGTGTGCCCCCCCAGGGGATCCAAAATCAGGATGGCCTTTTCGTCCATGATGCTCTTGGGCTTGCCGGAAGGCAAAGACGCGAGGCCGTTGGAAATTTTGATGTCGGGAATCGTCGCGCAGAGCCACAGGCCCCAATCCGACGCAGACCGGTTGAAATCGACAATCATCCGCCAGCTGACCAAAAGACTCAGACACAAGGCCAGAAAAACGAGATAGCGCAGACTGCGCCCAAACGGCTGGTCCCACACACGCCGGTAAAAGGAAAAATTCACGGCGCTGTTCCAAAAACTCTCCAAAAAAGACGGGCGGATGAGAGGGGCAGATTCTTTTTCTTCTGTCATAACCGTGCGACCCCGCTTATTATTTTCTTGAGTTTCTTATCGACGATGGATCTTTCCGCGGGGGCCAGCCGGTCGATGTATAAAATTCCGTCCAGATGATCGATCTCGTGCTGGATAATCCTCGCCGTAAAATCTTTCAGGTCCAGCGTGACCTCTGCGCCATCTATCCGAAGGCCTTGGATACGGATGACCACGGCGCGCACCACGTCGGCCGTAATCTCCGGCACGCTCAGGCACCCTTCCGGCCCCTTCTGCCGGCCCTGGGCCATCACGATTCTTGGATTGATCAACACCTGAAATCCCAGCTTGTCTTCGGGGGAATCATAGACGATCACCCGCAGGGAAACGCCGATTTGCGGCGCCGCCAGGCCGCACCCGGGTTCATAGTACATGGTGTCTTTCATGTCCTGGACAAGGCGCAAAATCTCATCGGTAATTTTTTCCACCGGCTGCGCTTTCTTCCTGAGGAGGGGATCAGGAATTGTTAGAATGGGTTGATTCATTTTTTTTATTATATCAGGCTATTGCATTGCTGGAAAGCCCTTGGTAAGATGTTGCAAGCGAAAGACCTATGATATCCGAACCAGACAGTCCGGCGCTCCCACCCAAGAGCGCAGAGCTTTTTCACAAGGCCGAGCAGGCGTTCGCATTGCGAAACCACGAGTACGCGGACATCCTGTATCGCTCTGTGCTGGAAGGTTGTTTTGATTGTCATCTGGCCCGGTTCAAACTTCATCTCTGCCGGCTGAAGGTGGAAGAATCCAATCCCCGGCCCGTGTGGGTCAAAATCCCCCAACTCATCGACGTCGCCAGACACTATGTCCTTGGCCGCTGGCAGATGGCTCAGAATAATTGGCTGGCCGCGTCGCACACCTGGGAACACTGTCTGGCTCAGATCCCCCAGGCCGTGTGGCTCCACAAAATCAACGCCGTTTGCCTGGACCGCCTGGGATGGACAAAAGCTGCCCTGGATGAATACGTCATCGCGAACATCCTCGCCCCCTCCGATCCCGCGCCGCTTTGGGAAATGGCGCGTCTGCATCTGGCACTACAGCAGTGGAACGACGCCCGCCAGGCGTATGAGAAGCTTCTAAAAATCCGGCCGGACGACCCCCGCACCCCCGCGGAACTTCGGAAGATCGCGGCCACCATGGCCATCGAAAAGGGCGGCTGGAAGGAGAACGGCTCATACCGGAACAAAATCCTCGACGAGAAACAGGCCATATTCCTGGAACAGCAGTCGCGGCTCGTAAAAAATTCCGCGGATATCGAAGAGATGATTTCCTCTTTGAGGTCCAAACATGCAGCGCATCCCAAGGACACAGCCGCGTTAAAAGAGATCGTGAAACTT
>CAZGMX010000250.1:0-3627 GCA_964526865.1 uncultured Actinomycetota bacterium | reverse complement strand
GGGACGGCGGCGCCAGACAGTCATTGCCCTGTGCCATCGCAGGAAAAACAAGCAAACAGCCGCAGATCAAAGCAATCCCACGGCGCATCATGGTTTTCACAACTCGCCCCCGTATCACGGTTTAAGTATACCCTCCAATCGCCCGTTTGTCAAGGTTTGTTGCAAAAAAGACAGACACAACGATTGGTGCGCCCATAACCGACCCCTCACAGAAAGCGATTTATACACCCTTCTCGTAATATATTAGTTCGCTTCGGCTAATATATTACCCCTTCTCGAAGCAGGAAGTATATACTAGTTATTGCTTGTATTATTCATATTTACCTTTTTACCTTGACATTATAGCATAGACATTGGATAATACTAGGTATGACTAGTATATTAATCAATAACCATTGGTTGCAGCGAGCCCAAAGACGGATTTTGAGGCAGGTTGCCAATCGTTATTCGGATATATATCTTGTGGGTGGTACCGCGATCAGTCTGTTGTTCCGGCACAGGATATCGGAGGATCTCGATTTTTTTACACCGCATTACTCAAGGAAACTTCACCGGGAAATTGCCGCACTTATTGGACACACAACAAAATATCCTTTTGCCATGGTGGCGGAAGAAATGCGCAAAAAATATGTCCAAATGGCTGTCTATGAATTTGAAGTAGCAAAGACTGCCATTCTAAAAGTGGACTTCGTCCGCGATTTCGTTCCATTGCTTGCGCCGCGCAGGAAGGATGGAATCGCATCTCTCGACGATATCTATTACCGGAAGATTCTTGCGGTCATCGGATGGAGACCGTCCAAATCCGTTACCGGTAGAACCATGGCGGGAGGAAGAGTTAAAACAAAGGACCTTTTTGACATTTATTATCTGTCGCAAAATATCGAGCCGCTGAGTAAATGGTTTCCAAAGCACTTTGATTGCAGAGACTATGAACGGCTTGCGGCCTGGTATCTGGCGATTCCCAAACAAAGAACGGTTGGCGAGCTCCTGGATTTAGTTCCCGGTTGCGACACAAGAGCCGTTTTTGAGGAGTTGGACAATCAAATCATCCATCTATTAAACAAGGTGTTTGTAGACATATGAGCGCAAAAAACTGGTATTGGGACATCCCCTTCCCCATTAAGAAGATAGAAAATATTCTATCCCGTGAAGATGATCCGCGATTTCCTGCTCTGGCCGGAACATTGATTGCCCGTGTTCGGGATCCACGGCAAGTATTTTCCCTTATCACGCCCGTGGCATTCTGCCGCCATTTTAGGGCAATAGTAAAAGAAATCACCTCCGATGCGTGGACGCGTCAACGGGCAGCTTTCTGGAAGGTAACGTATCTCCGTCTATCAAAGGAACTGCGAAAAAAAGGGGAAAAAATCCGCAAGCCGGCACAAATCGAACTGGATAATTTTGATAAAGACTTGATCAACAAAGTCAAAGAATGCCGTAAAAATGCGTGGATGTCTCAAAAGGAATTGGCTCAATGGATGGGAGTCAGTCAACAATACATTTCCGGAATCGAAAAAGGCAGGGATAGGATTGCGATTCCCTTCCTAAAGAAACTGGCTCAAATCACCGGCCAAAAGATTGATCTGGTCGTAGAGAAAACCACCGCTTCACGGCGACAATTGCTCAAGAGTGTCTGTAAGGCAAAGGAGGATATCAAAGCGGGCAGGACAAAATCGCTGAAAGATGTTTTTGGCCGGTGAAGTTTGCTCCTTGTTGGATAGCCATTGTGTGCAAAACCCTCACACAGCGCATGTTGCGCGTTGTATTGTATTGCCTGCCTTGACAAAACCCTGAAAATCCTATATAATTAAGCCAAGAAACGCGAGTTGCGACGGTAGGCCGGGTACCCGCCACTGTTTCACCGGCGGGTGGCCGTACCTAGTACCGCAAGCGCGAAGCGCGGCGGTGCATTTATTCACTCCTAATTGCCCTCCCCCCTTGTGGGGGAGGGTAGGGTGGGGGTATGAAGAAACGATCCGTGATGACACGGCTGATTTCTTGGTTTGTGTGTCTGTGTATGCTCGTGACCACATTGCCTGCGCCTTCGCATGCCCTGGCGCCGAAATCAATTTTTGAAAAGAAGGACGAAGATGTCCAGCAGTTTGTGAAACGCCTGATGGCCAAGGCGATTGGAGAAGCGGAGGCAAAGAATATCCCTCGCAGTGAGGGGATGGATGTCTTCAAGAAATTAACGGGCGAGGGAAATTGCAGATATTTGATTACCGGTGACATTTCCAAGAGTGACCTGCCGAGCGGCTATCCAATTGCGTTGAGAGAACCCAATCCATCCAAGTCCCTTCCAGGTGAAATCAAAGTTACAATGCCGGACACTGATGTGTTCTTGGTAAATCAATTGCATAACGGGGCTTTTTCTGTGGTGAGACTTGGATGGCTGGAAGATGGGACGCCGGTGGCGGTCAAGAGCCGCTACACAGAGGATGCGGCGGACGACAATCAAAGAGTGCAAGACGACTACAACGATGCTTTTTTTGCCGACCGGTTGGGAATCGGACCGAGATTGCACGGGTGTTTTACCGATGGGCAGGGAAGGTTTAGTTTTGCGATGGATATTGTGCCGGGGGAATTTGCGGGCGTCGGCGATTTTATTTTACAATCCTCTAATTATATAACCATTACAACCATAAGGGATTTGGAGGAGATCAACAGAAGGCTGATCGCGGCCGGCAAGTCCATGTCCTTCGATTTTCAGTACTTTATAACCCCAGAGGGGAGAGTGCTTATTATTGATCCAGAAGGAATCTGTGACGCCGATCCAGACCGCATACACCTGTATATCGGGCATCTCGTGCATCTGTTGGTATTGGCTCCTGATTTCGTACAAAGGGAATATTTAAGAGATGCGGCACGGGAACGTCCCGCGTTGCTGCGTTTGATTGACGCGACAATTGGTTTTCAGATCAATATGACCGAAGCAACAAATCCCAATGCCACTGCACGGCTTCAGGAATATCACGCCCTGAGAGCGAATGTCCTTGCGGCACAAAGCACAGCGCCCCAAATCATGATGCCCCAGGAGATATGGGCGTCGCGCCAGTGGACGATCGTCACAGAGGCGGAATTGAACAGCCGCCATCTGGCGGGGAAAAAGGTTCTCCGCGTGGGGCCGAGCACATTCAAGGAACACGAGGCCGCCGAGGCATTGCTGGGGGCAGATGTCACAGCCATAGACATTGAACCATCGGTTATAGAGAAATTTGATTTCCTCAAGAGAGAAATTTACGACGAATTTCCCGGCATCGCGGCCGCGGGAGGAAACATCACCTACCGGCCGTGGGATGTCATGAATCTGGACGAGCAGATCCAGCGGGGTGAATTGGCCCCCCACAGTTTTGATCACGTCTCTATGATGCGTGTGGAGACTCTCAGTCAGGACACTTTGGTTTCACTCGGCATTGCGCAAATGTATCCTTTCTGGGAGAAGACAGCGGACAACCTGCTCTCGCTGTTAAAACCTGATGGCGGCACGCTGTTGGTGACCGCTACGGAGCATCAAGAGTTCTGCCGGATCTTTGGGGAACGAAATATCGCCCACACCAGCGTAAAGTTACCCGAGATGTGCTTATCCGATTGACTCCACTTACCACTACGTGTAGTGTTTATAGTGAT
>CAZGMX010000249.1:0-3643 GCA_964526865.1 uncultured Actinomycetota bacterium | reverse complement strand
ACTACGCGGCGCGGGAGAGATTGTCGGACCCCTTGATGGGGAGATTCCGGGTGAAGTACTTTGGGGAATTGCCCGCGGCGGAACTGGCGGAGATATTGAGCGTGAAATACAAAATACCCATAGAGGTTGGGATCCGGCTGGTGCAGGCAAACGAACAGGCCCAGACGCTGACGAGATCGCGCGTGATCGGCAAGAACCAGAGGGAGCCCTACGAGTTCAATATAAGGAATTTGATGCGGATGGGGCATCGCCTGCGGGACGATCTGGGGGACAGGGATTTGACCAATGTGCCGTACGAAGAGCTGTTGCCGCTCATTGGCAAACACATCAATGAAGTGTATTTGGATGTCATGCGGGAGGAAGGGGACCGCAGGGCGCTCTATACAAGCATGGACACGATTTTGAGTCTGAGCGCAAGCGGCCAGAGTTACGAAAGGCTTACAGGAAAGGTGCAGACGATTGGCCAGGCGGGGTTGGAGGCGATACAGGGAACAGCGTCCGAGGAAGATATTCCGGGGGCGGATGCGGATCTGGCAAATGTGCCGACGACCTTGACGGTATTGCAAAAGGCGGCCTCGGCGCTTAAGTATGGGGAACACGTGTTGCTGGTGGGTCCGACCGTGGCGGGGAAGACATCGGACATGCGGTATTTGGCGCGGCAGACAAAGAACGAGATGCCCTATATTAATCTGCATTCGGATTCGGCGATGGAGCAATTGATCGGGGGATATGTGCCGACGGAGAAAAAGGGGGTGTATCGCTGGCAGGACGGAATATTGGTGGATGCGATGGAGAAGGGAAACGGCAGTTGGATCTTTATAGACGAATTCAACATGAACGCCCTGCCGGAGTACATCAACACGGTGTTTGACGATGGATATTTGGTGTTGCCCAATGGCCGGCGTGTGGAGGCAAAGCCCGGGTTTAGGATCATCGGGGCAATGAACCCGCCGGAGGTGGAGGGCAGAAACATCCTGTCGCCGGCGATCCGCAGCCGGATGAAGGAGCTGTGGGTCCAGGAGCCGCAGGACGAGGAACTGTCCCAGATCGTGAAATTCAACCTGGATCGCAAGGGTGTCGTAAATTCTGAGCCGATGATCAAGTTGATGGCGGAATTGCACATCGCGATCCGGGACGAATTTAAAGGTTACAAGTTCACCATTCGCGACCTCAACGCCCTGACAAAATATGTGACGGAATGCGGCGTCTCAGGACAGATGGGCCAGGCCATTGTGAAAGGATGCCGGTATGTCTATGCAGACCGGTTTGCGAAAAGAGAAGAGCGCGCGGCCCTGGAGGAAATTCTAAAATCCAAACTGGATTCCATCAATAGCTTGTGCCAGACGCCGCTGGCCGTGGAAGCTTTTGCGGGTACGGGCCCGCTGACAGCGGAAGAGGCCGTGTTAAGAGGGGTGGGCGCAGAAACGCTGTTTGACAATCCGCCGGAAGAGCTGAAACCGCTTATCGCATTGTTGAAACTCCCATTTGAGTCGTTCCAAGGGGCGGAGTTTTATAAAGATTTTCCGGAAGAGATAAAAGAGATTGTGGCCAATGTGTTGATAGCCGCATCAAACAGCAGTGATGAGAACGTGCGTCTGAATGCCACGAAAGCCCTGGGGCAATTGGGGGTGCACAGTGAAAGGATAAAACAGGCGCTATTGGCAAGATTAAATGCCCGTAGTGGCGAGCGAATGGGTCAGGCCATCCAGAAAGCTGCCGTAAAGGCCTTGGGGCAATTGGGGATGGGGGATGAAGATGTAATCGAGGCGCTGATCGAAAATGGATTTGACAGCATGCCGCGTTACACGGAGGCCGTGGCGGCGTTGGGGAAATTGGCGGCGCAGAATGAATCGCTCAAAAAGAAATTGACAGAGAAAATGAAGGGACATTTTGATTATGGTGTTGATTTTGATTCGCCGCAGGTAATAGAACTTGCATTAAAGGCATTAAATAAAGGAAAGGCAAGGCGTGATAGACAAGAGGCCATCCAATGGCTCTCAACAATGATGTGTTATGAAATGGAAATGTGGGAAGCCCTGGGCTTTAAGGACGGGGACCTTGTTGAGTTTTTCTTGAGGAGGGCAAATTGTGGTTATGGAGGGACGATTAGACAGGGATTGATACGGTTTTGGCAAAAACTGGGTTTCGAGGGAAAAAAAGAGGAAGACGACCCATTGTATGATATTCGCCTAGAGGCAGTAAAAGCTTTGGGCGCGTTGGGAGTGAAAGATGAGAGGATCAAAGAGGCGCTGATCCGGCGATTGAGTGATGCGCGGCCCCTTGTTCGCAGGGCGGCCATGAAATCCTTGGCCCAACTGGGATACAGGGATGACGTCATTATGAATACGCTAATCCAGTGGTTGTACGACAAAAATTTTGACATTTGGAGAATGGCGTTGGAAGTGTTGGGGCAATGGAGAGTGCAAGATGAGGTGGTAAAAAACCATCTGATTACGGTATTAAATACGAAGGTGAACGATAAATACAGGGAAATGGAGATGCATCTTTATGCGGCAAAGACGCTGGGTTTGCTGGGAATGAGGACTGGATCGGTGAAAAGAGCCCTGCTCCGGGCGTTGAATGATACTAGCAACTACCTCCCCTATGCCCGCGGCGCCGCTGCAGCGGCGTTCGGCCAATTGGGGTTGCCGGACGAGGATGTTTTGCGGGCGCTGGGGGAATATTTAAACGATCCCAGAGGGATGGTCTCTTGTTGTGCCGCGAGCGCTTTGTGGCGGGTGGGCCAACGGGATCCTGTATTGAAGCAGGTGATGATTAGAGCGTCTGGAGACAACGATCCTTTTGTCCGTGCAACGGCTCTCAAAGCTTTGGGTGATCTGGGAGAAGGAGACAATGACGTTCAAAAGGTGCTGGTCAGCAAGCTAAATGATTACGAGGCGAACAGGCACGCCCATCCTCTAGAAGGCATAGTGATCTCTCCGCTGGAGCAGTTGGTAAAACTCTATTCTCAGGACCTCAGCGCCCGCAAAGACGAAATCATTGCCTTGATCCGCCGCAACCTCGCCCAGGCGGAATCCGGGTTAGAGGGTATCCGGGAACAGGGCTCCGCCACAAATCAGATTCACGTTGATCAAGAAAATCAAAAAGTCATTGTGGGCGACGTGGCGATCCCCATCAACACAAAGACCAAGCCCGGCGATGAGGAAGTGCCGTCCCTGGAAAAAGTGGGCATGGTCTTGACCAAGACCACCGTGGCGGACTGCCAGAAAATTGCCCAGGCCGTGAATCTCAGAGACCCGCTGCTCTTGGTTGGCCCCACGGGGACGGGCAAGTCCTCTCCCATCAAATATCTTGCCGCCCTGACCAGAAACAAGCATGTGTCATTGTCCATGAATAGAGAGATATCGGCCTACGAATTGATCGGGGGATTCAAGCCCAAAGAAACTAAGGAGGGAGAGGTTGGTTCGGCGTTGGAGTATCAGATCGGCACCCTGGTCAAGGCGATGCAGGACACGGAAGGGTGCTGGCTGACGCTGGAGGAATTGAATCTGGCCAGTACGGAGGTGCTGGAGCTGTTGAACTTTTATCTGGTACACGGATATTTGATTGTGAATGTCAAGGGTGAGACCAAGACAATCATCCCGGAGCCGGGATTCAGGCTGTTTGCGACGATGAATCCGGA
>CAZGMX010000248.1:0-3644 GCA_964526865.1 uncultured Actinomycetota bacterium | reverse complement strand
ATTTTATTATTCTTTTTGATGTTCCTTTAGCTGTTTCTTATCACGATATGGGAGCGCGGGGCGAATTACGGGTACATAACCCGATTTGGTATTTTCAAATCGGGTTATGTCCCCGTATTTCAGCCAGTTCTATCGATGTTTGTTTTTATCGCCGTCTTGTGCATTGTCCTGATCGTGGGGACATTTCTTGCGGCCAGTATAGTCAATGTGCGCACGGGGCTGGAAGACTTGTTTGTGAAAGAGGCCCCCGGTTCCTCTAGTACGCTGTTTTTGGGCAGGCCGTCTGTGATCGCCATGGCGGAGTTCATATTGGTGGCGGCTGCGGGGGGGCTTCTGGTACTGCTGGATGTGCGCCAGCTTGGGGCCGCACTGATCTCTTTGGGCTGGATTATCGCTGCACTTGGCGCCTTGGCGATCATGGGATATCTTAGCGGGGTTGCGGTACTCACCGGAAAAATACAAAACTTCAGCAATCCCATTGCCTTGAATACTGCTGCCCTCTTCGTCCTGTTGGGAACCGGGTTTATTCTGTTGGGCAAAGAAAAAAGGTCAACGATAATGTCGTTGCGAGCCGCCGAAGGCGGCGCGGCAATCGCGCCGACGGAAGACCAGAAAACTGCTGGCCAGAGGGCATGGGGTCGCCACAGGACGCTGTATTTATTGGGTGTGCTGATTTTTTCCATCTTCATCCTGGACCACCTGATCATGATGTGCGTCTCGCCAATTCTGCCGAAAGACATCACGTTGTTTGCGCGGAGTTTCTTGGATGCGCTGATTCTTGTGATCATCTTGTCCCCCGTGCTGATCGTTTTCATCGTCCTGCCTTTTTCGCGGGAACTACTTCGGTCCAAGAGTATGGAAGAGAAGGCCGTCGAAACCGCGCACGATTTGGCGCTGATGAACATCAAGCTCCGCGATCTGATGAATGATGTCCAGGAAAGGGATCAAAAACTGCTGGATTTTACCCTGGAACTGCGGGCGTCTAACGCGGAGTTGCTGGCAGCCCAGCAAAAGATGTCCGGCATGCTGTCTGACCTGCAGGCGCAGAGTGAAATCCTGATGCACGAGAGAAACCGCCTGAAGATTATCTTGGAGCAGATGGCCGAAGGGGTGCTGGTGATCAGTCACCGGCGCGAGGTCGAGCTCATCAATGGGAGGGCAAAAGAGATTATGGGATATGGCAAAGAGGAGAATTTGCCCGAAGGATACAAGAATTTATTTGTTCTGCGTTTGTGGAAGGAATTGGCTGAAGCCAAAAAGGAAATTGTACACAAGGAGATAAGGCTACAAAGACCCCGGGAGGCGGTTCTGATGGTATCTTTGGGCGCGTTGTCGCCTCAAAATCCAAAAGAAGCGGGGGGTGTTGTTGCGGTCCTGAGAGATGTGACGTTTGAAAGGCAGGTGGAGAAGATGAAGTCGGATTTTGTGGCCAATGTCTCTCATGAAATCCGCTCGCCCATGGCGCCCATGCAGGATGCCCTGGGTATCGTTCTGGATGGGAGCGCGGGGCCGCTGACGGATCAGCAGAGAAAATTCCTCCTCGTGTTGAAAAACAATATCGACCGCTTGATCCGGCTGATCAACGATCTGCTGGATTTATCCAAGATAGAGGCCGGCAGGATGGAGTTGAGGAAAGAGCCACTGAATGTCGGTGTCCTGCTTCGGGAGACGGCAGAGTCCGTCCGGACATACGCGGAAAAGAGAAATATAAAACTCGCCGTCCGGGTCAGAGAGGATTTGCCTAGTGTCCCGGCTGATAGGGACCGGATTGTCCATGTGATTGTCAATCTGCTCATGAATGCCCTGAAGTTTACGCCGGAGGGGGGCAAGGTGGCGGTCTCCAGCCGCTTATTATCCGCCGATGGCGGTGGAAATGTGGAGGTGATGATTGAGGATACGGGGCCGGGGATGACATCGGAGGAAGCGGATGTCCTGTTTAACCGCTTTAAACAACTCGTGTCCACGGAAAGGGTCAAGGGCACGGGTTTGGGACTGGCGATTTCCAAAGCGATTATCGAGATGCACGGCGGAAAAATTTGGGTGGAATCCCAGGCGGGCAAGGGAAGTAAATTTATTTTTATACTGCCTGAAAAATGGTGAAAACTAGGGACAGCTACCAAGTTTATTGTGAATTTAGGTGGTATTTACGGATAGAGTGCAACTCCGTAATATCGTGACGGATGGCGGGTAGATGTATGCAAAAACTTGGTAGCTGTCCCTAGTTTTCACTAGTTTTCACAAGGCAAAAGGGGGGAGACGTGTCCAAGAAACTCATGATCATCGACGATGAACAGAGTGTGTGTACACTGCTCACGAGGGTCTTTGCACCGGAAGGATATGAGGTGACCAGCGAAACGGACTGCGAAAAGGCGTTAGAGACCATAAAAAATAATAGGCCCGACTGCGTCTTGTTGGATATCAAGATGCCGAAGATGGATGGGGTCGACATGCTGACGGCGATAGCCAAGATGTACAAAGACGTTGCCGTCATCATGATCACCGCCTACGGCAATCTGGAAACGGCGATGGAATCCATGAAACTGGGGGCCTACGACTACATCACCAAGCCGTTTGATCTGGATTTCATCAAGACTGTCGTAAAAAGCGCCATGAAATAGGAATGGTGAATTTTATGGCTGTTACAGACGATCCGGCGCTGATGCGCCTGTTGACAAAAATTTATGAGGAAAAGGGCTGGGATCTGACGCAGTATAGGGAGGCGTCACTTCTGCGGCGGCTCCAGAGCCGGCTGCTGCGCAATGATATTCATTCTCTGGATGAATACGTGCGTTATCTAGAAACGCATCCGCAGGAGTATATCGAACTGCTCAACGCCTTGACGATCAACGTGACGGAGTTCTTTCGCAACCCGGCGATGTTTCGCGCCCTGCGCAGCGAGGTCATTCCCCGCATCATCGCCGAAAAACAGGACAGGCAGCACAGGATCATTCGCGCCTGGAGCTGTGGGTGTGCCAGCGGCGATGAACCGTATTCCCTGGCGATCCTTTTTCTGGAAGCATTGGGGCAGAGGCGGGATCAGTTTCTTTTGACCGTCATCGGCTCAGACATAGATCAGGGGGCTCTAGAGGAGGCAAGAAACGTCGTCTATACCAAGGACAGACTAAAGGCGATAGACGAGGTTCTCCTGAAAAAGTATTTTGACAAGCTGGAGTCGGGAAATTATAAGGTGAAAGGGATGGTGAGCAATCTGGTAAAATTGAGACACCACGACGTGAACCATACCTCGCCCTACATGCATTGCGACTTGATTCTGTGCCGGAACTTGCTGATATATTTTAACAAACAGCTGCAGGAGGAGGTGGTCCTCAAGTTTTATGAATGTCTCAATTCCGGCGGATATCTCATCTTGGGGATGACAGAGGGCCTGGTGGGTGCGGCGGCCAATGCGTTTGAGGCCCTCGATCATCGTTTGCGCATCTATCGCAGGCCGCTGGCTGCCAAAATGCAGTACGACAAAGCAGGGATTCTGCCGCAAGCAAAAATCGACCAGATCATCCGGGACATGACAGACAAGTAATTCGGGGACACCACACTAAATTATTAGTAATTTGATTACTGATAATTTAGTGTGGTGTCCCCGAATTAGAAAGGTGGATATGGATAAGAAAAGAATCTTGATTGTG
>CAZGMX010000247.1:0-3688 GCA_964526865.1 uncultured Actinomycetota bacterium | reverse complement strand
CTGGTTCTGCAATTTGTCATGGTCCTGTTGGTATGGGGCATGGGATATGCGTTGGGCATCCGGGGAGTGCAGTTGATCCATTATCTGCTCCTGGTCCCCGTGATCAGCACGTTGAGTGCTTTGCCCGTCTCCTTTGGGGGATTGGGTGTTGGGGAGGGCGCGTACGTCTATTTTTTTAATCTCGTGAAGGAACAGTCGGCAAAATATCTGGCACTGGCGCTGACTCTGCGGTTTCTCTCTATTTTGTGGGGATTTGTGGGGGGGATATTCTTACTGCTTCCCAAGACACGGATCCCCGCGGGCGAACTGAAAGAGGCACAAACGGAGGAATGACCATGGGAAATCTGAAGGCCATGAAGCCTGCCTCGCGAAAACTCATAGAGGGAGTGCAGACAAAAATGCTGCGCGTGATTCCCGATGAACGCGGCCGTCTGGTGGAAATTCTGCGCGCCGACGACGAAATCTTTGGCAAGTTCGGCCAGGTCTATGTGACGAGTGCCTATCCGGGCGTGGTGAAGGCGTGGCACTATCACAAGAGACAGACCGATCACATGGCGGTGGTGCGCGGGATGATGAAGGTGGTGCTCTACGACGACAGGGAAGGTTCGTCCACACGGGGGATGGTCAACGAGTTTTTTATGGGGGATCACAATCCCATGCTGTTGAAGGTCCCGGCGGGTGTGATGCACGGATTCAAGTGCGTTGGGGAGCATGAGGCGCTGGTCGTCAACGTTCCCGACGAGGTGTATCACTACGACCGGCCGGACGAATACCGGCTGGATCCGCACACCGCGGAAATTCCCTACGATTGGGTCCGGAAGGACGGCTGATGAAGGGCGTGATTCTGGCGGGAGGGCTGGGGTCGAGGCTGTATCCTCTGACCAAGGTGACCAACAAGCACCTTCTGCCCATCTACAACAAACCGATGATTTACTACCCCCTGGAAACCTTGGTCCAGGCGGGTTTGCAGGATATCCTTATCGTGACGGGCGGCAACAACGCGGGGGATTTTTTGCGTCTGATCGGCAACGGCAGGGGTTTTGGGCTGAAAGAAATCAATTACACCTATCAGGAGGGGGAGGGCGGCATCGCGGCGGCGCTGTCCCTGGCGGAATATTTTGCTAACAAGGACAAGATCGTCGTCATGCTGGGCGACAACATCATCCAGGGAAGCATCAAGTCCTTTGTCGACAAATTCAAAAAACAGAAGGCCGGCGCGAAAATTTTATTAAAGAAGGTGCCGGATCCCCAGCGTTTTGGCGTCCCGGTCATTCAAAAAAGGAAAATCGTTCAAATCGAGGAGAAACCCAAAGTGGCGCAGTCTCCCTATGCTGTTACGGGTGTCTATATGTTTGATTCTCACGTCTTTGACATCATCAAAACGCTGAAACCCTCAGACCGCGGCGAACTGGAAATCACCGACGTGAACAACGCCTACATCCAAAAGGGGCTCATGACCTACGATGTCCTGAAGGGCTGGTGGACGGACGCGGGCACGTTTGAGTCCCTGTACCGGGCAACCGCCCTGGTCGCAAAAAAAGATGGGTGCCGTTTGTGAAGACGCGGTATCTGGTGACCGGCGGGGCGGGGTTCATCGGCTCCAACTTTATCCGGATTCTCCTGCGGGAGGACGCCGGCGCCTGTGTGACCAATCTGGACAAACTGACCTACGCTGGAAATCTGGACAACGTGCGGGATGTGGAATCGGATCCGCGCTACCGCTTTGTGCGAGGAGACATCGCGGATTTCAAGACGGTGGAGAAATGCTTCCGCCGGGGCGTGGACGCGGTCGTGCACTTTGCGGCCGAGACCCACGTAGACCGGTCCATTTTGGATGCCGGCTCGTTCATCGACACGGACGTGAAGGGGACGTTTTATCTTCTGGAAAACGCGCGGCGGTTTGGCGTAAAAAAGTTCGTCCAGATTTCGACGGACGAGGTCTACGGCAGCGTCGCCCGGGGGACCTGCCGGGAGGACGCGCCGCTTGAGCCACGTAATCCCTACTCTGCCAGCAAGGCGGGGGCGGACCGGCTGGCGTATTCGTTTTGGGCGACCTACGGCCTGCCGGTTGTCGTCACGCGCTGCTGCAACAACTACGGCCCGTACCAGCATCCGGAAAAATTGATTCCTCTTTTTATCACCAACGCGATGGAGAACAAGCCCCTGCCGCTGTACGGCGACGGGCGCAATGTCCGCGACTGGATCCACGTAGACGACCATTGCGGGGCGATTCTCTTTCTGCTCAAAAAGGGCGTGGACGGCGAGGTCTATAACATCAGCGGGGGGGCGTCGATGGAAAATATCGAGATCACCCGCCGCTTGTTGAAAATTCTTGGGAAGCCCGCCGGGTTGATCCGCCGGGTGCAGGACCGTCCGGGGCACGATCGGCGCTACAGCATCCATGCCGGCAAACTCAGGACGCTGGGATTCAGGCCGAAGGTCCGGTTCGAGGAAGGGCTGAAAAAGACGGTGGAGTGGTACAGGGAAAATCCGGCCTGGTGGCGCAAAATCAAGTCCGGGGCCTTTCGCGAATATTATCAAAAGCAGTACGGCCGGCGCTTGGCAAAAACCGCGCCATGAGCGGGAGCGACAGGAAAATTCTTATCCTGGGCGCGGGTGGTCAGCTCGGCGTTGCATTGACCTCCCGTTTCTTGCAATCGTATCAGACCATTTCCATTCCGGAAGAAGAACTGGATATCTGCGACTGTGCAAAGTTGGCGGCGGTGATTGCCGGACATCGTCCCTGGGTCTTGATCAATGCGGCGGCCATGACGGCCGTGGACGCGTGCGAGCAGGATGAGCAAAAGGCCTTTGTCGTGAACGCGACTGCGGCAGGAGAAATCGCGCGGCAGGCGGCGCGCGCGGGCGCGCGCGTTGTACACGTCTCCAGCGACTACGTGTTCGACGGAACGGCGCGCCGGCCGTATCGCGAGGACGACCCGACAGGGCCCTTGTCTGTCTACGGCAGGTCCAAGCTGGAGGGGGACAGGCTCGTGATGAAATTCAGTCCGGATGCCCTGATTGTCCGGAGTTCCTGGCTTTTTGGAAAGGGGCCGTCGAATTTTGTGTCGAGGATTTGTGAGTTGGCCGCCGTAAAAGAAGAGATACCGGTCGTAACAGATCATCGCGGCAGTCCCACATATACCGGGGATCTGGCCCAGGCAATCGAGGCACTGCTTGAAAAGGGCGCAGAAGGATTGTTTCATGTGAGCAATCACGGCGATTGCTCATGGTTTGAGTATGCCCGGGAAATCGTGAGAATTTTGAAAATCACAACATGTACGATCCTGTCCGTGCCGGCGGCGCAATATACGCGGCCGGCGACCCGGCCCGCTTATTCGGTGTTGGATAATCAAAAGTACAACGGGGTGACGGGAAAACCGATGCGTTCTTGGCAGGAAGCCCTTGCGGAATTTTTGGCGCGCGAAACAACGAAAAAGGAGATCAAGCGATGATCGACAAGGAACTGTTGGATATTCTGGCCTGTCCGCAGTGCAAGGCGGATGTTAAGCTGGGAGGGGAGTGGATCGTGTGCACCAATCCGAAATGCGGCCTGCGCTATCCCATCCGCGACGGCATCCCCGTGATGCTGATCGACGAGGCGGAAAAGCCGAAAGCGTAACGATAGATGCTTTGGTGTGCATAGAAATCCAATACCATAGGATTTTGTCTGTCATGGTGTCTTCGC
>CAZGMX010000246.1:0-3691 GCA_964526865.1 uncultured Actinomycetota bacterium | reverse complement strand
GATTTACGAAAAATATTTTGCCATCCATACCAGGTTCTCTCAGACACTCTTTGATGAGACATTTTACGCGCTGGGAGATCCAGTGTATGTTTCCGCATATCCCGATCTGTGTTGGATCGTGTGGAGCGCGTTGTACACGGATTCCAAATTGATGGTGACAGGGGACCAATTCAAGACGGCGCTCAATGCCCTCCATGAGAACAACGGTTCTTACCCCGCATCCATGTTGATCGGCGAGATTGTCTCCCGCCAGCCCGAATTTGTGCCGGGTCTTTTAGCTGCCCTGAAGACTGCCAGCGATCAGACGCGGCCGCACATCGTTCAGGCCATTTCCAGGTTCAGGCACTCCGTTGTGAAAATCAATGCCGGTCAGATGGAGATGCTTCTGGATGAGGCGAGAAACGCGGCCGATCCGGATTCCTTATCCCGTGTTTCCGAAGTCGTATGGAAACAAGCCAGCCGCAATCCCGCGCTGATGAGGCAGGTGATTGCCGCCGGCTATTCAGCTGTGGGCAAGGAGCGGGAAAATTTAGCACAGGTGAGAGAACTTATTATTGAAAACGATTACCGGCCCGCGGAAAACCCCGTTTCGCAAATTGACTTTGATGCGTTGGGACAGGGACTGAAAGATATTGAGGCGTATCACGCAAGAGAGTGGAGGATTTCTTATCGAAAACACACAGGGGATGGTGCTGCCCAGAAAGTCGTACTCGATGAACATGCGGCGGAGTGCGTGAAGCAACAGAAGGAACTCGTTTTTGTTCTAGACAACATCTTTGAAAAAAATATAACCCTTCGAATCGGCTCTGACTATGCGGCGGTTTTGCTAAAAGTCCTGGCTGAAATCCATCTCAATGAACGTCCTGACTATGTCTGCAGGGTTCTCAAATCCAGCCTGAATGAATGGACCCGTCTGAAAGTGGATGCCGCCGATTTTGACCTGCTTCTGAATTTGTCGGCAGACACAACGTTTACGACCGACGCCGAGATGTTTGCGTTTCTTTCCCGGGCACTGGGATTGGCGCTGGCCGGCAATCCCGGTCATTTGCCGTCATTTGAATCGGAACTACAATCAGCGAAAGATCCTTATGCCCGGCGTCTCTTTGCCCAGGCGGCAGGAGTGGCCCTGCAAAGCGACCCCGCCCTGTTTGTCCGGCTCGGTCCCATGCTGAAATCTCAAATTGGATTGTCCCGTATCGAAATCACGGAGGGCGGCAACACATTCAACAGCGCCTGCGGTTTTGCCGAGGGATTTCAAAGTGGGATCAAGAATCTGCGACTGAACGAACCGCCGGCTGGCATGCCGGTCATCAGGCCATTGGATTTGGAAACGGAAACAAAAAAACTGGAGTCCTTGGACGAATTGACGGCGGGATACACGTTTCTGCGTGCGCAGGGAAGGACGCTTGTGTATCAGAATGCTCAAGGGCAATGCCGTGCATTCAAGCTGTTGAGGGCAAACGAAGATCAGGCCATCCTCGATTATGAGAGCCGCTATTTTGATTATTTGAATGACAAGAAGGAGGAGTTGAACCTTCAGGGGAAATACCCGCGGGGATATCAAGACCCTGTGAGCGGCCGCAGAGTATTCCGTGTCGATCGGCTGGGAGACGAACAAATTGCCGCGTTGGATTCTCAACGTGACAACAGGGGTGGAAGACTGGTGCCGGATAGAAGGAAAGGCGCATACACCCTGATGGTCTATGACACGGAGGATGAGGACTATTTTATCTATCTCAACAATCCGGCAATGACACCCGAAGAATTCAGGCGCCGGTCGCTGATTTGTCTCCACGACTATTTTGCCCTGGCAAGAAGAAAAATCATTCACACGGCGCCGATCGAGCTGTTTCACGCCGTCGAAGGAGCGGTGCGGCCGGACCGGGGGCGGTTCATATGGAATGTCGATATCATCAATCCCGTCGGACCTGCGGGCACCGGCCAGTTGGAGGCCTGGACTCCGGCAGTTCGAAATCCCAATGAGAGGGCATCGGGAACAGCCGACCCCGCGGAAAACCGTTATTTTGACGACCTTTTGGATCGCGACAATCCTTTGTCCTCGCATCTGGCCTTGATGCGCGGGCACCATCCCGCATACGATCCCGAGGCCTTCTATCTTTCCAGCTATTTGGGAGAATATCTTTTTAGTTGGATGCTTTTGGCGGGGAGTTATTTTAGAGAAAGGGATGCGCTGGACTGGCGGGATCCTCAAAAAAATGCGGCCCTGGCGGCGCTGCTGAGAGAGGGGTTTGACGACGCCTATTGCTCCCTTGCTGGCAAACCCAAAGAGCAGCTCCAATCGCGATTGGATGCGCTGGCTGGGACGATAGACTGGGAGAGATTTGCCCGGCAAATGGCATGGTGCATGGACAAGAAAGATGTGTATGCGGACCATCTGGTGAACAACAATATTCCCGAAGAAATCTTTGGGTTGAAGAAAAAAGACATAGAATATGCGCGCCGGTATCCTGGCTCAAGAGGGTGGATAGACGAGCCTCTTCGGCACGGATACTACTGTGACGGCCAGCATCCCGACATCGGACATTACAACGCCGGCTTCTTTGGCCAGGAGGCGGTCAAGGCGATCTATTATTATTCCAGTCTGATGCTGGCCGAATTGCAGCAAGCCGAGGTCCGGCCGGAGGTCTTGCGAGCAAAATCGATCGACGCGTTCGTCAGACTTCATCCCAATATGAAGCGTGCCTTTGGCCGTCATTTTATTCAGACCAACTGGGATGCGATTGCCCAATTGGCGGGAGATGCGGGCGCGCTTGCGGACAAGCTTTTTGATTTCGGTTTTCTCGCCCTGAAGGACATGATCACAAATCAAAATTTTGAGATTATTGGAAAAGACCTGGTTAAATTGGGCAGGCAGGCGGGACCAGGAGCGGATTTATTCTACATAAATGCGATTGGTTCCTTGGTGCAGAATTTCGGCGCGCCCTGGGTCTGGAATCACTGGCAGGGTCTCGTTCGCTTGGCCAAGGCGGCCGGACCCAATATGACTGCCTTATGGGGGCGCGTCTTGCCAGAGATGAGAGACGGTTATTCCCTGGAGTGGGTGGATGGTCATTGGCGGGATTTGGTCCGGATGGGTGCTGCCGCTGGACCCGAAGCGGGATATCTCTTCAGGCAAGGGCTTGAAAATCTGCGAAGAGAATTCACCACGCCTCAGTCCGACGGGCTTCACTGGATCAATGATCACTGGCGGGGGCTGGCGCGATTGGCCGTTGTCACAAGAGGTGGTGCGGGTCATGTATTTGGCCATGACCTATCCAAACTGCGGGAGAAAATGGGGGCCGAATGGTTTGAAGCCCACTGGGACCGGCTGGTGGAAATGGGTGTGGCGGCGCGGCGCCATGCCCCGGGAGTGCTGAGTGATGGGATTCCTGCTTTGGTCGAGACGTGGGACGCGCAATGGGTGGATCAAAACTGGCCTGTCCTGGTGGATTTATGCGGGCGGGCCGGACGTCACGCCCGGCATCTTTTTGTCGATGGTTTGCCGGCGTTTAAAAAGGTGATTCAGGTGGGCGATCTGAGCGCCGTGGGAAAAGGTTTGATCACCATGGCCCGGGCGGCCCGTCATACGGCGCCGCTTTTCTGGAGAAAGAATGCCAAAGCAATCGGCAGCCGTTTTGAACCGCAGGAAACATGGAATCATTGGGACGATATTGTGGCGTCTGTGACAATG
>CAZGMX010000245.1:426-3728 GCA_964526865.1 uncultured Actinomycetota bacterium | reverse complement strand
AGCCGATCACGGTGTCCCGCAGGACGTTGTATTCCAACAGCACGGTCTTTTCGTCCAACAGGGACTGGATCTCGGCAATCTCGGCGGATGTTCCAACTTTCAACACGCCGAAATCCGGGTTGCTCTCCCGGATCTTCTGGAGGACTTTCTCGTGCGACTCCTGAAGGACGGCCAGCTGTGTCTGGGCGTCCTTTTCTTCTGTCTCCTCCAGCGCCTCGATCTTCTCCGAGAGGAGGTTTTCCCGCATGATCAATTCGGAATTTCCTGCCCCCCAAAACTGGAGTTTGTGGGAGGAATCCATCAAATCTTGAAGGACGCGCGAACGCATGCTTTCCAGCGCCTCCAGGGCCTTCCGGCCGTCCCCTTTGTCCAGCAGGGTCTCGATGAGCAGGCGGTAAATCGGGCTGACAAACAGGCGACGGCAGATGTCCGCCTCAATTTTTGCGCGCAGGGATTCCGCGCTGAGGACGGCTTCTTCCAAAAGCTCTATGGCCGGGTCCCAGTGGCCGTCTCGCCGGTATATTGCGGCAAGGTTCTGACAGCATTTCCAAATAAAAAATTGAATCCGGTGGGTGCGGGCGATTTCCAGGGCGTTCTGATACAAGGGGACGGCGTCGGGCAGGTTCGCAAATTCCGCGTACACCGCCGTGATGTAGGCCGCTTGGGCCATTCCCCAGCGCCATTGGAGGGCGGCGGCCTGGTCCGCAAAAGATTTGAACAGGGCCATGCCCTTCTTGGTATTGCCGCGCGCGCATTCGACTGCCCCCATCGCGACGGTGCACTCCAGGAGCATCTTTTCCACAAACAGGCGCGGGACCATGTCCTTGTTTTTCATGGACATGCGTTTCAACTTTTCGGCATCCGCCTTTGTCTTGGCCAGAGAGGCCATCGCGCCCTCAAAGTCCTTGTGCATGAATTTCCATATGCTGTCCTGCCGGTCCTGGTGGTATTGCATGAATAGGGCGAAAAATTTATCGCCAAAAATTGCCGCACCCTCCGGGCGGTCGATGAGCGAATTTTGCTCGAGCCAATTGTCTTGGATGCCCTGTGCCCATACTGTGGCGTCGATGGTTTTCGGATCTCCAAAAATGTCACCGATGGTCCTCATCCATTCGCGGTGGTTGTGCAGGATATGGTAAAAGGCACGTTCTTGTTTGGGACTGCTGAACGTGGGAAGACCGGGCAATGCCGTGTCCAGCTTGGCAACGGGGAGGGCGTTTCCCAATGGGGGTGACTGCTCCTGGGAAAAAACGCGGCAGGAATAGGACAACAGCGCGATCAGAAGGCAGAGACGGACACTATTCATTGACCTGAATATTTGCGGCATATATCATCATTATTCATGTGTGACGGGGAACGCGTTTGTTTATGGCCTCTCCATCAAGTTATCCAGCGCGGCAAAAATCGTCAAGATAGAAAATATAGCGTTTGTTCCCATGTTCGCGCATACAATCGGGGACAGTGTCCCTGATTGTACTGTTCCGGATATCCTCACGGATCAACTGATGGCGGTAGGTTTGAGACCAGCGCCGGTATCTTGATCCAAAAAGCATAAAGGGCTCTTAGAGAATGCCTCAAATGAGGCCTGCGGTTTACCAGTTCCGCCAAGGTGAATGGCCATGAAATATAGTCAAGACTAAATTTCAGTGTTGTGTAATATCGTCAGTCAGGGAAAATCGTCCTCTTTTTCTATTCCTTGTGCCGCGGGCCGGTCCACCAGTCGAACATGTCGCGCCGCAATTTTGCCATCCTGCCGTCCGGGTGCGTGAAGACCACTCCCTCCGCGAAGAGTTTCTCGTCCTTTTCGGCGTATTTGCGGTGCGCCAGGCTGAAGAGGAAGTCTTTGAACCACGAGGAAATGTTTTCGTAGGTCTTGGGATACTTGTGCCAGGAGGTGTAGGCCAAATGTTCGAAGGCCCACGATAATGGGATCCAGAGGCGCGGCAGTTTGAGGGGATTGGCCTGGATTTTGGGTCCGACGGCCTCGCCGAACCACTGGCCGTCGGCCGTGGGAAGCCAGCCCCTTTCCAGCGAATGCAGCAGGCAGTCCACGATGGGGGAGCCGGAAAAAAAGGCGATTTCGTTGGTGCGGTTGAATATGCGCGTGGGGGTGCCGCCCTCCACGAGGATGGACACATTGGTGCCGTGCAGTTTTTCCACGGCGCGGACTTCCGGATTGCTGAACACCCAGGCGTAGTCAGGGTTGATCTCGGGAGTCACCACATAGTGCCCATCCACGTCCTTTCGGATGAAGGGGGACTCTATCTTTGGCATGTCGTGGATCATGTGTGTCCGCGATTTTCTACTTTTGTCCCTGTTTTTGCTGGTCGATCAAATTTTTCAATTCCTGCTGGGCGGGATGCTGACCGTTTTTCAGGACATCGTTTTCGGCGCGCCCCTGGGCCTGGACATTGGGGTCCGGATCTTTCATTTTCTCCAGCGCATCTTTCTGCGCCTGGCGGATTTGCGCCGTAATCGCGTTGCGCGCGTCCTGATCCGCCTGCTGAGTTCGGGTCACCTGCTCACTCCACGCCTTGTCGGCGTCGGCATTTCTCTGATCATGTTCTTTGTCTTTTGCGTCGTTAAAACCCGGCTCGCCTTTTTTTACTGTCTTGCCGTCTGGTGTTTTGATCTCTGTTGGATCGCCCGTCTGGGGATCGGTGCCCGTGACCTCATAGCGTCCCGGTTCTGGTTTTTTCCATGTGCCTTTCTCGGGATCCCACACAAATCCCTGTTTTTTTGCAATCTCCGCTGCCTTGCCCGTCGGTTCCGGTTTCAGTTTCTTTCCACCCGCGGGCGGGGCAAACTGAATTTGTCCGCCGCGATTTTCGTTAAAAAATGATATGGCTCCTGATGTAGTGGAGGGGCCTGTCATTTGAGCTCCGGCGGAAGATCCTGAAACATTTTGCTGATTTGGCTGAGAGGTTTGGGTGTTTATGTTTGATGAGGAGGTGCTTGTAGATTGGCCGGCAGTACTGCAGCTGCCACAGCTTGCGTAAGAAATCCCTGCAACAGAAAGGGATGCCAACACCAGACAAAGAACAGCAAGAAACATATGCGAAATTGTTTTCATATATCGACCCTCCATTGTGGTGGAATCACCGCTTTGAAACAAAAAATTATAGTCACTAATTTAAAAATCTGCACCATAATAAAAAAAGGAAAAGTCCCCATTTTCCAGTGCTTCAGATCTGACCCTTGATAGTGTACAATCTCCCTCCCATGCCATGAGTGCATTTCAAATTACCGCCCAGGATAAAACGACAGCCGCCCGCGCGGGGGTTCTGCACACCGCCCACGGG
>CAZGMX010000245.1:0-416 GCA_964526865.1 uncultured Actinomycetota bacterium | reverse complement strand
TCCCGGCGATCTGAAGGGGATTGGCTCGCAGATCATCCTGGGAAACACCTACCATCTGGCCATGCGGCCGGGGATATCGGTCATCGAAAAAGCAGGGGGACTCCACCGCTTCATGTCCTGGGACCGGGCGATCTTGACCGACAGCGGGGGATTTCAGGTCTTCAGCCTTTCCCCCTTGAGGAAACTGTCCCGGGAGGGGGTGGTGTTTCAGTCGCCGCTGGATGGATCTCGGCATTTCCTGGGACCCAGGGAGGCCGTGGCTTATCAGGAGGCGCTGGGATCGGATGTTGCCATGGTGCTGGACGAGTGCCCCAATTATCCCTGCGGGTATGATTACGCTTGCAATTCACTGGACCTGACTCTAGAATGGGCAAGAATTTCCCGGGATGTTCATCGCCGGAAGGGTCAGCTTTTGT
>CAZGMX010000244.1:3423-3728 GCA_964526865.1 uncultured Actinomycetota bacterium | reverse complement strand
CTATTGTAACCACGCCCTCCTGCATTCCGTAATTTCCCCGCATGGATATTTCTTCCTTGAGCTGGTCTCTATTGTTCTCATTGGACTGGATAAACAGCCTGTTCGGACTGCACGGTCTATTCTGTTTCCGCGCTTCAAGTTTTGCTGTGGACTCCAGGTGAGCCGCTCCCGTCATGAAAGCACCGCCAAATGTGTACACCATTCCATCCACTTCCCCGATGGGAACTGCGAATTTAGACTTCATCTCGACCGGCTTATCCCTGTGCCACTTCTTATCCTCATTCCACATTTTTCCCAGAAGCCCC
>CAZGMX010000244.1:0-3413 GCA_964526865.1 uncultured Actinomycetota bacterium | reverse complement strand
TTTCTATTTTCGAGAGGCATCCGGGCTGCAGCCCCTCCCGCCATTGTGGTATAAATTCCTTTCCCCTCCATGATCGCAGACAAACCATCCCGCACCCTCTTGATCTTTTCCGCCAACGACATACTCGCCATCGTGACCGCGTCACCCTGTGAACTGGCCCGTGAACCAGGAGCAAGTCCAGTGGTCTTAATTTTTCCGATAGCACCTCCCTGCTGTTCAAAATGATCGGCAATCTCATTGTCGTTACACCAGTACTTTAAACCCCGTTCAATATCCGCGTCGGTCGGCCTGGTACATGCCAGACGAACGAGTCGTCCGGATTTCTCTTTCTCTTCGATTTGACCCTGTAAGGCCGGCGTTTTGGCGATTGTATCCACACCATAATTCATCAATGCCCATCTCTCCGCCACCGGAACATTGTTGAACAAATCAGCCGCTTCAACAAATCCAGGACCCCGAATCCGATAAATAAACCCCTGCGGACCCCTGTAATTTTGAAAAATGAAAGAATCGTTTTGCCTATCGTAGTACACGCCTAATCCACTCTCACCCAGACACCCCACTGCAATATCTCGCAAATTTCTCCACACTTTGTTGTTTGGCGCAACTGTCGCAAGAAGATTTTCTCGATAAATTGTTGTCAATACTGCCGTGAGTTCAGGGGATGACAAACTGGAACGAGGCGCTAAGAATTTGTGCGCCGTTTCACCGGCGGCAACATCGCTGGATATTTGGCGTGAGTTTCGCGCCAGAACAGGCGCAGACGGCGCGATAAGCGGGCCCGCGCACAAGGCCGCAACAAATATTTTACCGATCAAAACGAACCGTTTGACCATAACTCAGCCCCTTTACGCAGGCTAGTATAGCCTCAAAACGGCCGTTTGTCAAGGGTGGCAGGCGATTTTATTATTTTAGAGATTTTTTGCGAATCAGGCGATGGTGCAGGAAAGGCCTTTTTCGAGGAGAATTTCGGGCGCTCAGCCGAGGAATTCTATTTCTTGATTTGCTCCGAGATATGCTCTCCCCATCGGTCAAAAAATGAGGAGATTTGCTCGAACTGGATGGGTTTGACCAACAACAGCATGTCCACTGATTTCTGATCGAACCGGCGAATGCGCTCCAAGGCGATGCCAAACCAATAGAGATCAAACCCGGGATCTTTCTTCTGAGCTAATTCCATCAACCGGTCGGTTGAAAAACCTGCCTGATTCACCAAGAAATACACGTCAATAAAGTCCCTCAACGCCGCTCGCCCGAAAAGCGCCAGCAGTTTGTTCGAGGCGATATCGACGAGGTCATCGACTTTGACTTGAGGGTATTCCGGAAACTGGCCGGCAGGGTCAAAACGGAATGCCGCATCATGGGCAAGATGAATCAGCGTTGAATCATCCCCCTTGGCCGCCAGCAATTCCACAAACGAATCCAGTCCCCGCCGGCGTTGGACAGACAACCCAAGCGATTTCAAATGCTTTTCCAAATTGAGACTAAAAGGGAGAATGACATCCGGGATGGCTGTAAAAAAATCCAGATCCTCGCTTCGCCTGTGATGAAGGTAAAAATGCGCCAGGGCCGTGCCGCCGGTCAAATAAAACTGGCCGCTGTCCCCGGCCCCGGCGAAATTTCTGAGCACCAATTTTTGGATATTATTTAGGATTTCCAAAGAAACGCTCCCAAAAACTGCGTACTTCGGCCGGTAAAAAACCGTGTATCTTGTCAAAAACCGCTTGCAGACGATTCGCCGGGATTTCCTTCAAAAGACGCCGGATATCCTCGGTTTGCCCATGGGTCAATATCTGCTGAACATAAGCTTCCAATACCCCCGGATTGGATAAATCCTGCTGTGCGCCAGCCCGAAGGAACCAGAACAAGCGCTGTCGTATATCCCGTTTCATGATATCAGTATAGCACGATGATATTGTTCAGCCAACGAGATCGCCGAATCCACCGCCAAAGCGCCGGCGGACTCGCGATGACGATAATCCGTCGGGATTTCCACGGTCGCCGCGCTCCCTCGCAATGGCTCTTTATTGGAGATTTTTTTGGAACCAGGCGATCGTGCGGAAAAGGCCTTTTTCAAGCGGTATTTCGGGCGCCCAGCCGAGGAGTTTTGCGGCCTTGGAGATGTCCGGACGGCGGACCTTGGGATCGTCCACCGGAAGGGGCTTGTACTCGATTTCGCTTTTGCTGTGCGTCAGGCGCAGAATCAACTTGGCGAATTTCAGGATCGAGTGTTCTTCTGGATTGCCGATGTTGACGGGGTCGTGCTCCTCGCTCATCGCCAGGGCGCAAATCCCGCGGACCAAATCGTGCGCGTAGCAAAAACTGCGGGTCTGACTGCCCTCGCCATAGACCGTGAGCGGCTTGCCGGTCAGGGCCTGGTGCACAAAGTTCGGCACCACGCGCCCGTCGTCCAGCCGCATCCGCTCCCCGTAGGTGTTGAAGATGCGCGCGATCTTGGTGTCCACCCCGTGATAGCGGTGGTAGGCCATCGTCATGGCCTCGGCAAAGCGCTTGGCCTCGTCATAGACGCCGCGCGGGCCGATGGGATTGACGTTGCCCCAATAGCTCTCCGGCTGGGGATGAACGAGCGGATCTCCGTAGACCTCAGAGGTGGACGCCAGAAGAAATACCGCCTTCTTCTGGCGCGCCAGCCCCAGCGCCTTGTGCGTCCCCAGCGACCCTACCTTCAGGGTCTGGATAGGATATTCCAGATAGTCCTGCGGGCTGGCCGGCGAGGCAAAGTGAAAGATATAGTGGATGGCTTCCTTTATCTCGACCGTCTCCGTCACGTCGTGCCGGATAAATTTAAAATCCTTGCGACTGCGGAGATGTTTGATGTTGGCGGGATTGCCCGTCAATAAATTATCCAGGCAGATCACCCGGAAACCTTTCCCGATGAGATAATCGCACAGATGGGAGCCCAAAAATCCGGCGCCGCCGGTGACAAGGCATGTCTTCTTTTTTCGTGCGTTTTTCATTTCACCCCCGCGCGGTACCGGTCCGGCAGGCCGTAGGAATAATTCGACGCCTTCCCCTTGCCTTCGAACTCCCCGCTGCTGACCGCCTCCATGGTTTCACAGCCGGAAAGCAGCACAAGACGCAGCAAAATCGCAGAGATCAAGAAATATTTCACGTTCGAATCCCGCTGCTCCACCAATGTAAACCCTTGTCTCCCTCGTTGTCTTCTTGACCTATCTGGAGGTGAGGGGATTCCTGCTCCCCCGTCGCTGTCGCTCCTCCTCCGCAGCCGGCCGCCCTCGCTTCTTCGTCCTTGCGGACGCGCTCGGGTCGGCTTCGAATCCCCGCTTTGCTGCATCAATGGCTCTGCTCCTGCCCTGCAGGAGCCTTCTTGCATTCCTGGAGGTGAGGGGATTCGAACCCCTGACCCCAACGTTGCGAACGTTGTGCTCTCC
>CAZGMX010000243.1:0-3890 GCA_964526865.1 uncultured Actinomycetota bacterium | reverse complement strand
CAGGCTGGTGGGCAAGCGGCTGCCCGACGAAGTGGTCAACCGCAGAATCCGAAAGGCCAACGAAAAGTCCAAATCCGGGCAGATCACCGACCAATACCGGCTCTTTCTGCACTACGCCCTCTTTGTCACCAGCCTACCCGGGGAATTCACCATGGATCAACTCTTTGCCCTGTACAGGATCAGGTGGCAAGTCGAATTGACATTCAAGGTCTGGAAGTCGATCCTAAACATTCACCGGGTACGCTCGGCAAAGTCGAATCGGGTGCTCTGCGAAGTTCAAGGCAAACTGATCGTCGCCGTGCTGATCAGTTCGTTATGCGCCGCGGCATGGGCTTTCCTTGACGGCCTATCCATCAGCATGCAATAAGACTGCCAGACACATCAGGGCTGTTGCAACGAACTGGGCCCTCGCCATCATGCATGGTCCCGCCACACACAAAACTTTCGTGGCTGGCTTGACCTTCGATCTGGCCAGATTGTGCAAAAAAACACGACAGACAAATAAACCCACCATCGAAACAATCCTCGCTGCCACCCTTACCAAAACTATCCGTCAGCTGGACAGGAGCCGTTTTTTCGGCTTGATAGCTATGGGGGGTACCCCCACCCTTCACATTGTGATTTGCGCCGGGCCGGTTTCGGCCCGGACTACCAGACTGACGCAGTATGCAGTTGGGGTGCGGCAGGATGCTATCCGCTTCGAGCTGCAGCAATGCTGTCATAGAATACCTCCCGTGGCGTACGCCATCCCAAGCATTTCCGCGGCCGGTCGTTGACATAGGACGATATCCTGACCAGCTCATCCTTGTCTATGTCCGCAAGGGATGCTCCCTTGTGATACAGGCGGCGGATCAGACCGTTGGTGTTTTCATTGGTGCCGCGCTCCCAGGAATGATACGGATGCGCAAAGTATATCAAAAGCCCGATGCGCCGGGCCAGATCCTGATGCAAGGCAAACTCTTTGCCATTGTCAAGGGTCATTGTCAGACGCGCCTCCGGCGGGATGGTCATATCTTCAAACATGGTCACGATGCGGTCATTGACCTCCTGAGCTTCCTTACTCTCGACTTTGCCCACAAGCGTGTAGCGCGATTTGCGATCCACCATCATCGCCAAATGGCCCGTGCCGGGCGCTCCAGTCATCAGATCCCCCTCCCAATCTCCGATCCGCTCCCGCTTTCCAACGATTGACGGCCGCGTGTCGATCCGGCGCTGGTCAGGTATCCGACCACGGCCGCGACCATCTTGGCGCGGACAGCGCCGGTGCCGCCGCCGCTTGGCACGCGGCAGATGCTTCCACATATCCCCGCCAACCTTGGCCTCCGCATAGATGTATTTGTAGATCCATTCCTTGCACACCATCGCCCGCCCCTCAAACTCGGCGCGGCCCTTGATGATCTCGGGGGTCTGTCCCTGGCGAACCTTCAACTCCACTTCCGTACGCATCTCCGCCGTGAATGTCCGCGCCCCAGGCCGCCGCGCTCGCGCCTGCGCCAGCGTGTGCGCCTGCTTGGGCCGGTAGCCACTCTGGCCCGTGTTGCGCTTGAACTCCCGCGATATCGTGGCCTTGGACCGCCCCAATCGTTCCCCAATTCCCTCCTGGGTGCATTCCTCTCCCTCCCACTGGTAGATCAATTGCCGCTCGTCCGCCGAAAGATGCCGATATCCCATGATGCGCTCCTCGTGCTGCGTGCCCACGAAAAGCATACCATTTCAACCGACTTTTGCCGGCTCCATTCCGCCGGCTGTTTTGTTGCACTTGCGACTGGCGCGCGGGATCTGTAAAAAGATCGTCGTCTGTTTCGGGAGAAATACTTAATGGTAAAAATGCCTCGTTCCAGTGAGGACCATGGCAATGCCGTGCTTGTCGCAGGCAGACACCACCTCGTCGTCCTTCTTGGAACCGCCCGGCTGGACGATGAACCTGATGCCGTATTCGGCAGCGGCCCCGATGGTGTCCGCGAACGGGAAAAAGGCGTCGGAGGCCATCACCAGGCCGGCGATCTCGCGCTTCACGAACGCGTCTTCCGTTTCCTTCGACCCGGAGGCGGCATGGAACCGCTTGAGGTTCTCGCAGGCCTTGGGCACCGCGAGCTTGCGCAGGGAATCAATCCTGTTGGGCTGGCCTGCGCCCATGCCGGCCACTTGGAAAAACCCGGGCTTGTATTCGCGGCCCAGGACGATGGCGTTCGACTTGGTCCACTTGCACGCCTTCCAGGTGAATTCGGCCAGGGCCTTCTTCGCGGCCGGGAACCGGGCCTTGGTGGCCGTCTCCCACTTGGACCAGAGCTCGCGGTCGCGGTCCTGCTTGAGCATGCCGCCCACCACGTGGCGGTACATGGTCTTTTCAGGCGTGCCGGAACCGAAGGCCGGGATCTTCAAAATACGGACATCCTTGCTCTTGGAACGCAGGCATTCCAACGCCTCCGGGGTGAAATCGGGCGCGATCAGTATCTCCACGAACCGTCCCTTGAGTATCTCGGCCGCGGCCAGGTCAACCGTGGCGGTGCATGTGATGACCGATCCGAAGGCGGAGACAATGTCCCCTTCCCACGCGGCGGCCAGCGCCCCGGCCGCGGTGGCGCCCGTGGCATACCCGCAAGGGTTGGTATGCTTGATCACAGCGGCGCCGCAAGCCGGGGCCAGGTCCTTGGCCGCCTCAAGCGCGGCTTCGCCGTCCACGATATTGTTGTAGGAGAGATCCTTGCCATGGAGTTGCTCGGCGTTGGCCAGGTTCGGTTCCGTGACCGCGCGGTCACGGAAAAAAAGCGCCTGCTGGTGCCAGTTCTCGCCGTAACGCAAGGGGACGCCGTCCGTGTACTTTAGCCGCAGGACATTCTCGTTCAGGATGCGCTTGCTCAGATACATGTCAATCGTGGCATCGTAGTCCGCCGTGCGGGCATAGACCTTCACAGCCAGCCGGGCATTGGTGGCCTCGCTCACACTGCCGTTGGCCTCGATCTCCCCGAGTACCGCGTCGTAGTCGGCCGGGTCGGTGAGCACAGTCACAAAGCGGTAGTTCTTGGCCGCGGAGCGGAGCATGGTCGGCCCGCCGATGTCTATGTTTTCGATGACCTCTGAAAGCGAGACCCCCTCCCGTGCGATGGCGGCCTCAAATGGATACAGGTTCACAACCACCATGTCAATGGGCTTGATCCCGTTTTGCTCCATGGCCTTGCGGTCATCGGGATTGTCGCGCCGGGCCAGGAGGCCGCCATGAATTTTGGGGTTCAGCGTCTTCACGCGGCCGTCCATCATCTCCGGGAAGCCGGTATAATCATCGATCTGGACCACCGGCACGCCGGCCTCCTTGAGCGCCCGGGCCGTGCCGCCAGTTGAAAGAATCTCCACGCCCAGGGCTTCCAGGCGCCGGGCGAAGGGAATGATGCCGGACTTGTCGGACAGACTGATGATCGCACGGTTGATTGCAGCCACGACTGATCTCCTCTATCACAGCATGTGGATGGGAATGTGGTATTGTATCTCAGACGGGAAAAATACCAATATCTTTTTTGTGGCTTTCGCACAGGTCCCTGTTACCACGCGCGGTTGAAAACCCAGCCTTGAATTTAAAGGACAGAAGGATTCACCACAGAGCCACGGAGATCACAGAGTTAATTTGTGTGGAGGAAAAGAACATAAGGGCGACCCAGCGCACCCGCCCCTACGTCAGGCCATCGCAACACCCCCCCCCTCATCTTGAAAAAAATACAATTTCAGATTTCCTGATCCCGTCGGAAAATGCTTTGGCACTTTTTAGGCGTCCACCATGCGTGATCTACCGTAGGGGCGGGTTTCAAACCCGCCCTCCGCGGGATCGGACGAAGAAAAGGAAGGGGGGCAAGGGGGCAGGGCGGGTTTCAAACCCGCCCCTACGCGGATGTGCGCCG
>CAZGMX010000242.1:0-3966 GCA_964526865.1 uncultured Actinomycetota bacterium | reverse complement strand
ATGGGACACGATCTTTTGGAGCAGAAACGCGAGATCCTCGTCCGAGAGCTGCTCTCGAAGGTTGCCAGACTGCGCGAAATAAAAAAGAAGGTGGAGGCCGACCTCAGGGACGCCTACCGGATGCTGGGGCAGGCGGCGCTGACGATGGGGCCGCGCAGGCTCGATCAAATTTGTTCCTTTATTCCGGCGGAGTTCGAGGTGCAGATTCTGGACCGTTCCGTGATGGGTGTGGAAGTGCCTGATCTGACAGTGAAGAAAAAAGAGTTTTCCAAACAATACAGTCTTTTGGGCACCAACTCGAGCCTGGATTTGGCGCGCGAGAAATTTTTCCGCATCATGGACCAGGTTTTGGTGCTGGCGGAATTGGAGACGGCGATCTACCGCCTGGCTCTGGAGTTCAAGAAGAATCAAAAACGGGTCAATGCGTTGGAAAACATATTTATTCCCCAGCACATCGACACGATCAAGTTTATTGAGGACCTGCTGGAAGAGCGGGATCGCGAGGAGCTCTTCGTCATCAAGAAACTCAAGCAGTCGAAGCAGTAGATTCTTTTACCCGCCTCTGTTTCCGTGTGTCATTTTAGGTACGGCCACTCCACGTCTTTGGCTGGAGGTGGCCGGCCTATTATTTCATCTTCGCGCTTTGTGCTCGGGTTAATCCGTTAAAGAGCTAAGTGCGGTCGGATTGGTGACAGTCCCGTGAACGACACAAGAGGCCGGCGTCCCAATAGGTCTTATACCGTCATATGCTCCAGCCCCTGCCGAGGGACACACCGGAAAACTGTTTTCTTTCATCCAGGGGTGTAGTTCCGTGTCTTCATACGAATCGCCGGTGGCATATCCCCTGTCTAGAGCGAGCTGGTCCTGGGAATAGTTAATGAGTTTTAGATTGCTCATGCATCGATTTGCCCGGGACATCTTTCGCGATGTTATTAGCTGGGGGATTGCGATAGCTGCCAAGATCGCAATGATGGCGACGACAATCATGATTTCGACCAATGTAAAACCGGTTCTCTTTTGCATGTTATCCCTCCTGATAAAAACTATCTTAAATGAGCTGCCTGGCAATATGTTAGCAAATAATATGCCAAAGAATCATTTTTTTTTGACGATGACAACATGCGTCAAAACAATTGGATAGATATTTTGTCGTGCTCGGTAATGCCTAAAGAATTCTCATTTGCGATAAATTATCATCAGTAATTCTTAGGACCAAGAGACATTTAATGGGGACCAGTGTTCCTCGCGTATTGAAAGTATCGAGCAACCTCCACTAATATCCACTAACTTTTATCTTGCCAAATATCTGAAACAGTCTACAATGGCACGCTCTATGGGGGACAGGAAATGATCGCGATTATTGAGACAGGTGCGAAGCAGTATCAGGTGAAGAAGGGGGACCGGATTGAGGTGGAGAAACTGCCCGAAGAGGCAGGCAAGGACGTGGAGTTTTCTCAAGTTCTTCTGGTCGCAGACGATAAGGAAATCAAGATCGGCAAGCCGTATGTGGAGAAGGCCAAGGTTGTGGGCAAAGTTCTCAAGGCCGTCAAGGGTCCCAAGCTGATTGCCTACAAGTATGTGCCCCGCGAAAATGTGCGCAAGAAAAAGGGCCACCGGCAGCAGTTGTCCCTGGTCGAGATCGTTGATATTGTTGTGGGTTGAAAGAGCCTCTGAATCTGAATAGGAAGGGCGGGTCATGGCGCATAAAAAGGGATTGGGTGCTTGCAAGAACGGACGGGATTCCAACGCCCAGCGGCTGGGTGTGAAGGCCTACGGCAGTGAAGTGGTAACCGGCGGTTCCATTATCGTTCGTCAAAAGGGTACCCGTTACAGAGCCGGATTTAATGTGGGAATGGGCAAGGACTGCACGCTGTTTGCCAAGATCGACGGTGTTGTCAAGTTTGAGGGGAGCAGAGGAACGGGGCAGAAAGTGAGTGTCTATCCCGTGGCCGAGGTTAAGCCCGCTGAGGCCAGGTCCTAGGGGTAATGCCGCCCGGTCTGCCGATATTGCCGTTATCCAATAGAAGGTTCGAATTTAAAAGGCAAGAGATAGGGGGTGAGGCATTTCCCCTGTGCTTCTTGCCTTTTTTTATAGCGGAGAAATGACTGCGGAGACATGAATGTTCATTGATTTGGCTCAGATCAAGATCAAGGCTGGAGACGGCGGCGACGGCGCGGTGAGTTTTCGGCGCGAGGCCAATGTTCCCCTGGGAGGCCCCAACGGCGGTCACGGCGGCAATGGCGGAGATGTGGTTTTTGCCGCAAACCACAATATGACCACGCTGTTGGATTTCAAATTTCAGCCCTTGTGGAACGCGAAACGCGGCGGCAACGGCATGGGGAAAGACATGCACGGCGCGGACGGAGACGATTTGAGGATCGAGGTTCCTGTGGGGACTCTGGTCAAAGATGCCCAAACGTCCCAGGTGCTGTGCGATCTTGCGGCCGACGGGCAGACATTTGTGGCCGCCAGGGGCGGCAAGGGCGGCAGGGGCAATGCGGCCTACAAGAGTTCCACCAACAGGGCGCCCCGGACCGCCGAAAAGGGTCAAGAGGGAGAGAGCAAGGTCATCGATTTGGAACTCAAGCTGATCGCGGACGCAGGACTGGTGGGGTGTCCCAACGCAGGGAAGAGCACCCTGATCAATTGCGTTTCCCACGCGCACTCCAAAGTGGCCAATTATCCCTTCACGACGCTGGCCCCGGTGCTGGGGGTGGTGCAACTGGCGGGCGCAAGAAGTTGCGTGATGGCGGATATCCCGGGCTTGATCGAAGGGGCCCACAACAACGTGGGATTGGGACACGATTTTTTACGCCACATTGAACGGACACGGGTCTTGATCTATGTGCTGGACATGGCGGGGGTGGACGGGCGGGATCCGTTAAAAGACTATGAAGTTTTAAGAGAAGAGTTATCATGTTATCCCGTGGATCTTTCGAGCAGGCCATATTTGGTGGCGGCCAACAAGATGGATTTGCCGCAGGCGGAAAACAATTGGAAGCGTTTTTTGAAACAACATCAAGGGATCGACAAAAAATGCATGATCGCTATTTCCGCGGCGACCGGCGACGGAGTCAGGTCACTCCTAAAGGCGGTCGCCCAACTGCTGTCAAAGGAAGACAGCCATGAGTGAACAGGCCGGAGTTCGAAAAGACATATTGAAGAAAGTGCGCCGGATTGTTGTCAAAGTAGGGTCGGGCGTTTTGGCGGGCGGGGACGGACGTCTCTGCCCAAAGGCCGTGGGCCGCATTGTTTCTGAAATCAGCGCGGTCCGCCGCGCAGGAATGGAAGTCGTTTTGGTGACGTCCGGGGCCATCGCGACGGGACTGGGAGAGATGGGAGTGACGCACCGGCCCAAAGAGATGGCCCAATTACAGGCCGCCGCGGCCGTGGGGCAGGGGATTTTGATGAAAGAATATATCCAGGCCTTTCGCGCCGCCGGCGCGTTGTGTGCCCAGGTTCTTTTGACCAATGAAGATCTGCGAAACCGGTCACGGTATTTGAATGTCCACAAGACGCTCGTGAAACTGCTGGAGCAGCACATCGTTCCCGTGATCAACGAGAACGACACGATCTGCACGCAGGAAATACGGTTTGGGGACAATGACAGATTGAGCGCCCTGACGGCACAGATTTTGGACGCCGATCTGCTGGTGCTCTTTTCCGATGTGGAGGGATTGCTGCGGTGCGGTGAGGATAGCACTCGTGTGCGGATCAGCCTGGTGGAGACGGTGGACAAGGAAATTGAGTCGTGTGTTTGGGAAAAGGGGTCGGCGTATGGGATAGGAGGAATGCGGTCCAAACTCGTGGCTGCGCGAATGGTGATGCGGACAGGGCAGGCCATGGTTATTGCGGATGGCAAATTGGAGAGGGGATTGGAGCGGATTCTGGCCGGAGAAAACAACGGAACCATGTTTTTGCCGCGGTCGGGAAAGATGGCCGGAAAGAAACGCTGGATCGCCCAT
>CAZGMX010000241.1:877-3994 GCA_964526865.1 uncultured Actinomycetota bacterium | reverse complement strand
ACGTCTAAATTTTTCTGTCCGGAAAAATCGTCAAAACGTCGAAGGACCACCCTGGCGCCGTATTGTTCGGCAATTTGGACGGTTTCATCCGTGCTGTGGGAATCCACCACCACGATTTCGTCCGCCCACCGGACGGACTCCAGACACGCCGTCAACCGCGCCTGTTCATTCCTGGTAATGATCACGATAGAAATCTGGGTCATCGAAGATCTCCTTGTCGGACCGCACCAACCCCGCCAGGGCCTTGGAGCGCCGGCTCAAAGCCTGCGGCAGGCGAGCCAGCGCCCTGCCAAATCCCAGGGTCAATTCCGGCCGCCCCCTCAATAAATCATAAACCAGCCGGGGCAGCAGCAGCGCCACGTGCGACAGCAGCAACCACGGATCGCTCACGTTCTTCCACATAAACAAATAGGTGTTTCTAAAATTGATGACCAGCGTCTTGGAGACGCCAAAGCGGCCGATAAAACTGGCTCCCCCTTTATGATACACGATGCTTTGGGGTTGATAATAGCACCGGTATCCCCGTTTCCAAGCGCGAAAACAAATGTCCGAGTCCTCCAGCCGGCCGGGCAGATACAAATCATCGTAGCCCCCCAGCGCCAGGAATTTCTGCCTGTCCACGGCACCAAAGCCGGCCTGGTGTGTGATCCCGAATGCCTCCTGGAATTTTTCGAATCCGGGAAAACGGCAGGTCGTGCCAAACAGGCCGTACTTCATCACAAACAGGCTTTTCCCTCCTTCATAGCTTCCATCAAACAGAAACGAGCGGCTGCTGACCAAGAACGCATCGGGATGGCGCTCAAACACCTCGACCAGCGGATCGACAAAATCTTCCCGAACCCGGATGTCGTTGTTCAACAAAATCAGAATATCCTCCGTCAGGCCCGCGGCGCACTCGTTGAAAGAGCAGAGCACCCGGTTTTTCAGCGCCTCATAGACACCCACCGAGGGAAAGCGCCGGCGCAAAAACTCCACGCTCCCGTCGGCACTGCAATTGTCGATTACGGTCAGCCGGCTGGGATTTTTTGCGCGCCCTACGGCAGCGACAAGGGAAGGCAGGCACTCCTCGAGAAGCCCCTTGCCATTGTAATTGAGAACCAGGACGTGGACCTTTTTCACCGGATCCACCCCCGGGCAATGCCCACGGACCGGGCCTTGTCCCAAAAGAGTCTCCAGGCCCGCCGGACGACCTGGGTCTGCCGGTCGATTTTCCATACAGGATAAAAACTGGCCGCGCCAAAAAAGAAGAGTTTGACCGGCACGACCCACCAACAGCAGACCCCATTCAATGCCCAATCCAGGGCAAGCAAAACAGCCACACTATAGAAAAAAGGTCCCACGATTTGAACCAGCGGCCCCCAAATCGAGACATTTCTCCGGGCATAAAAATTGGCAGTGGCAAAAAGGATGCAAAACGTCACCAGATAAGAAGACGAGGTCGCCAGAGAGACCCACACCAAAGACTTGGGAACGCAAACGGCCCAATAGTTGAAAACCCCGGCAAGAACCACTCCGGCAAGGATCGCCGGCAGCATGTGTGTCTGCTTGCCGATGGCCAGCAGGAAATTGTTGGGCTGATGCACCAGACACAGAAAAAACGATCCCATCAGAAGGATTTGCATGGCGGGAATCCCGCCGACATATTGCTTGAGAAACACGCGAATCAGGAGAGGAACCACAATGTAAAGTGCCCCCAGCACCACCGGAAGCAACGCCCCCATGACGCGGTTGGCCTCGTCCACATACTCACAGAGGACCGCCGTATTCTGCTTGTCGCCGAATTTTTCCGAGTAGTGCGGCAGGGTCAAAATCCCCATCGTGTTGGAGAGGCCAAGAATGTAGTTGCTGGCCATAAGGGCGATGCTGTAAATCCCCATCTGGGTGGCTCCCAGGTATTTCACGACAAGGATCTTATCAACCGTGCGCAGCAGGGTGAAAACGATTCCCACAAGCAAGAGGGGCAGACCGATGCCGGTAACGTCACGCAGAACTTTTCTGTCCAGCGTCAGATGGACCCTGTAAGGAAACCGCTTCCACACAAAGAGGCAGGACAACACCAGACTGCCCAGCACCGCCATGTACAGGCCGTAAATTCCAAACAGCCAGATCAGGGATCCAGCCAGCACCACGTCGATGACGGACGTAAAAATGGTCAATTTCGACAGCAGGGAAAAGTTCCGGTAACCCCGCAGGAGCATGACAACATAGTTGTAGACGCGCTGGCCAATGAGCATCAATCCGATCGCAACCAACCCGATACGCACGGGCCAGCCCATGTCTCTGGCAATAAACCATCCGCAGGCAAGGATGAGAATAGCCCCCGCCACGGACATGAGAAGACTGAAGGTAAAGATGTTGTCTTGTATCTGCTGAACTTTATGGTGGTCTTTGCGGCCCAGATGGTAGGGAATCTCCTTGGCGCCTGCCGACATGGCTCCCATGTTGAGATATCCGCCATAATTGAGAACAATCTGCAAGGTCGCCCAAATTCCCATCATGGTCGGCCCGAGCAGATTGCGGATCAAGAAGGCGCTGATGAGACCGAAAAATTGGGCTACGTAAGTGCTGGGGACATACACCGCAGCGTCTTTGAGAACCTGCGTCTTGGTGGATTCCGAAACAGGCGTTTGCACAGTTGTCATCGGTTCTACCGGAGCCACGGGTGGTTTAACAAATTGTTTGCCGGCGTAAAAAACGCCGGTGAACAGTCTGTCAAGCGTCTTTCAACCCAACCATTTGGCGGAGTTGTGGCACCGTCAGCCACAGGGGATTGCAGTCGCTGGAGTAGTGAAAATCCTCGCGGACCCGTTTGCCATTGCCGACAAAATCAACCTGCTCATCCCCGTAATAATTGGGCTCGATCACATACATGTCGTCAAACTCGATGGTCTGCCGCGCCTCGTCCTGGGGAACCAAAGTCTCGTGGATCTTCTCTCCCGGCCGAATGCCAATGATCTTGATCTTGCACTCGGGGGCAATGGCCTGAGCCAGATCCATCATCTTCATGCTGGGAATCTTCGGGACAAATATTTCTCCGCGTTTCATGATGTCGAGACACTTCAGGACAAAGTCCACCCCTTTATCCAGTGTGATCCAAAAACGGGTCATCCGGGGATC
>CAZGMX010000241.1:0-867 GCA_964526865.1 uncultured Actinomycetota bacterium | reverse complement strand
TCTTCAGCGGTGACGCGCACCACCAGCGCCACCGGATCCGTGATGGGCACCTCCCCCGACTTCTTGCACTGCATAAAAAACGGAATGACGCTGCCACGGCTCCCGACCACGTTACCATAGCGAACGACGCTGAAGCGCGTATTGCCGTCAGAGGAGTAGGCGTTGGCCGCCACAAATAATTTGTCGGCGCAAAGTTTGGTCGCACCGTACAGATTGATGGGGTTGGCCGCCTTGTCTGTGGAAAGGGCCAGGACCTTTTCCACCCCGTTGTCGATGGCGGCGTTGATGATGTTTTCCGCCCCGATGATATTGGTGCGGATGGCCTCGATAGGATTGTATTCCGCGGTGGGAACCTGCTTTATCGCGGCGGCGTGGACCACGATATTCACCCCGTGAAATGCCCTAAAAAGTCGGTCCTTGTCCCGCACATCCCCGATGAAAAACCTCATTTGCTCCTGTTTGAAGGTCTGTGCCATCTCAAATTGTTTGAGCTCATCCCGGGAAAAGACAATCAATTTTTTCGGCGCATGCCGTTCCATCAAAATCTGGCAGAATCTCTTCCCAAACGATCCCGTGCCGCCCGTGATCAAAACCACCTTGTTTTTCCAGTCGATCATGACATTCTCCTCGTGTGTAAAGGGTGGATTATACCAAAGAAGCGGCAGGAGCCAAAACGATTATGTCTACACCTCATCAGCCATAATAGGTCAGTTACGGGTGGCCGGGGGTGGGCGCCCATTCGCCCGCAGCGCGGCAGGGGTCCCATGGTTTTCGCCTACGGCTCCAACCACTTCCGAGCCGGCCGCTTCGCGGCGCCCGGCTCGGTCGCGGATAAAACGGGATGGGTGTAGCGCGAGGACGAATGGG
>CAZGMX010000240.1:0-4097 GCA_964526865.1 uncultured Actinomycetota bacterium | reverse complement strand
CCATTTGGAGGATGGACCACACGTGTGTTTTTCGAATCGCCGATTTACGGACCGGCCCGGGCAACCGGGCATGATCCGTGGAGAAGCCGTTTTCCCAGTCTTCCCAGCGCACCCGAACCGGGCTGATGCGCGAACGGACACTTTTCTCCGCCGGCTTTCTTGCCGCATTTTCCGGGGTGAGTCCGGAATTTTTATCCGTCAGCATTCCCGCCTTTGCCCCGGCATTTCCTGCCGTTTGTGTCTGCCCGGCGCCCGCCGGCGCCGTCAAATTCCACGCGGCTGGTTCATGCGCGGCGTATTGCCCGCCAGAGCGCTGCGCCGCCCGGTAGTCGTTCAACACCTCCACCGTTCCGCCCGCACCCCCAATTGTTCCTGCCAGCGCGCTGACCACCGGACCCGTCTGGGCCGCTGTATTGGCAGCCGCTGTTCCATCCGCGGCCTTGACCGGCGCCGAAACCGTTGTCTGCGCGCCTCCCGATGCCGCGGGCGGCGCAGCCGCTGCCGCAATCGTAACATCTGTCGTCAAAGAATCCGCCCCATCGTCCCCCAGCAGAACCGTCAGGGTGTAAGTCCCCGGGCTCATTGCGGGCAGTGTCACATCGGCGGAAGCCGGGCTGTGAAACTGCATCTGCCCCTCCCACAGCGTTTGATCCTCCTTCACAACCTTGACCTTTTCGGTCCCGAATCCATAGGCATCGATTCTCATCGTGATGGGTTCCCCCTCGCCAAACGATGCCTTTTGGGCGGTCACGCCCAGGATGGCCGCTCCGCCCAGCCCGACCATTTTCTCACTGCCGGCAATCACTTCTTTTGTGCCGCCGTCCTCCAGCCAATAGCGGCAGTGCACCTTGCTTCCCTGATAATCCGCCGGGACGGCCAGCGTCTCCGTCATGATTTGCGTCCCCTCGCTCAACTGTCTCGGGATGTTGTATTGCGCCGCCACACCACCCTCCCTGTCTTCCAGCTCCACGCACAGAGAAACACCGCACACCCGGTTTGACTGCACTTTCATCGTCAAAACAATATCCCGGGAGCCGCGCACGGCGGTCTTTTCCAACTGCTCCGAGATAATTTTTATCATTCGTCCCCTTACGTTGAAGAAGGCCTGCTTCACCTTCCCTCCAACGCGCACAGTCAGGGAGTACGTACCCTGAAAAAGATCCTGGGGCAGGACGAAGGAACCCGAACTTGTGCTTTCAACGATCCTTGTTTCTTCATATCCCGGCGCCGACAGCGCCGCTTCCTGGGGCTGTTCGGAGACGATGGTAAAATCCACTTTCTCCCCCGGCAGGTATTCCCGCTTGTCCGTCGTCACGCGCAACAAATCTGCCGCGGCTACCGCCAAATCGATCCGGTTGATATACAGCGAACAACCGTTTTTTTCATAGACGCTGTAGAGAACTTTTTCAAAGCCCAGTTTCGGATCGACAGCGCGCACGCGAAGGGGAAATTCCAGGCACACCATGCCGCCCGCAGACCCGCCCACCGTGAAGGGGCATTCCCAGCTTTCATCGCCGCGGCGGATGACCGCCGTCAATTCCCTGGGCGTGAGCGCGTCCGAGCGGATGACACACGCAAGCATGGCGTCTTCCCCCGCCTCGTATTCTTTTTTGTCCCAGGAGGCGGCCACGCTCAAGTTGTCTTTGGCTATTGTCACGTCAAATTCTCCTGTGGCGCCCTCGGCCTGATAAACTCCCTTGACCGTTCCAGGCGTGATGTCGGAAGAAATTCCAACAGTAAATTTGACGGCTTGACTCTGCCCGGGCTCCAGCCACAGCGCCTTGGTCTGGTTGAACAAATCCCCGATCTTACACTGCACAAGAATGCGGCCGCCCAGATAGCCGTCGTTTCGGACGGTGAAATCCAGATCCAGCGTCTCTCCCGGCCTGCCGTTTTGCGCACTGCCCGGCACCCGGGTGAACACATATTTCGGCGCGTCCAGCATGACACTGCTCGCGGTTTCCTTGACCGTCTTTCCCGACTGCGTCAGTATCATTTTAATGGAATACGCGCCGGGTGTTGCGCCCGCGACACTCTTTGTCCACGCCCCTTCCCACGTGCCGCCTGCCTTGACTTCGACCGGAACAACATCACGCGCAAAACCGGCGTCCCAGACAATCTCGCCCTTAAAATCCCGGCCGCCGCTGTTGGTCAGTTTGCCCGCCGCGCGGAGCTGGCCGTCATCGACGGAAAGATTTCCCATTTCTATTTCCGTGATTTCCTGATTGGGCAGGACACGAAGCCGCTCCTGGCCGCTGGAATCCAGCATGGTCCAGCGCAGGCCATATTCGCCCGCGGCCAACTCCTGCACCCATTGATCGGAATATTTTGCTCCGGCGGGAATTTGGTAATTTCTGGACACCTGGATGGGCCCCTTAGATTCAGCCTGACCCGCGGCCGCGGCGTCAGCGGTGGAGGAACTGCCTCCGCCGCCGGCAGTTCCCGCAGGAAGAATATCCGCCTTGATCAATTCCCAGCGCAGGTCGGTTTTCAACGGCAGTTCCCCTGCGTTTTCGCCGACAAAGGGAATCGCCGCGGTACCCGCCAGCAGACAGCCGGGCACACTCCATGTTACCTTTGCCTTTTCTCCCATACGCAGAACACGCGAGATCGTCTGCTGAATATCCCCCGTCAGGGTGATGGCCAGCGCCAAATCCCCGGCAGTCTGAAACGATTTCACAAAATCCCGGCTCTGCCCCGGCTCAATGCTATAGGCCTGCGTGGCTTCGCCATTTTCTCCCGCGCTGACCTGAACGGTTCCCTCCAGCTTGACCCGGCCCGTGTTCTTGATGCGCACCCCGGCCTCAAACGCGTCCCGGCCGACAACCGCCGCCGGCCCCAGATATTCGGCCTGGCCGCAGGGGGCTTCGACAATAATCTCCTGGCGCACCTGCGCATCCGCCGCCTGCAGCTGCACCGTGAACGTTTTCGCACCGGATGTTTTGACGGAGAAGGCGTATTTTCCCTGAGGGTTCAGTCGAATCGCCTGATTAAACACCTCCTGCCCATCAATAGCCAGTTTCACCGGCACGTCAGTGACATCCGTTGAGAGAAGATTAGTAACCGCACAATTCAACTGGATATTTTCCCCCGGCTTGTAGGCCGCCTTATCTGGCGCAAACTCCAATAGAAACTTCCCATCGGTCACATAGAAAATTTTACAGGCCTCAGCCAGTACCTGCCCGCGGTTGGAGCGAAATTCCGCCGTCAAATCGTAGCGCCCAGGCTCTGTCAATGAAGGAGCCTGAGACAATACGGTCTGAGCCGGACCGGCCTCCCACACCGTCACGGGAATATTCTTTTCCCATATCGGCTTGCTGTAATCTTCCCCTGCAACAAAACGGAAAAGACTATACCCTTCAACATTTCCCTGAAGCCATGGTTGACCGTTAACGAGTAAGACACCGTTATTCGCCATTTCTGGATAATTTGTGTAATCGAAGCGACGAACGATCGTTCCGTCATCTTCTGACAATAGGAGAGATCCGGTATCAGCAATCCAAATTCGTCCCAAATCACCGAGACGGGCATCGACACTTGCATTCTTCAAATTGTCAATATTCATCCATTGGTTTGTTCTCAGAGCCAGTCGACACAAGCCGCCGGAAGTGGATATCCAAACATAATCTTCCACCCGCTTGACCCTCATCACCTCATTGCTCAGAAGCCCGCCTTGCGAAGAAGTCACTGAAATATGGGACCACGACTTCGATGCTTTGTGATAACGCGCGACTCCCGCCGAAACATAATCTCCATAGGATCCATTCCATTCCCACTTTCTCGTAGGAACCCAAACGTCTTCATCATCCACAAACAAATCGTTCGCGAGCCCCCCGAGAAAACTATCGTCGCCATCTTTGAAATGCCGGACCTGTCTGGTTGTTGCATCGAGGAAAGCAATCCCAGCCGAATACAAAACCCACAGACCCGTTTCATCCGCCAGAATCTTGTTGGGATATGTGTTTGAAGCAAGTCCCAGATCCGCGGTATGCCATTCGCCCTGTTCTTTGTCATAAAAGATTAAACAACGGCCGTATTTGAGTGTTTGGGAATAAAAAGAATTGTGCTTATCCGATTGACTCCACTTACCACTACGT
>CAZGMX010000239.1:0-4121 GCA_964526865.1 uncultured Actinomycetota bacterium | reverse complement strand
GGTCGCTCAAAAACACGGGGAGATCACGCGCCTGCAATTCCCGGAATTTTCCTCGGCCGAGACGGAAAATCCGCCGGTGCTGCTCGTCTATGACGAGCAGGGCATCCTTGACTTCATCGCCTTTCAGGACGCGGAATCTCCGCTCGTCCACGTCCTTGAGCCCCTCGCGTGCGAGGGAGCCCCCGCGTCCTTTGGAGGGGACGAAAAAACGGGGGGATGGTCACAAAATCGTGTGACATTCCGCTGGAGTGATGGACCTGGAAGTGGCGCATTTTCAGGCGGTGCGGAGGATAGTGCGTCAATACTTTTGCGTCATACACGGGAGTATGACGCCGAGACCGGCCTGTATTATTTCAGGCACCGTTACTATGATCCCGAACTCGGACGCTTCACACAAACGGACCCGATGGGCTATGCGGATTCGATGAACCTGTATCAAGCGTTTAACCAGTCGCCACAGAACTTTAGTGACCCGATGGGTTTGGTTACTTCCATTACCGCTGAAACGGGATTGCCTGCGGATATCTTTTCAACCGTCAACTATGAGACTGGCATGCCGTGGCTGGATTATACGGCCTTGGGTGTTTACAACACACTGGCCAGCGGAGCGGGCCGTGTTGTGAACTACGGTTGGAATGCTGTTGCAGGCGCTGGATGGGTACAGGAAAAACTGGGAGACTTTGCCATTGAACATCTTGGCGCTTCTCCGGCAGACATCGAATTGCTCAACCTGTATTTGATTGCGAATCCGGCTGAAGTGGCATTGGCGGCGAACAGCCTGCGGATTGGAGGGGCACAGGCTGCCGAAAAGATCGGTGAACTCTTGCAGCGGGCAAAGCGAGCCGGGGCTGTTGAAGGAAGGGCTGCGCAAGCAGCGCCATCGCTGCCAGGTATCAGACAAGCGGGATATGTGAAACTGCAAGGTGGGACGGAAGGGGTACTTGGAAGATTTCCAGAATGGAAAGCTGGAGATCCAATTGCAAAACTCACGCCAGAAGGAAACTACCCTGGCTGGAGTACGATCAGGGAAAGATATTGGCAGAATAGAGTGGTTGCAGAGCCTTCAGGTTTTTCGCCTGCTAATAGAGCAATAATGGAAGGGGGTTTTGCGCCAAAAGCCCGAGTGCTGGTGAGAGATCGAAAAACAGGCAGAATATATGAAAAGTTAGTAGAAAAGGAACTTCACCATGCACGCGGAAACCGTGGAGTAGCAGGATTTGACGAACCCATGGAATTGAGAGAAGTCTGGCCATGGGAACATGAAAATCTGTTGCCTGGGGGGAGAGTGGTGGATTATGATTTTGTGGCCTTCAAGTGAGGGATAAATGAACACCGGGAACGATAGCTTCGAATCTAAAATACCCGCTGAACACTTAAAGGCCCTTCTTCAGTTAGGACGTAAATACGGGTTTGATCCGACAGCATCGGATGAAATTGAGAATTATTTTGTTAAGCTGTTGGGGGAGTATAAAGGGGAAGAAATAGGATTCATTAACTGGATTGAAGAAAAAATCCGATGCGACTTTAGGAACATTAAAGAGAAGCCAGAATGGATCCAAAATCCAGAGTGGAAATTTTGTGGTGACAGACCAATGATTTTTATTGGGCAGATAGAGATGCCAGCTAAATTCAAATACTTTCATGACGATGCTGTATTTTATATTTTTTGGGATCAAGAAACGGGTGAAACAAAAAGCGTGACACAGATCTCTTAGAAATTATTCTCCACTGCAACTCGCTACGCTGATTTTCAATACAACGAGTGCGAAGAAGAAGGGACACGATGCCCCTTTTTTTTTATGCCCGGAGAAAGGGCGAGGGGCGGGCGGCCCGCGGCCCGTCAGCCGCCCTGCGGCGAGGGCAAGGGACCCCGACTTTTGTCGGGGCAGGCTCTTGCCGCCGCCCGCCGCCCTGGGACGGCTCAAACGCGCTGCCACCACCACCCCCGGCTCGCGCTTTGTAAGAAGCTCAAATTATTTATTTTCAGGGAAACGAGCTAAAGCGGATCTGAAAAATTTATCAACCACTTCGCGAAGGAGGGCTAAAACTGTTTGAGATGTTTTGGCTGAAAGTTTAATGCGGTCATCAACGAGGATGGGGGTGCCATGCCTTTTTATGAAGGCGCTGATCGCTGGCTTTTGTCTAAAGTGCTCCATGTTTCCGAAGGAATGAACAAGGCAATTACGAATGGCGAAAAGGCCATCGAGATCCTGCCAAAGGGAATTAGACAAGCCTAGATTAAGAGAGCAGACTTTCTCGGTGTAGGTGCGGAAGCGGTCTATTGCAGAGCCATTTAGGTCATTGAATGAAAGCTTGGAATCAAGCGCAGAGCGTAAGATATCTACGTAGATGCGCATTTCGCGCTCAATGAATATGGCCGCTGAAATCAAAAAGGCTTCGTGGACGAGCGGTGGAAAAAGCTCTGCATAGAGCTCGGCGCGATCCTCCGCAACTGCTGCGATGGAATCAGAAAGTGGTGGAGTAGAAGGGGCTGATTGGGCGGCCTCCTGGAGAAGGCTATCAATTGTGGTAGCGAATTCTGAAAGAAAATCAAGCTGCATGTGCGCGTCGACGAGCTGCCCAAAAAAATTAGTATGCGGGGTCAAAGGAGGCATGCAGGCAGATTATCACGCTGACAGAGTGAAATCAAGGGCGAGGGGCAGGCGGCCCGGAGCCGGTCGTTCGTCCTTTGGCGCACGGCGAGGGGACGCCTGGCCGCCGCCCGGCGCCTTGGGACGGCTCAAACGCGCCGCCACCATCACCCACCCTCTGTCCTCTGGCCCGTGTTAAAATGGGACGAGCATGACCCACCTCAAGATTGAATCGCGCTTCACCCCGAAGGCGGACCTGGTCCTATTTGAAGGGGACTGCCTGGACCTGCTTTCAAAAGTCCCCGACGGTGCGGTCAAGCTGGTGGTGACCTCCCCCCCCTACAACCTCGGCAAGGCTTATGAGCGGCGGATTGAGCTGGAGGAGTATCTGGGGCAACAGAAACAGGTCATCGAGGAATGCGTGCGGGTCCTGGCCGAGGATGGGAGCCTCTGCTGGGAGGTCGGGAACTACGTGGACAACGGCGAGATCATCCCGTTGGACGTCGTCCTGTACCCCATCTTCGCCGGCCTGAACCTGCGCCTGCGCAACCGGATCGTCTGGCACTTCGGGCACGGCCTCCACGCCTCCAAGCGCTTCTCAGGCAGGTACGAAGTCATCCTGTGGTTCACCAAGAGTGACCGCTACACCTTCAACCTCGACGCCGTCCGCATCCCGCAGAAGTATCCCGGGAAAAAGCACTTCAAGGGGCCACGACGCGGAGAGCTTTCCTGCAATCCACAGGGTAAAAACCCAAGCGACATCTGGGAAATCCCCAACGTCAAATCCAACCACATCGAAAAGACCATCCACCCCTGCCAGTTTCCCGTCGAACTCATCGAGCGCCTGGTCCTCGCCATGACCAACGAGGGGGATTGGGTGCTGGATCCTTTCATGGGCGTCGGCTCCACCGCCATCGCGGCCCTGATGCATCAGAGAAGGGCCATGGGGGCGGAGATCATGAAGGAGTACGTGGACATCGCCAGGGAGCGGATTGAACAGGCCGGGAAGGGGAAGCTCCAAATCCGCCCCATGACGAGAAATGTTTACGACCCCGGAAACGGGAAGGACAGCGTGCCGCCGCTGACCGTGGACCTGGGAAATGGACCCAAGCAGCTGAAGCTTCAGGAGAAGGGGAAAAAGTACAGAGTGAAAGGAAAAGGGGCATGAAGATCGTCTATGAATACTCCCATCTGGGCGGGGCGGAGATTCTGATGGTGAGATATCCCGAGCACATCAAGGAGATCTACAAGGTCGTTAAGGGCATCAAGGCCAGGAAGACCAAGATCAGCAAAGAGAAGACCATGAAGGGGCGGGAACTCTACTCGCCGCTGGACATGAACGAGCAATTCAAAATAGCCTTTAACGGGCTGGGGTACGAGGAGCTGCGGGACACCTACACCATCCGGCTTCCCAAAAGCGACGTCGCCATCAGCGGGGCCTTCAAACAGATCGACTTCGTCAAGGAAAAGGTGCTGGTGGAAGTGCAGTTGGGTAAGTACGCCTTCATGTTTTACGACATGGCCAAGTTT
>CAZGMX010000238.1:0-4132 GCA_964526865.1 uncultured Actinomycetota bacterium | reverse complement strand
ATTTCGCCAGATTCTCCGAATCCTTAACAGATTCCACGAGGAAATGGACATGGTTGGACATCAAAACGTAAGAATATATCCTGCAAGGATATTTCTTTTTTGCCTCCCGCACTAAAGCCAAAAAATGGCGGTAGTCGGAATTACAGAAAAGAAATCCCCTGGCGGTTATTGCCGCGGTGGATTACGTGGTACGGAATATCGGCAACAATATCTCTCGCGCTTCTGGACATATCGGCATTATATTGCTGCAGGAATTATCCATCAAATAATTAAATGAACCCGTCCCATTTTCTTTATGCTAAATGACAGTTCCGACATCACGCCAGCCCCCCTGGAATCCGGCGGGGCGTCCATTTCCCTGCACAACTTCCTCGTGCTTTTTTTCTCCCAGGGATTCGGAAAGCTGACGGGGCTGATTTTTGGCTTCGCGGCCGCCCGCCTTTTGGGGTCGGCAGGCTTTGGAGATTATGCCGCCCTCAACGCCTTTCTCTGCTACGCTTTGATCGTGACCGACTTTGGATTGTCCTCCCTGTTGGTTCGGGAGATGTCCCAACAAACGGGACAACGGCCGCAGATTTTGGCCTCGGGCTTGGTCCTGCGTTTCGCGCTCTCAGGTGCCGCCTTTCTCTGCATCCTCGCGGCGGGAATTCTCTTGCACGTGTCCTGGCTGTTTTTTTTCTGTCTGCTGATGGGAGGGCTCGGCGCCATCCTTTACGCCTGGAACAGCACGCTGACGGATCTGTTGGTCTCCCGCGAAAAACTCCGCAACGCCGCGCTTCTGGACATGGCATGCCAAATCATTTTTCTTGGCTCCGTCGTTTTGCTGTTGTTTGCCACCCGCTCGATCCTCGGCATCTTTATCTCCCTGCTCGCGGCCAACGGTGTGCGCGCGCTGGTGCTAAGCGCTCTCTGCAGGCCGGAAATCAAGGCCATCCGGTGGTCGCAATGGGACAAGGCCTCGTGCGGAAATCTTTTGAAACAGGCGTATTACTTTGGCCTGCTGGGTGTGATGGGAATGCTCTATCTCAAGATCAACATCCTCCTGTTGTACACCTTTCACCCGGGATCCCCCGTGGGATGGTTTGAGGGCGCCTTCCGTTTGCTCGAGGCCGCCATGATTTTTCCCGTCAGCATGATGACCGCCCTGTACCCCCTCTTTTCCCGCTTGGCCGGCTCGCCTTCTTCAAGCATCCACCTGCATCAGATTTTCGTCCGCACAACAAAATTTTTATTTTGGGGAGGTCTCTTTTTCGCCCTGTTCATCGGCTGTGCCGCAAAACCCCTTATCCTGTTTTGTTATGGCAGGGAATTCCTGCGCGCCGTCCCCATCGTTTCCATTTTGATGGCCGGTCTGGTACTGCTCCACATTACGGCTCCGTTCAGCCGGATCCTTTTGGCGGCGGGGCATCACAAGAAAGTCGTCCAGCTCTATGTGCCCGTGCTGGCCGGCACCATTTTGTTAAATCTGCTGCTCATTCCACCCTGGGGCATCTATGGAGCGGCGGCAGCGGTCGTGATTTCCGAAGCAGTCTGCATTGCCTTTTTTTATCCCGCCGCGGCAAAACACGCGGGACCTCTGCCGTGGAAAGAAATCGCGTCCAAACCCCTGATCTGCGCAGCACTGTTTGCGTTGACCTATCTGGTGTTTCACGGCTCCCCCTGGCTTGCATTGGGAACCGCTTCGGCGGCGTTTTTCCTGGGAACCGTGTTATGTCGTATCTTCGATACTGAGGACATCGCGGTTATCCGCGAAGCCTTTGCACGCCTGTTGGGAAAAACCTGACCATGTCCCCCGACGCAACGATCGTCATCCCCTCCTGGAACGGGAAACACCACCTGACTCGGTGTCTGCCCTCTTTGCGCGACCAGACCTGCCGGAATTTTGAGGTACTGGTGGTGGACAACGGTTCCTGCGACGGGACAAAGGAATTTCTCACCCAGCATCACCATGAGGTTTGCTGTATCGCCCTGGACAAGAATTACGGCTTCAGCCGCGCCGTGAACGAAGGTATCCGGCGGGCCCATGCCGATCTGATCATCCTCCTGAACAACGATACACAGGCCAATCCGCGCTGGCTGGAGGCATTGTTGCGCGCCGCTCGGCATCACCCCGAGGCATCCATCTTCGCGTCCAAGATTTTGGCCGTGACCGACCGGCTGACGCTGGACTCCGCGGGGGACGGATACAGCCGTTCCGGGATGGCCTGGAATATCGGCAGGGGCCGCCCTGACTCCCCTCTCTTTGGGGCCCCGCGCTGGGTATTCAGCGCCTGCGCGGCGGGGGCGCTCTATCGAAAAAATGTGTTCACCGAGGTGGGGCTTCTGGACGAGGACTTTTTTGCGTTTTATGAAGACGTGGATTTGGGATTCCGCGCCCAGCTGTTAAACAGGAAATGCCTCTATGTCCCAGCCGCCATCCTCTACCACGACAGGGGGGCAACGATCCGCTCCCACGAGGCCGCGCTCGTCTATCACTGCACCCGAAACGCCCTCCTCACTTTGATCAAGAATATGCCTGCAGCCCTGCTCGTTAAAAATCTTCCCCGCATCCTCCTGGCACAGGTCCGTCACTTCGGCCGGCACATCGTTAAAAAAAATCATTGGAAGGCCACACTCTGCGGCTATGCAAGCGCCCTGAAGGCCCTGCCCAGGACATGGGCCAAACGGCGTCACATCCAGCGCACCCGCACCGTTTCCAATGCCCAGTTGGAGGACTTGTTCAAATCCCAGGAAGAATTTTTTAATGTCATTGCGAGGTCCAAGGTAAGAGATCAGTTAAAATCAGGTGTTGGGGTGTCGCGGTTTCCTCGTTGCTCCAGGTCTCCACTTCGCACCCTATTGGCGTTGGCAGTTCGTGGACCCTCGGCCATAAAGGCAGCCGTATCTGACGGTAGCCCGGGTACCCGCCAACGCTTTAGTGGCGGGTGGGCGTACCTAATGCCCAGAGCACAAAGTGCGAGGGCCACTCTCTGTCAACGCTCAATGGGTACCCGCTCGTTCTCGACACTCGGAAACCGCGACATCCTCTACTTTGACCAGATGCATCCCTCGCAAAAAATCGATGTCTCCGTCGTCATCGTCCATTATCACACCGAAGAGCTCCTCCGCGCTTGTCTGGCAAATCTTCTGGCCGGCTTAAACCGCACAGGACAGGACCCGTCCTGTTGTGAAATCTTCGTGATCAACAACGGCTCGGACGCGCGACAAATCGAGCCCATCAAGAACGCGTACCCCCAAATCCGATGGATCTCTAATGCCGCCAACGCAGGCTTCGCCAAAGCCTGCAATCAGGGGCTCCGCGCGGCCAGGGGAAAATACTGCCTTTTGTTAAACCCCGACTGTTTTGTGTCTCCCTCGACGATTCCCCGCATGAAAGAGATCATGGACGCCGATCCGGCGATCGGCCTTTTGGGCGGCCGCCATGTCTTTCCAGACGGTACCCTCCAGCCGTCCTGCCGCCGGTTCCCGACGCTGTGGAATGTCCTCACCGACGAATGGTTCCTGGGCCGGATTTTTCCCCGCAGCGCCTGGTGGAACCGCTACAAGATGGGTGATTTTGACCATGATCAACAGCGTAACGTCGATCAACTGATGGGCTCGTGCCTGTGCATCCGCCGCCCGATCCTGGAACAAACCGGCTTTCTGGATGAACGCTTCTTTCTTTATTATGAAGAAGTGGACCTGTGCTGGCAGGCAAAAAAACACGGGTGGAAAGTCGTCTTTGATCCGGATCCCGCCCTGGAGGTCGTCCACACCGGCGGCGCCAGTTCCAGTCAAAATCTCTCCCTTCGCTACCAGGCCCGCTATAAGAGTCTGTGCCTGTGGTATCGAAAAAACCGCCCCGCACCACACATCGTGCCGCTGAAAGGGATCATCCTGGCGGGCCTGCTTCTGCGCCTGGCCGCCTTCGGCGCCCGCGCAATAACCGGCCGGCCGAATGCCAAATCCCATCTCCGGGCGTGCGCCGCCGCGCTGAAACAATGGCCCCGGTGGTAGATTGCCCATCCCATATTTTTGTAATGCAGCATATGTGTAACTGAGTGAGCAGGTGACGCAGAAGTCTTTGAGGCCGACTCACCGGGAGGCCGCCGCGCTACGCGCTTGCGGCACTAGGTACGGCCACCCGCCGATG
>CAZGMX010000237.1:0-4135 GCA_964526865.1 uncultured Actinomycetota bacterium | reverse complement strand
CATTCATATTGAACCCTTTCCGGAGAAGCTCGCGAATGTTCCATGGAAGGACTATGACATCGTCTGTGTGAACACGCAGCTTTTTGAGAAGAACGAGGGCATGGATATTTTGGCCTCTATATTCCGCCGTCTTCCGCCCCACACCATTTTGATCGCCGGCACAGGGGAACATCAGCCGGAGGGCACGGTGCGCCCGGACATGCCGGCCCCCACGGGAGAATTCCGGCACAATGTTGCCTGCAGGCTCTCGGACAATCTGGACGGTGTGTTTTACGAACAGATTCTTTCGGAACAGCGCGAGGAAGAGTATCGGGAACATGCCTATCTGACCATGGCGGTCTTGTCGGTTCCCGACCGGCCCAAAAGGAGAAAACTGGCTGAAACCGGTGAGGAGCCGAGATACGGAATTTTTCGCGAATGGCCGGTCGCAGGACATAATTTTGTTCTGAGGGCACACAATGAGAATTTGAAACCATCCTTGATAACCATTGATCTAACAAAACCCAAAACGATCCACAAGACGCTGGTCACTGCCTCAAAAATTCGGAATGCTTCCATGCCCAGCTTTTGGGTGGAGCTCCTCCTGTTCTTGCGGGAGCAGGAAAAATTGATCCTGGGCGCTCCCGTCCGCGTTACGGCGAAAGAGACGCTGAATAAACACGGCGCACTGATCGTCGGCAGTCTTGTGAAAAGCATCGAGGACAACCCGGATCAGCTTGCCGCTTGCCTGCCATTCCTGCATGAGCTGTCCAAATGGACCCAGCTGCCCCAGCTGGCCCAGAAGCGGTTGAAAAATTTTATGAAAGAAATGCCCGAAACGCTGAAGGAACCTCTGCGCAGCTGCCTGGCTGCGCCCCGCCGAGCATGGGTGTCCAACAGTCCCTTTCTCCTCGCCCTGGACACGCTGTGCGATCATCCTGCCGATGCGTACACCGATCTTTTGATGGAAATCCTGGAGGATCCCCTGGGGCCCGAGGATGGCAATGCATCCATGCGGACAACCACCTATACCTATCATGGGCTCGTTTTCGAGATCACGTTTCCAGAGGTGGAGGACTTGAGGCGGAAGGCCCGCGTGGACGCTGCCGAGGCGCTGGCAGATATTGGAGAAAGAGAGAATCGCTCAATGCATTGCGCGCGCGCTCAGGCGGTGTGTGGAAAGCGCACAAGAGAAACCGCAGAATCTTTTGTCCATTCCGCCGCTAGTCGATGCCCTGGCAGAAACCACCGGCAATCCCAAATGGATCGCGCTCTTGTGGCGGGCCCTCTTCCGGCAGATAAAAGTCTTTTCCGAATTGCCGCCGCCTCAGGACAGCTTGGAAATAACCGGTCATGGTCCCGTTCGGACCGTCAAAGCGATTGGCACGATCGCGGGCAAATTGCCCGCGGGCCCTGAACGGGAAAAAATTCTGCGGCATCTGCAGGCATTGGAGACAAATCCCCGGATGGTTCGGGCCGGGTCCGCGCGCGTGGAGGCCATCGAACAGCGCATCGTCCTGGGCGACACCGGCGCCATTGCCCTGGCGGAGCAGACAGCGCTGAATTCTCAGCTCTCGTTTTCCGTGCGAAATGATGCCATGGCCATCCTGGGCAAACATGCCTTTCCCAGCAGTGTGTCCGTTCTGGCGGCCTTGGCCGATCCCGGCGGAGAATTGGGTCTGGTTGGACCATCCATGACATATGAGGCCCTCCACCATCTTCACCACCTTGCTCCCCGCGCGGCGCGGCTGCGGTCTCAAAAAGATCTTCTCTCTTCACTGCCCCGCCTCATCGCGGACGCCATGCCGGCCGAAAATCCGGAATCGCGCCAACGGGCCAGGGCGCTTCTGGAGGAATTTGCATTTTCCCCCGGCGTGCCCAGCGCCGGGTTTGACCGGATTGCCGCCGTGCTGGACATGGAGCCGGAAACCGGGTTTATTCCGGCGGAGCTCTTCGTGGAACGCTTTGGGGCCGTCCAGAAAGTCCTGCCGCAAAAATACTGGTCCCTCTTGTGCCCTATTTTTTCTGACCTCTTCAAGGTCAATGTGGATGGCCGTGAAAAAATCAGGCACATCACGTTCCGTGAATTTCTCCAGCGCCTGAAAACTTTGCAGAAAAAAGACACGCCGTTTGGCCTGGATTCCATGTTGAAGGCCATCTCCAGCTACCGGACCAACGAGGACCTCATGCGCTGGGCCATGGCGTCCCTTCTGTTGTATCCCTCTCTAAAAGAGGTCATCTATCACAAGTTTGACGATGAGATCTCGCTGGCCCGGCGCCGCGGCATCCATTATGGGCGGTTTCTCAATCTCAACAGCCCCCGCAAGGTGCGCCAGGTATTCGTGAACAAAATTCTCCCGCATCTCTCGGAAAACGACAGACGCCGGATCAATTCCAAACTGCAGTACGTCACGCATCACGCGCTGGGCGATTTTCAAAAAAGGGGGAGCCCGCTGTGGACGATCTATGCCGATGAATTTGTGCAGGTGTTGGCCGGCCACAAATACGATGAGGAAACCCTGGGACGTGTACCCGGCATCAAAAGTGTCTGGGACTCCTTTGAATGCCGCCGGCCAAAAGGGCTGAGTTTTATGCTGGCTCCGCGCGACCTGACATTTTTTACCTGGGGCAACCGCTGCGGAGACTGCACCACGCTGGGGGAGCCCAATTTCTGGGCGCGCGTCATGCATCTGTTGCATCCCTTTTGGGCGGAACTGCTGGTGTTTTACGACGGCGTCCTGACGGACAATCTGGGGCTGGGAATATTCGATGGCGGCCGCAACAGCGATCTGTCGTTGGTGGCGGACGCTCACGAAGCGCCCTTGTATTCGTTTAAGGGGCGAAACGCCAAGCGGGCCGTTGTGGACGCGCGGGACCAGATTTTGCGCAAGGCCTTTGCGCGCCTCCGGAGATATGCCCGCGACATGGGCCTGGCGGAGGTGTATGGTACCGGGTGGACGGACCGGGAGGGGCTCGGCCAATATTACGAAGGAAATTTCCGCCGGATGGCCTATGCCCCTTGCTTCCAGCTGTTGGGCGGGGCGCCGGTCGTTCGGCGCATGGGCACATTTGTTTCCATGACGGAATCCGTCCCCTCGCGCTATTACCTCCAGCTCACTTCCACGGCGGGGCAGGACCCTGCCGTGCAGGAAGTTCTACAAGAGGTGGAGCAAATTGTTTCTGACTGGAAACGCTACAGGGATGTCGCGGATCCGCTCTGCCTTGCCCTGAATTCGCACAACTGGAGGGGGGCGGCGGATTTGATGCTCACAGACAATCGGTATTTTAGGGAAGTGGGGCGCGCATCAGTGCGCGTTATTGCCCCCATGCAGGCCGAAAATCTCTTGGGAGGGAATCCAAAGACACTGGATGTCTGTCTTGCCATGATCTATGGAGGCGCCCCCTTGATCGGAGAGGCGCAGCCCTATGTCCTCAAATCCACGGATGCCATGGCATTTCACGCGCCGGAACTGCGGCCCCCAATCAATGTGTTGAGGGTGATGCGGTGGGCGGACACACTGCATCAAAAGATGAGGGATCAGCAGGATGCAAAAAATCGCGGATACGTATTTCTGGCGGAAGGCGTACTGGCACGATGGTGGAGTGTGTGGAGTCTGGACCGCAAAGAGACGCGGGAAATATTGCTGGATCTTGCCCACATGGCCGGGCCGGAGATGGTTGGGCTATTGGAGGACGTTATTGCCTGTCCGAATCACGAAGAAGGCTATCGCTGCCTGCAGCGCAAACTTTTTGGTCTGGGATATTACATCCCCAAGGATCCGCCCAAAGTTCCGTATCACACCCGCAGTCTCAGGTGCCTGAATCATCTGTTGTATTTCGGACCGAGAGAGCAGGCGGACTTTTTTGCGATCCGCACGTCCGGTTCGCTGGGTTCAGATCTTGTTTTGGAGACGGAGATTGGAAAAATTCCCGCGGTGGAGCCCGTGAAGGCCCGTGACGAAGCGCACGGAAGAGCGCAAATCGTGGATGCCTGCATTCAGGCACGGGAAGCACAGGAGTGGGCCGCTGCCGGCGAAGGTGGCACCGTGCGGGAAGAAGGGGAGGCCGGCAACGGGAGCAAATTCATGCGGCAGTCCGCCATGCCGTTGTTTAAGTACGAGAATTGGCTTCCCCTTTTCATGAGCCAGATGAACCG
>CAZGMX010000236.1:0-4141 GCA_964526865.1 uncultured Actinomycetota bacterium | reverse complement strand
CGACGACCCACAAGCAGTTGTATGGCGTGGAGTCAATCGGATAAGCACAACGGATCTTACCAAGACGATCTACGATTATTACTTGGGCGAGGCAGAGGTGCTCAAGCTGTTGGGGATTATTCAGACGGCAGGTCAACATGAATAACAAGGGATTGTTGCCGAAGCTTGTGTTCTTCGCCTCTTTTTTTCTCCTGTGGGGTCTGGCGGTAAGCGTGGCGTTTAACTCGATCTCGTTTGACCTGGGCAATCCGTGGTTTTCATGGCTTTGGTTGGCGGGCTTCGCATTCTTGATGTTCAATGTCGTTTACATGTTTCTCACGAGTGTATTGTATCTGCTTCTCAGACCACAACCCTTGAAGGAGGTCTACGTCCCGGTCATTCCCAAGACGGCGATCATTTATCCGGTTAAGAATGAAACGGTTGGGATGTTGGAACGTATCAGCTATACGTTCACAAATAACGCCCTTCCGGGTTTGGATCTTTGGATTCTGAGCGATTCGGACAGCGAATATCTGGAAGGCGAATATGCGCTGATGTGGAAACTCCGGCAGAGATTTGGGGAGCATAAAATCCATTACCGGCATCGCCAACAGCCGGTGGAGCGCAAACAAGGCAATGTCCTAAGCTGGCTGGTGGAACATCTCGATTACCAGTATGTTTTTATCTGCGATGCCGACAGCATGGCGCCGAGAGGCACGGTGCTTAAGCTGATCAAGAAGGCAGAACACCCGGACAATCGGGACATCGCCCTTTTTCAAACGTTTATACAGATCACACATGCCAGAACTCTTTTCGCCAAGGTCCAGGGCCTGGGGGCCAGGCTTTCCCAGGAACTCTATTTTAAGACCTATCAGACGCTATTTGGCCGGCAGATTTCCTTTGGCCACTTGTGCCTGATCAGAACGAGTGACTTCATTCAACTGCGGATTCCCAAAGGGATATTGAGCCATGACATTTGGGACACGGCGTATCTGGATGTCGCGGGCAAAAGAGTGGCTTTTTGTCACGACGTTATTACCTGGGATGAATGCCCCAACAACTACCTGGAGTCGCAAGCGCGGGATCGGCGATGGGTCCGGGGGACGCTGCAGTCCTGGCCGCTTGTTTTCATGCGGAGACTTTCAGCGGCGATGCGGTTCTACGTCTTTTACGGGATTTACATGTATGTCTCCAACATTGTCCTTTTTTGCTGGACGCTGTTAAACGCATTCCTCGCGGCACCGCAGTTTGCGCATCTGCTGATTTTTAAGTCCAACAACACGTTGTTTTTCTCGCCCTTCATGAGAAAGGAATTGCTGATCTGCCTTGTTGCGACTCTTCTGATCGTATATTTGCACAAGATGGTTCTATTGCGATGCGTCAAAGCGGGGGATATTCTGGCAGAGCTTTTCTTTTCCACGCTCATATCTCTGAACAACGTGTTCTATCAAACTGTGAACATCCTGGTGCTGCCTTTCAAGAAGATGTCGTGGCATCCCATGAAGAAGGATCCCCATCATGTTGTTGGATTAAAGGAGGTCATTTTCAGACTGTGGCCGACGACGTTGTTGGGATCTCTGGCCATTCTCTATGGCCTAAAGAATGACAGTACGTGGCTGATTATCTCACTGCCGCTATTGTTGAGCTTCACGTTTTGTATTCCCGTGGCGTATTGGACCGGACAGCAGGTACAGGAATAACCATTCATCGTAAGGAGGTTCCATGGAACATAAGACAGCGGAAATGAATGAAAGTGATCGTAGAAATCCCGGAAACGGCAAGCCCAGTGTGCCTCCCGATTTGTTCTCGCAGAAGCGGCCGGGACACATATCGCGCAAAAGGTTTCTTTTTCTGACAGCGCTGTTTGCCATTGTTTCGGCGGCGATTCTTCTTTACCCGTTCCAAGTCAGCGTGAAAGGTGTGGGACAGACGGTGCCGGCGAAGATTTATTCTGTTTGTGCTGAACCCGGTGGCAAGATCGTCGAAATATACTGCGTGGAGGGAACACAAGTCATAGCAGGCAGTCCTATCGTAAGACTCAGCAATGCCAAACTCGCATCCGCGATAGAGGAGACTCAAAAAAGACGGGAAATAGCCGTGGGAAAACTTGGAATGTTAAGGGCGGAGAAAAGGGCGCGGGCGGAGGCGGCGATTCGCAGCAAACTCTATTACGAGGTTGGAAGTATTTCCCTGAGGGAGAAAAGACAGACGGAAGACTTGCTTGTCGCCATCGATAGGGAAATCTCGATCCAGAACAAGGAGGTGGAGGAGATCGATGCGAATTTGAACTACATGCTCGCCCAGAAGGAAAAGGAAATGGTCAATGCCCCCGCCGCCGGCGTTATTTTGACACCGCTCAAGGACCGCCTTGAAATGGTTCTCTCGGAAGGGCAAGAGGTATTCAAGCTGGCCGGCAAAGAAATGGCTGTAGCGTTTTTCGTCCCCGAGGAGCAGGTGCGATACGTGTCGGTTGGTTCCAAAGTGAACCTCAGGTTTGTGTCGGATCCATTAAAGACCAGCCGGGGGCGTGTCCTGCGGATAGACTCCAAGGTGGATACACAGCAGGAGAAGGTCTGGATAACAAAGAGTGGGGTATGGGTGACGATAGCTCTGGATGGGACCGCACAGATGGTTTCGGGGAAAAAAGCCCTGGTCCAGATATTGTCGAATCATAAATGTTCCTTGATAAGTGCTCTTGCAGCACGTTTCCTGCGCTGAGGGCGGCGCAGGGTGCGATGGTCTTTCGAGGCTGGCCGCCCGGATCCGGCCAGCCTTTGGTGGCGACGACAGGAATTCTTAAATAATGGTTGACATGTAAACGGTAGAGAAATAAACTTGCCCCAATTTAGTGCCAAGACAGGGGACATGCAATGATGCGATGGATATTTAATGCGTTGGAATTGGATCACCAGGCGATGCTGGATATCCTCCGGATATCCGGCCTTTTATTTAAGCTGTCGGACCGGTTTTTCTCTCGATACGGTATATCGGCATCCCAGTTCGCTGTCCTGATGACGATCAACGAAGTTGGTGAAGAAGGGTTGAGTCAACAGGAGTTGAGCGAACGGTTGGTAGTGAACAAATCCAATGTAACGGGCCTGATAGACAGGCTTGAGAAAAAAGGATATGTCGCGAGGAAGTCTAGGCCCGGCGACAGGCGTTATTACCGGATTGTCCTTGGATCAAAGGGGATCGAAGTTCTTAAAAAAGTGGAAGGGCCGTATCTTAAAGAAGTACGGCAAATGATGAGCCACTTGACTTTCACGGAAAAAATGAATATCCGCAAGTATGCCGCAAAATTAAATACCTATGCAAAAGACATACTTGGAAATGTTTCGGAATGGCCGCGAGTGGCCAAATAGAGCTGCATTGTTCCGATAGAGGATTTGCCATGACGATAGCGTTTCTCAAAAATCTTGGTGTTGATGAGATCATCATCCAGGCGCTTAGTAAGAGTTATGGCGAGAATCTCGATGGGCTTCAGGTTGAGAAGGATGATGCGGATCTGAAGCTATCGGTAAAAGACGCCAGAAATTCCGGCCAAGCTCCTGAGGTTATGACTATCCATCGCTTTTTTGAGAAGAAAGCTGCATGTCAAGTCGCGGAAACGCCCGCCGAATACGCAACAGATCGTTACAACTGCAGGGATACGATCGTGTTCCTTCCCAATGATAACTCTGGCAAAGGCAACGTGGAGATCAACGGGCACAAGATAAGAATGGGAGATTCTTCAATCCAGCTTTTGAAATATCTGGCGCAGGAGCTTAAAAAGGAAACGGGAGGCTGGGTTTTTGTTCAGGACCTGGTAGAAGCAACGATTATTCCTTCGGATGGGTATCAGCCTTTCAGCCGATTGCGAAACGCCATCGCAGGGTATCTTCTGAACAAAAATCCGATGGATTTTATTGAGGCAAACGGTAAGAAACAATATCGGATCTCCACGGATCCCGGCAACGTCTCGATCCCTAAGGAGGTGCGAAAATGATGCTATTTATTGCTGTGGCGCTCATCGTGGGTACGGTGACCGCCTGTTTGTTTGGTGTAGATACAGCGCTCTGGGCCGGGAAGCGGACGGTGGACATTTGGATTGTCGCCGGACTGATTCTAACCGTTCTGGCCCCGTTCGTGGACATATACCGGTTCATCAAGGCCGCTGTTCAAT
>CAZGMX010000235.1:0-4214 GCA_964526865.1 uncultured Actinomycetota bacterium | reverse complement strand
ATCGCGACACCCCTCGTGACTGAATGATTTTGTTATTTTATCCCGCGCGGCCGCGTTTGGCAAAGAACTCGTATGTGTTCCAGGACATCGGGAACACGGACCCGTTCAAAACAGCTGTACGGATTCTGCTCGTTGCGACAGGTACGCTTAAGACACGGACTGCAGTCCAACGGCACGCGGACAATCCGATGCTCCCCCAAAGGCGCCGTTGCGGAAGGATCGGTCGAGCCATAGATCACCACCGATGGCGTCCCCGCCAGACTCGACAGATGCGCCGGGCCGCTGTCGTTTGCGACCAGGACGTCACACTGGGCGATCAAGGCAATGAGCTGGCCCAGGCTGGTCTGACCCATCGTGTCTGTCAAGGCAAACGGCTTGTCACGCAGAAAAGGTTCCAACGCCTCCTTCTCTTTTGCAGACCCAAGAAAGATCACCTGCGCGCCCATCTCCCGGACAAGCGCCTGGCCCAACTCCACATACCGCTGGGGAAACCACCGCTTGGCGGGCCCGTAGGCCGCCCCCGCGTGAAGAGCGATACGGACTTTCCCTTGTGCTTCGCCCAGCATTTTTTGCGCCCAGGCCGCATCGTCCTCGGCGATCCGGAACACCGGCATTCCCTGGGCGTCCGCAACTCCGAGCGACGCAACGATGTCCTGATATTTTTGTGCCTGGTGTTTTTTTGTCGCCAGCCCCCCCAGGGCATCGCTCAAAAACAACCATCGGCCATGGGCCGAATATCCCACCCGGTGGCAAATTCCTGCGGCCCACGCCGCCAGCGCGCTGTCCAGCGAATTGGGAAACAACACCGCCATGTCATATTTCCCTTTGCGAAGACGCCGGACGAAATCCCACCGCGCGCGCATCCCAAAACCCTGGGGCATCCAATCGTACTCTATTTGTTCATCAAAAAAGGAAACACCGCGATACAACGCCTTCAATCCCGAGGGGTACGCCGCGGCCAGGCGCGCGTTGGCAAAGAGTTTTCTCAACGACGCCTGGGCGGGCAGGCTCATCACCGCGTCGCCGATCCAGTGGGGCGACACAACGACAATCCGGTAGACGCCGTGATATTGCTTTTTTGCCTTCTTGGTCTTCCACCGCTTGTGCAGCCAAAACCAGTGCTCAGGGTGTTTGCGGATGGCCTCCTCCAGCCGCGCCATTCCCTCCTGCGTGACGCGCCGGATATCTTCCCGCCACTGAAGCATCGGCGGACTTGCAGCCCGCAGATGGGCCGACCGCACGGGTTCGATGGGATTGCCAAAAACGATGCGGTGGCGGCCGGCGGACACGTGCTCAATGAAAACCGGGACAATGGGGGCCCCCGTCTTTAAGGAAAGATAGGCCGGCGTCGACGTCGCCCACGTCGGCCGGTTGAAAAATTTCACTTCTACTCCTTCGGTGCCCGCGACCTGGTCCGCCAAAAACGAGGCAACGTTTCCGGCCCTCAGATATCCCAGAACACCGCGCAGGGCCCCTTTTTTGGGAAGGATTGTGAGCCCCGACACCTCCCGGATTTCCTTCACAAACCGGTCCGCGCCGGGACTGCCTGAATCGCGCCCGACGGCGCAGATGTCGTAGGGCTTCAAGACGGCCATTCCTAAAATCCCCAAAAGTTCCCAGTTTCCATAGTGCGCCGTCAAAAAAATCATGCCCTTCCCGCGCCGCATGACTTCGTGACAGATTTCGATATTCACCGTCTCGCAGTGCGCCAGACAGTGTTCCAGTGAAACATTGCGATACGTGAGAAACTCCAGCGTCCCCTCTCCCATGCGCGCGAAAAACTGTTTGGCGGTCTGCCGCAATTCGGATTCACTGCGATCCGGAAAAACTATACGTAGATGGGAAATTGCCAGCCGCGCGTGCCGGCGATCCAGGTAATAGACAAGGGTTCCGCCCCACCGGCCCACGGCGCAGAGCCATGAGAGGGGAATCCACTTTAACAAAGTCGACATGAGGCACAAGAGACGATGCATAGAAAATAGTGACAGCAACCAATTAATTTTTTAATTGTAAAAAATTAATTGGTTGCTGTCACTATTTTCTATTTTTTAGAGAGAACGGCCGGTGAAATCCACGGCGCGGATATTGTCCCGCGGGGCGGGAGAAGCAGCCCGGAGCTTACTGGCGACGGCCATCATGTTGAACACGTCCTTGATAAATTCAAAGACCTGCGTGCGGTCCTGGGAATCCATGGCGGCAAGCGTCACCTCCGGATTGCCACGGGCCATGAAACAGTATTGAGATTTGGCAAGAACTTCCTTTGCGCGATCCAAAGATATCATCGCCCGCGTCTGCATGATCCGGAGGGGTCTCAACTCAACGATTTCATATGCCTCGACCTCCCTGATCAGATTGCAATACTCCCCCAGCTCATCCGCCAGCAGGCGTACACTGCCCATGGGAACCGTTTCATCGTCGCAACGAACGATGTGAAGGTTTTCCAACCGCTTCTTCAAATTTCCGGACAGGGCCCTCTGCACAAATGCCTCCCAGTTGAGAATTCCCATCGGCTCCGCCAGTACGGCCAACAGAGGATTGATCCACTCCCAATCCTCGCGGTCAAAATAGACATGCCACGCGGCGGGAATAAATGCCCCGTCGAAGGCAAGGCGCCGCAAATACCGTGTACAGCTTTGCCCCGGCGGCTGAGGATTTCCGCTCTTGAACATCGGGTTCATGCGCGCCACCACTTTAGCCAGGACATTTTCCAATACGCCGGTGGCTACAAGATCCTTGTCCGAGCTATAATCGAGTGTCGCGTTCAATTCGAGAAGCCTGGCGATGAACCTGGTGTCCGAATCGATCTCGGCGGGGGTTCGTCCCCTATTTCTGAACATTCCCTCCACCACGTCCGCAATCCAGTGCATGTAAGTATCGCTGATCGTCTCCAGCAGTTTTTCCAGGGCCAGCATCCTCCATTTATGCGAACGTCGTCCAAGACCGTGATAGGGCAGAAAGTCCACCAGCTGTTCAGGGGTATAATATTTCACGCACCATTGATCAAAAGTCGAATAGACCCCGCCCGCCTCCAGGACATTCTGCATCACACAGGAAAATGCGTGGGCCCGGCGGGTCGGAATGCCCAGTCTGTTGGTCACACTGGGATCTTCGACGGATTCGTGCAGAAGGGCATCCCAAAAGAGACAGTTCTCTATAAAATTTTCCCTTGAATATTCCTCATAGAACTGACGGGTCATATATAACTTGTTTCCAATGCGGCGCACCACGATGGGAAGATTGGAGGCGTCCTTGGAAGCGATGGAGGGACCTCTGTCCGAATCCGTGTGCAATTCTCCCCTCTGGGCGTAAAAACCCATGTCATCCGGCCCCTCATCCCCCGGAAGCAAATCCACAACGCACAATTCCAGTCTTCCCTCCTTGAGCAAATTCCATGCTTCTTCTACGGCCTCAAATAAATCGACCTGTTCGACTTGGGTGCCGTCCGGCTTTTGCATCCCGGGAAACAACCCGCAGAATTCCCGGTGCACCGCATCCATCGCGCGTGTAACCTGCCGTGTGTCGGCTGACAACACGGCGTCTTCAAACGGCCGGAGGACACCGGCCAGTTCATCCCCTTCGATTTTTCTCACCCGCCCCATCTGTTCCGCACGCTGGATTTTGTCGTCCACGCTGGGGATTGCCCCGCCGCGCAGCGGTGCCACGCCCGGCAGGCGCAGGGTTGTCTTAACGGGCTCTCCGGCTGCGGGCAGTTCCTGCCCCAGCTGCGCCGCCGGCGGAGCCGCCGCAGTCCGGGACGGCGAAGAAACCAGCACCGTATCCAATCCCTTCAGGATCGCCGAAATCAACGTCTCCTTGACCTGCGCGGGATTGCTCACAGACCGGCCGGCCAAGAGATTCTCCACCGCGCCGCGCACCTTCACCGGCACCTGATCGAGCAAAAGCTTGTGCCACTCCTCCATGGAAACGCCGGCCGCGGATCCGCATTGCTCATCGATTTCTCTGATAATTTCTGTCCACTGTTCCTGTATCACCTCATTCTTGCGCAGTATGGGCTGAAAAATCTCGCCGGATTCACCGCCCCGCAGGGCAAGAGCCACCCGCAAAGACGCGCTCTGATTCAATGTCTGAGCGGGCTCCGTCGCGCTCAAGTGCTCAAATGCCTTTTCCACACCGTCACTAGAGATTTTTTCCTGCACGTCTCTGCGCCGGCCGTAGCTCTCCAGGAAGTACCCCTTGTTGGCCAATCCCAGATA
>CAZGMX010000234.1:0-4230 GCA_964526865.1 uncultured Actinomycetota bacterium | reverse complement strand
AACCGCTTCTTTGGCATTCCTGGCCCCAGAGGTGTTGGGCAAGAGAAGATATTTATCCGGATTGATATGGGTCAAAAAGGGGTCTGCCGGCTTGGACAAATCCACCCGCCGCAGAGCCACGGTCACGATCTGGGCCCCCGAAGCCTCCAGGGACTCTTTCATGACCTGGGCGGAAGGAAACTTTCCCGTGCCTGTCAAGAGCCTGGATGAAAACTCGCGGCCCGCGATGACTAAATTATCGGATGACATCAACCGCTTTTCGTTCACAAAAAAAAGCCCCCAAGGCGTTTATTATAGCACCCTGAAGGCTTTTCCCTGCAGACTAATTGAACCATCCCCTCACGGGAGGACGTTCAGTCTGTCAGATTAGAAAGCGGCGTGGGGTTCGTCACCGTACCATGTTTCTGGCACAAAGGCGGCGTTCCAATCGCGCCCCACTCATAGCCCCCCCCAGTAACAGGACAAGTTGCCTGAACACTTCCATCTTTGATATAGGGCGATACATCCGCTAACTCATACGACACGCCCGATGGGATGTCGTTTCCCAAGGCATACTGCTCCTTGGCCTGCTCCATGAGTTTCATATTGGTCAGGCACCTATTCAGCCTGGACATTTTGCGCGACGTAACCAATTGCGGAATCGCTATCGCCGCCAAAATCGCGATGATTGCCACCACAATCATGATTTCAACCAGTGTGAAGCCCTTTGACTTTTTCATTGTTCTGCCTTCTTTTTAGAAACGACCAAGAATTACCAACCACTATCCAAACATTCCTTCATTCCCACTCAACCGACTGCACGTGTATGGACAGCAAAATTCATTCCATTATTTCCAGAGTGAGTATATTTTATAACATGCGCTGCGATAATGCGTTGCTCACATTATCGAGTCCTTGAAAAACAAACTTACTGCAGGAAATTTATCACCAATAATAATTATTGCGATCTGTATTATTATTACTGATAATCAAGGGGGGGGTGCCACGCTTTAAGACTTATGACACCATCCGGCCTATTCCTGCATCGACACACGTATGGGCGCTTTGAACCGCGCTCTCGATCGTCGCCGGAAGCCCCGTTTGAACCCAATCCCCTGCCAATAGAAGATTTTCAAGAGAAGTGCGGCATTGCGGCCGGCGGACCATCTGCCCGACGGTATGATCGATGGTGGCCTCTTTTTCTTTCACGATGACCGCACGTAGAACCCGCATGTACTCAAACTGAGGATACAGACGAGTCAAATCCCGGCAAACCATTTGCAAAATTCCTTCTTTGGGAACATTCATTAGATCGTCCGCGGCGCTGATCACCACAGCAATGGACGAAGGATCTTTTTGTTGAAATATCCATTGAATTCTGGTGTCCAAACAGCCCGTCACCTCTTGTTTGACCAGCGGATGATCCATCCAGAGGTATACCGAACAAATACTCGAATACGATAAATCTTTGATTGTTGAAAAAGACTTGTCCTGAGTTTGAACCGCCTCGGGAAGTACGCGCCATAGGACGCGCGGAGGGAGGGCGCTGATATAAAAATCGGCCTGCCATTCTTTTCCGTCCGAGGTCCGGACGGCCCGCACTCTGCCGGCCTCCACACACAACTGCTCCACCCGTTGGTTCAATTTGACGACGCCTCCTCGCGCTTCCAGATACAACCGGGATTTTTCGACAAAGAGTTCCCGCAAACTTACGGCTGGTATGACCAATTTTCCCGCTCCGGGCACAATCATCCGGCGCAGTGCGCCGACCCAGCAGGCGGCAGAGGCCTTGTGAGGATCCTGATTGAGAGCCGCCAGCGCCAGGGGCCGGTGAAAAAGACGCCGCAGTTTTTCAGGTTGCCCACACCCGTCCAACCACTGTTCCACCGTCCGATGATCCAGTCTTTGCCAGTCCGGACGTCCTGCCAGAGCCAGCCAACATCTGATCCATGCCGGCCAATTTGCCGGGTTTCCTGCCCCGCGCAATGGCACATCTCTGCCCGGCGGTTCGCGAAAAAGTACTTTCGACGCGGGAATGATATCTAATTTGCTGTGCGTTCCGATGGTCTCCAAAAAATGCATCGTGCGGCGGTAACAGGTCATGAGGATGTGAGGCCCGTTGTCCAGCTCCTCTTTGGTGTCAACATCCCGGAAGGAATGGGCCCGGCCACCCAGATAATGGCGCTCTTCCAGAAGAGTGGGATGAAAACCCCGGCGGGCAAGCTCCACCGCGGCGGAAAGACCCGCCACGCCGCCGCCGAGGACGAGGATGCCTCTGTCCATTACGTTGCCGCCTCTGCCGGCTTGGAAGAATTTCCGGCCAGGCGTGAGCGGCAATAAATAGTAAGGGCAATCCAAAATTTGACCAATGCCGGCAGGGAAACCTCCTGGCGGAAAACGTCAAAATCGCGCGCGAGGATCTTATCCAGAATCCGGTGATAGATCGTCTGCATGATGAGCGCAGGAAAGAGAGCAGGAAGCTCTCTTTCGTCCCAGAGCTCCCCGGCCCGCCGGTAAAAGGACTCGGCGCGGGCGCACTCAAATTCCATGAGCGCGCGAAATTCCTTCGTCATCTTCCGGCCCAGGACATCTTCCTCTGTGACGCCAAAGCGCCGCAAGTCTTCCAGGGGGAGATAGATCCGCCCCATTTGGGCGTCCTTGCCCACGTCTCGCAAAATGTTGGTCCATTGAAATGCCATTCCTAAATTTTCAGCAAACTCCGGGGTCGAGGGATTGCGGTATCCAAAAATACGGATACAGACCAGGCCGACCACGCAGGCAACGCGATAACAATAGGACTGCAGATCCGTTGACGTAGCGTACCGATCGACGGTCAAATCCATCGCGGCCCCTTCAATGAGCTGGACAAAATACTCCCGGGGCAGATGAAATTCCCGAATGGCCTGAATCAATTGAATCATGACGGGATGCGTCGCGCGGCCGCAGTAGGCATCGTCCAGACAGCGCCTCCAGCGATCCAGCCCTTTGGCTTTTTCTTGTGCGTTCGCGCAGCCGTCCACGCTGTCATCCACAACACGGCAAAAGGCGTAGACCGCCAGAATGGCGTCCCTCTTTTTCTTGGGTAAAAAAATAAAGGAAAAATAGAAGTTGGACCGGGATAAACGGGTGAGCCGCCGGCAGTATCGAGAGGACCTGCCCATCATGGAATCGGATTTCACGGACGCCCCCAACACCGCTTCGCCGTCCGGGCCAGGATCAATGCCTTGTCCACCCATGTCAACCGGGGCCGGTGCCGGAATGCGTCGTAACCACCGGCGCGCAATTTCTCCAAAATCCTCCGGCCTCCAAACCAAACGGCCGTCAGTTCAAAGCGCAGACGGCCCTGAACATTGTCCAACAGCGGTTCTCCGTGACAAAACATTCCCTCGGTCCGGCGCACCTCAAATTCCATCAGCCGGCAAAAGGCGTCCGTCACTTTGCCTTCTCCCAGTTCCTGAGGAGTATAACCAAACCGGACCATATCCTCCTGCGGGATGTAGACCCGCTCCTTTTTCCAATCGACGGCGAGATCCTGCCAAAAGTTTGTCAACTGCAGGGCCGTGCAGATGTGGTCGGACCAAAAAAACAGGTCCTGGCGGAGATAGCCAAACATCCTGAGGATTAGGCGCCCGACGGGATTTGCAGACCGCCGGCAATAATCCAAAAGATCCTGAAATGTCCGGTAGCGCTTGACCGACACGTCCTGCCGAAAAGCATCCAGGAGATCCAAAAAAAGTTCGAGAGGAAGGTCAAAGCGGCGAATGGTGTCGCCCAGCGCGGTAAAGACAGGCCCTTCGACCCGTCCATCGTGGCAGTGTTTCAACATCTCCTCCCATAGATCCAACAGGGATGCCTCTTCTCCCCGGTACTTGCTCTCATCGGCAAAGTCATCCGCGGTGCGAGCAAAGGCATAAATCGCCGCCACATGGCGGCGCATGAAACGGGGAATCAAAATCGAGGCTACGGGAAAATTTTCGTAGTGGTTCCATGTCAGGAGTTCGCAGTGGCGATAGGAGTCTTCCACGCTCCATGGGCGGGCGGCACCGCACGGCCGTGACGGAAGATCGCCTGCGTTCTCTAACAAAGCATTCACCGTCTCCCTCCGTTCCGATTCTGTGATAGACTATGGATTGTCACATAAAATAGTGACAGACACTATTTTTTTTTGTTCATCGCAGCCATCGGCCGCATTAGCAGTCTGTTGAAAAAGTCAATTTGTCATCGCGAGGAGGCCAGCCACGCTTCGCTCGC
>CAZGMX010000233.1:3815-4309 GCA_964526865.1 uncultured Actinomycetota bacterium | reverse complement strand
AAGAAATTCCCGCGCCGCCAGGAACTGTGCCCGCCGTGTTCGTGCTTGTCAGCAGCTTGGGATCCCCGATTTGAAGAGAAGTTCTTGGCGGCATAATGTCATGGATAACCTCAAAGACCCCGGAAACAACTCTGGTTGAGTTTGCCACCCAATCCTTGGCTTCGGCCTCCAAAACCCACAAACCATCATCTATGTTGAAGGGATCAACCCAATCTCCGGAATTGACCGCAAAGACGGTCGGCCCCCTTAAAAGCCCTTTGTTTTCTACCTGGACCAGTTCCAGCTTGGTGAACGTAGGATTGGGGTCAAAATTATCCATCAGGCTGACATTGACAGGAATCGAGCTGATTGTGGCGATAAATTTCATCCCTTCCGTTGGAGAGGAGATGGCAATTTGAGGAGGCGTCCCATCCGAAACAATGCTGACTGGTTTGATCTGTTCTTTATTGCCCAGACGGACTTCGGAATTAAATTCCATGTTATATATGCCCTCG
>CAZGMX010000233.1:0-3805 GCA_964526865.1 uncultured Actinomycetota bacterium | reverse complement strand
AGGGGGGCGTCGCTCAAGGTTTCCGAAGCCAAAGCTATCTTAAAGGTCGTGGTTACAAGACCTACGGCCGCGCCATTGACCAAGGGATCAACAGCAGAAAGACCGACAAGGCTCTGCGCGCTTACCACGTTTAAAGATTCCGCGGTCAGAACCGTCGGCGTAGACGCGGCAAGAGAAGTAACCGGCGGCGTTGTGTCCAGGGCTATTTTTATAGTCTGCGTGCTTTCCTGATTTCCGCCGGCATCCGTGGCAAAGAAAGAAAGGGTATAACTACTGTCCTGAACCCCAAAAAACGTGGTTATGGCGACAAAAGGCGTCGTCGGCGCAGAACTGGCTATCGTCTGGGAAAAAACATTATCTAGGCTCAGGGTAATGCCTGCTACGCCCATCCCTAAACTATCGCCAACCTCCGCTGAATCATCAATGGCGGTAAAGACAAAAGGCGTGTCCGACCGGACAAAGACAGGGTCAGCGCCCACTTTGGGTTCGCTAATGGCCAGCATAGTCCTAGGCGGCAGAACATCATGGATGACCTCAAAAACGCCGGAAACGACTTTGGTAGAATTATCCACCCAATCTTTGGCTTGGGCCTCAAGGACCCAAAGGCCGTCGTCAATACTGAATGGATCAACGAAATCGCTGTTATGAACCGCCAGGGTTGTGGCGCCTCCTAGGAGCCCCTTGTTTTCTATCTGAACTAATTCCAGCTTGGTAAATTGCGGGTTGGGGTCAAGGTTGTCCGCAAGGCTCACATTAATAGGTATGGAGCTTATTTTGGCAATGAATTGCTCTCCCGCCGAAGGAGAAGAGATGGCTATGGCCGGACTTACGGTATCTACAATGACGGAAAACAAAAAGCCGGTTGTGTTGCCAAGTAAGTCGGATGCAGTAAGGTCAATTTGATTGGTGTTTGGTGTTTCTGAACCAACCAATTCCAGATTTGCCACATTAAATAACTCTTGTTGGGTGGACCCATCAAGACTTGGGACGCTGATTTGATCATGAGGTATGCCATTAAACGTCTGCCCTCCATCCACACTGACCTTGGCGGAATAGGCTGGTTTGGGACCCAGGGCATCCTCGCGTATCTGCCCGGCATCAAGCGCAAAATCGAGCATGCGGACCTCGTCAACGATGAAGGGCGAACCGCCGCCAAAACCGCCAAATCGTGTCGCCACTTGCAAAGGTTGCGTGGTGGGGGTAAACATCCTATCGCTGACCCTTGAAGCTATTTCTTCGCCGTTGAAATACATCTTCCAAATATTGCCCTGCCTGGTAACGGCCAAGTGATTGAAGGTGTTTGGTTTATAAAGGCCGCCTGGAGACATAAAGGGTGGCACCAGTCCGTTTTCGTCGTATCCTTCTAAAACGATTGAATCGGTATAATTCCACAGGAAAAGCGACCAGCCTATATGAGGTACTGTAGGCAACGTGCCGATTTTCTCAATAAGCCCCTCCATACCATTTCCTTCCAAGCTTGATAAATTGAACCATAGCTCAATAGTGAAATCGCGGCCTTGTAGGTCATAGGCAGGGGAATTGGTAAATTCCACCTTGGAGGTGTAGCCCGCAAAGTATAAGGCTTTGTTCAATCTGCCATCAACCCACTGGGCATTCGTGATTGTGCCGTTGTTGCCAAGGCCTGAGAAGTCGGCGGTTATGTTGCCCTGCCCTTCGTCAAAATGCCACAGGCCGGTGGTGCCGGAGATGGGCTGGGGGGCCGAACTTACGGCCAGACCAATTCCCATATCTCGAATCTTGGCTTTTATATCAACTAGAGGCGAATTTAATGCCATGGACGTCGAAACGAAAATATTGGTTTCAGCCTTGGCAACCAAAGGCTCTAAAAACTCTGGCGGGGTGGTATCAATTTTAAACTGTTGCGTACTACTATAAGGAGAGAAGCTCCCAAAGCGGTCTTTAGCTCGAACTTTCCAATAGTAAGTGCCATCTACTAAGGGTTGTGGTATTACGAAATTAAGGACAGCAGAGGAAAGAAAAGTGGTTGGATTGGTAAGAGTTGGGTCAGTGTCAACTGAGACTTCAAAGTTTTCAATGGCTGCCAAAGGAACCTTGCCAGCTAGAACCCAGGACAACTTAGGATGGCGTGCGTTGAGAAAACTTTTATTTGCGGGCAATAGTTGTTGAAGAGATGTAACCGGGTTTAGATTAACAAACACAGCAACCGTGCTTATAGCCGTGTTGCCTATTATGTCGGTTGCACTTAAGGTGATGCGATTTGTCGTATCCAAGGGATTTAATGAAGGCGTGAAGTGAATACTTTGGGCGGTCATGATTTGTAGTTCCTTTGTGCCGTAGTCACCGGTCATTGAAAGATACGAGGGAAGAACCTCCTTAAACGTCTGCCCTCCATCCACACTGACCTTGGCGGAATAGGCTGGTTTGGGACCCAGGGCATCCTCGCGTATCTGCCCGGCATCAAGCGCAAAATCGAGCATGCGGACCTCGTCAACGATGAAGGGCGAACCGCCGCCAAAACCGCCAAATCGTGTCGCCACTTGCAAAGGTTGCGTGGTGGGGGTAAACATCCTATCGCTGACCCTTGAAGCTATTTCTTCGCCGTTGAAATACATCTTCCAAATATTGCCCTGCCTGGTAACGGCCAAGTGATTGAAGGTGTTTGGTTTATAAAGGCCGCCTGGAGACATAAAGGGTGGCACCAGTCCGTTTTCGTCGTATCCTTCTAAAACGATTGAATCGGTATAATTCCACAGGAAAAGCGACCAGCCTATATGAGGTACTGTAGGCAACGTGCCGATTTTCTCAATAAGCCCCTCCATACCATTTCCTTCCAAGCTTGATAAATTGAACCATAGCTCAATAGTGAAATCGCGGCCTTGTAGGTCATAGGCAGGGGAATTGGTAAATTCCACCTTGGAGGTGTAGCCCGCAAAGTATAAGGCTTTGTTCAATCTGCCATCAACCCACTGGGCATTCGTGATTGTGCCGTTGTTGCCAAGGCCTGAGAAGTCGGCGGTTATGTTGCCCTGCCCTTCGTCAAAATGCCACAGGCCGGTGGTGCCGGAGATGGGCTGGGGGGCCAAGGGACCCGGTGGACGCGTATCTAAGCCGCTCAGTAAATCCTGCACCGTAATTCTGACATCCGCAACGTCAGACATCACGAATTCCGTGACGTTCCTGAACGCATTGGCTCCTGCTTCGGAGACTTCTGGATTTGAAAACTCCGGAGGTTCAAGGTCATAAATAACCTCAAAAACGCCGGACACGACCTTGGTAGAATTTTCCACCCAGTCCTTGGCCTCGGCTTCCAAGACCCATAGGCCGTCGTCAAGACTACGGGGATCAATCCGGTCTCCAGGATGGACAATAAATGTGGTGGGACCGCGCAAAAGCCCCTTGTTTTCTATCTCCACAAGCTCCAGCTTGGTGAGTTGTGGATTAAGGTCAAAGCTGTCCGTCAAATTTGCGTCAATAGAAATCGAGCTGACCATAGTGATGAATTTGTCGCCTTGTTTGGGTGAGACAATAGCGATTTGAGGAGATGTTGAGTCCAGGGCTATTTTTATGGTCTGCGTACTTTCCTGATTACCCGCTGCATCTGTGGCAAAAAAAGAAAGGGTATAACTGCTGTCCTGAACGCCAAAAAACGCCGTCGTGACAACAAAAGGCGTTACAGGCGCAGAGCTTACGATTGTTTTGAAAAATGCGCCGTTCAAGCTCAAGGTAATGCTCGCCACCCCGATTCCCAGTCCATCTCCTGCCGCTGTAAAACCCGACTTCAAAATTTTGCCCCTGAAATTCTTGCTTAATTTCGTTTTTTTCT
>CAZGMX010000232.1:0-4319 GCA_964526865.1 uncultured Actinomycetota bacterium | reverse complement strand
TTTCCAACTGTGTCGAGGTGGGCAGATCGCCGTAGAGGAGCAGATAGGAAGTCTCTTCGAACGTCGAATGTTCTCCCAGCGTCTCGATGTTGAATCCCCGGTAGATGAGACGGCCGTTCTTGCCGTCCACGTCGCTGATCTTTGAGTTCGCGACCACAACGCCGCGAAGGCCGATATTCTTGGTGGTTGTCTGCATGTTCATGAAATTGGCTTTTGTTGGAGTGTTTGAAGAGCCTGTTGCACAACGTCATTGCGAGGAGCGTAGCGACGAAGCAATCTCGATGATGGTGTACAACCCAACGAGATCGCCACGCCCTTCGGGCTCGCGATGACGAGCACGACCTGCGCAGCAGGCTCTAATATCTGCAATACTACTATCGTCATTCCAGCCGCCCTGGCTGGGAAAATTATAGGCAAGCGCGCCCGGGAAGGCCATAAAAATTTGCCGCTGCGTGTAAGGGGTCGGTTATGCCGGTGGTGGTGTGCAACTCAACGGAATCGCCACGCTCCGGCTTGAAGCGCGCCGGGGCTTGCGATGACAGTTTCTTCGGAAATGACAGATACCGCTAAAACGTATAGAAAATTTGCCAGCGGAACTGAAACGCGATGTGCTGCCAATTGGCTCCGGGGAAAGGGATGTCGGGAGAATTGCCGTAGGCGTGTCCCGGCAAAAACCAGGCCAGAGACATCTGGGATTTCAGATTGTCCAAAAGTGCGACGTCGTGGATGAGGTCAAATTCATTTCCGAGGTCCTTGGAGATGCCGTTGGTGGGCAGGTAGATGCCCCCCAGGTTCAGATTATAATTAGAGATAAGGTCTGCGGCCTGCGCGCGATATTGTGAAAAATACCAGTGGCTCAACGTCAGCGTGGAATTCTTTGTGATCTGAAGCGATATGCTGGGATGGAGGATGTATTTGTTGGCGAGATTGGCCAGCACGATGAGGCCGCAATAGGTGTCGTTGGCAGCTGTTTGAAAACTTTTTTTCCACGACCCCGGTTCGCTGGACCCCTGGCCCATCAAAAATTCCAGCCGAAACTGGGGATACAAAGGCAGGGTGGACTTGTATTTGATGACAAGGTCCATTCCCAAGGCGCTTAGATACTGATCCTGGTGATCGGGCTGAAGCCGTTCTTCATCCGATTGATAATTTTCCCCCAGTTGATAGACCACATTGGATTCCGTCTCCAGCGCCGGCATGGGGTCCCACAAGAGCTGATTGATCAGGCTCAAGGGGGCATAGAACGTATCGTATTCGTTGGTGCCGGCATAAAAAAAGGCATAGCGCCAGGTATTCGCCTTGTATCGGAACCCGCCGATGTGTATGTCCCGGACTTTTTCATAGACATAATGGTTGCGAAGGTTGTCGTCCACCGGATGGAAATAGACCGCAAACCACTGCCATGGGACTCTCCGGAGCACCAGTTGAGCCAGGTCGTAATTCAATTCCTTGTTTTGGTTGGCCAAAAAAAAACCCATATCAAAATCCAAGTGCTGTCTGCCGATGCGCAGGGTGCAGTCTTCAAAAACAAAGTCCAGGACCTTGAGATACAGCTCGTCGATGTCTGTCACCAGCGTCTGTTTTCGGAGGCTGTAGAGGGTCATCTCCTCTGGATACTTGAGGCCGCCAAAGCTGTTGGTACGGGTCCTCATGGTGATAGCTCCCAGGATATTTCGATTGAGGTGCATCTCCATGGTTCCCAAAAACCTTTCCATCAGACCCACATACTTGTCGTGGATTTGCTTGTAGGGGCTCATCGCCTGGAAATCGTTCGGGTCAACGGTGACATCTACCGTTTGGTCCCCGGAGAACGGCCACAGAGGATTGTCCTGGCGTACGGTGTAGGGCTGAACGTTGGTCCCCAGGTCCATCGTCTCCTGTCCCCATTGCAGCCAGGTGCGCGATTCGCCGTGAAACTCGACTTTTGGGTATTCGGATTGATACTGCAGGGGCGTGTATTTATCCTGGTCCCGGGGCTTGGCGGGTTCCTGCGACAAAAGAAATTTTAGCGGGCTGTTTTGAAGATTGACATCAAGGGCAAGGCAGGAAACAGCATAGAAAACGGCAATTAAAACTGAAAGGAGACAAATCGTGAGTGCGCGCATTCCCTCCCTCGTAATTTGCAAATCAGCTATTATTAAATATGTGGGTATCGGGTTGTTTCTAGTTGCCGCTCTCTATTGTAGTTGCCATAAAGCAGTGGCCCCTTCCCCCCTTGTGGGGGAAGGCTGGGATGGGGGGAAATACCTGACGTGTAAGCACCCCCCACCTAACCTCCCCCGCAAGGGGGGAGGAAGTCTTTACTCAATATGTTGTGGTCACTAGAGCCAATCCGATACCCACGCTAAATAAATGCCGCGAATAGAATGCTAGCCTAAGTTGTCCGATTTGCAAAATAGTTTAGCAAAAGCAGTCCTGTCCATCAGAAAAGAGGACATTTCTGTTTTGGCTAGACAAGTCAGAAAAAAAGACTTGCCAGAACAGCGTAAGTTCTTATAATTGGGCCCTTAATATGAGATCAAGATTTCTGTGTGACTCTGTTTTTTATCCTGCCTCGGTCGCCGTTATCGTAATGGCGTTGCCCCTTGGTGTGGGTTTTTGCATGGAGAAAGAATCCGCCGCCTCCAAATCCAAAGCCGGCGACAACCGCGTGCTGGCCCAGATCAATCAGAGAGAGATTACTCTGCAGGAATTTTCCAATCAGATTGCCAGCGTGGGGATCAACCTTCAACCCTTTATCAAGGCGCAGAAGGGCCGCTATCTGCAGGGCCTGGTCGAAGAAGAACTGCTTTTTCAGGAAGGACAGAAGCGAAAAATGAGCGATGCCTCCGACATCCAGAAACAGCTCGATCAGGTGCGGCGGCGGCTGGTGGTTCAAAAACTGATCAAGGACGAAATCAAAAACAAGGTCACTGTCTCCGAGTCCGAAATTGCCGAATATTACAAGAACAACGCAGGGCTGTATCAGTTGAAAGAGCGCTCGCGCATTTCTCAGATCATCGTCAAGGACAAGAAAACCGCCGAGGATATCTTTGCGCGGCTGAAAAAGGGAGAAGATTTTGCCGGGCTGGCTTCGAAACTGTCCGTGGATTCCAGCAAGGCAAAAGGCGGCAGTTTGGGATTTATGGAGCGGGGCAGGATGGGGGACGATTTTGACAAGGTTGCTTTTGCCCTCAAGCCCGGAGAAGTTTCCGCTATCGCGGAAACGCCCGCGGGGTTCCGGATTCTTAAAATGGTCGATTATCAACCCGCCAAAACGCGTCCGCTGGCCGAAGTCAAAGAGAACATCCGCAAGCATCTGCTTTCTGAAAAAGAAAAGAAGGCCATGCGCGACTATGTCGGGCAATTGAAACAGCGCTCCAAAGTCGTCGTCTACGACGACCTCCTCAAAGAAATCAAGTAGGCGCGCACCGGCGCCCAGCCTGGTTCCAGCCCGTTTGCCAAATCAGCACGGTCGTGTGTTCTCATTTAAAATGCTTGCAACCATATGCACAACGCATATAATTATATGCAGGTGCACGGCGACCATGAAAAAATTCCTGACAAAAAATCAGCAGCTTCTATTGGCGCTTTTTTTCGCCAATCCCGAGAAGCCGCTTTATATGAACGAGGTAGGAAGAATTGTCGGGAAAAAGCCCGGGGTGTTTCAGCGGACCCTCAATGCATTGGTTGAAGAAGGTTTGTTGACCAGTCGATATCAGGCCCATGCGCGTTTTTTTCAAGCCAACATAAAGCATCCTCTTTATTCCGAACTGAAGTCAGTGATCTCAAAAACCGCAGGTGTGGAAGGAACCCTTAAAAATGTGGTGGCGCATATTAAGGGCATCAAAATCGCGATCCTCTACGGCTCGTATGCGAAAAACGCGCAACGCAAAGAATCGGATGTTGATCTGCTCGTCGTGGGAAAACCATCGGTCGAAAATGAGCTCTTAAAAGAAATTTCTATTCTGGAAAAAAGAATCCAGCGGGAAATCAATTACAAACTGTACAGTGAAAGAGAATATCGGAATAAACGTCTAAAAAATGACCCTTTCCTAGAAGAAGTGCTGGATGATCAAAAAATCATTCTTAAGGGGAATCCCTATGCTGTTTGATTCTTATCTAAAAAGCGGACGACTAAAAAAACAGTCCGCAAATTATAAACAAATCGAAATGCAGGTTATTCGGGCAAGAAAAGATTTGGAGACCGCCCGAGCTGTTCTGCGTGTTGATGTTGAATGGGCCACTACAATTGCGTACCACGCGATGCTTCGGGCCGGTCGCGCTTTAATTTTTTCAAGAGGATTTCTTCCTGCAGACGGCGCCCAACACCGAACTGT
>CAZGMX010000231.1:0-4323 GCA_964526865.1 uncultured Actinomycetota bacterium | reverse complement strand
GGGAGACAGCAAGTCAAACATCATAAAGTTCGTTAAAAAAGATAGTTATAGCGGTTGCGCCCACGTAGCTCAGCTGGTAGAGCAACGGTTTCGTAAACCGTAGGTCGCCAGTTCAATCCTGGCCGTGGGCTTGTTTTAGAGTGATGGTGAGCAACGGTTTTATCCCGGATTGATGCCTCCGGGATCGCAATGAGAGGAATGGATTGTTTCCAACGGCATTGTCGTAAACCGTAGGTCACCAGTTCAATCCTGGTCGTGGGCTCGTTTTGGGCTTGGTATTGCGGATGGAGGAGTCATGCGCGTTGTTGCGATCGCCAATCAGAAGGGCGGATGCGGGAAGACCATCACGGCCATCAATCTGGCCGCGGGGCTGTCTTTGCTGGGCAAGCGGGTTCTGCTGACGGACATTGACCCGCAAGGGCACGCGTCGCTGGGGCTTCATATCCGCTCGGAGGACTTGGGCCTGTCAATGTATGATTTGATCCGGGGCCTGGAGCGGACGGAAATCACGTTGGACGACATCCTCCTGCCCATCCAGGAAAATCTGGATTTGGCACCCTCCAACATTCTGCTCGCGTCCCTGGAGCAGGAGCTCACGTTGTGGCCGGACCGGTATCAGCGGCTGTCCAAAGGCCTGCGGACGACGTCCAAAGAATACGACTATGTCATCATCGACTGCCCGCCGCATTTGGGAGTCCTGACGTTGAACGCCCTGGTTGCGGCCCGGCAAGTGGTTATTCCCATCGACGCCAGCTTCTTTTCTCGGCAGGGCGTCACCAAGTTGTTTGCGACCATGGAATATCTGAAAGACGAGATCGGGCATTCTCTGGATTTTCGCATTCTGCCGACCATGTTTGAGAATCGCAGCCGGTTTTCCAAGGAAGTGCTCCAGGAAATTCGCAGTCATTTCGGCGCCCAGGTGTTTGACACGGTGATCCGCAGCAACATCAAACTGCGCGAAGCCGCCAGCTATGGCCGGTCCATCTTTGCCTATGCCCCGGATTCCAGAGGGGCGGAGGATTATGGCCGGCTGGCGCAGGAGATGCTCATGGGGGTTTCTCTGGGGGTTCAGTCCGCCCCCGTTCAAAACGCGTTCGCGCCCGGGGGCGTGCCATTGGTTCCAAAACTCTCCGAAGAAACCCGCGCAAGCGCCGAAGAAGTTCAGGTGCTTTTGTAGATTAGGAGTATTGCTTCCTTAGATTTGTCGGAAGGATGTTGAGTTCGGAGCGGTATTTCGCGACCGTGCGGCGGGCCAGTTTGATACCGTCTTTTGAGAGGATCCCTATGATTTTCTGGTCGCTCAGCGGGTGTTTTGGGTTTTCCGCTTGGATCAATTCCTGAATGCGGTTCTTGATGTTGGCGCTGGAGAGGTTTTCCCCGGACTGTGTTTCGATTCCCACCGTGAAGAAAAATTTCATTTGAAATATGCCCTGCGGGGTTTGCATATATTTGTTGGCAATGGCCCGGCTGACCGTCGATTCATGGATTCCCACCGCGCCGGCGATTTCCCGCATTGTCATGGGTTTCAGGAAACTGATGCCGTCGTCCAGGAAGGGTTTTTGATTGTCCACGATATATTTGGAGATGTTGTAGATGGTCTGCTGGCGTTGTTGGATATTCTTGATGAACCACAGGCCGGCCTTGACCTTTTCCTTGATGTAATTGCGGGTCTCCGATTTTACGTCCTGCTGATGCACGATGTTGCGGTAGAGATTGCTGATACGCAAATGGGGGATCCTGTCGTCGTTGAGCATGATCACATAGTCGTCGTCCACTTTTTCCACGATGACGTCCGGGATCACGTACTGCGCCCGGTGCGACGAAAACAGCCGGCCGGGTTTTGGCTCCAGGGTGGAGATCAGGGCGGATGCCTTGAGGATGTCTTCAACTCCAACGTGAAGGGTCTTGGCGATTTGGGTGTAATGTTTTTTTGCCAGGTCTTCCAAATGGTGTTTGACCACTGCGGCCGCCAGGTTTCCGCTTTCTCCCAGCCGTTCCAACTGTAAAATAAGGCACTCCTGCACCGTGCGCGCGCCGACGCCGACGGGGTGGAAACTCTGGATGACCTTGAGCATGGCCTCCACCTGGGCGGTGCCGCTCCCGCTGGCCTGTGCGATGCTGGCGATGTCGGATTGCAGATAGCCGTTTTCATCGATGTTGCCGAGGATCGTTCTGCCGATGTTTTTTTGCTCGTCCGTCAGACTGTGTAGCGCAAATTGCGATTCCAAATGCTCCTGCAGCGTCTCTTCGGACGTGATGGAGTCCTCCAGATATTTGCGGCGTTCTTCTTCTTCCTGTGAGACGCGCCGGACGGCTGTTGTCTGCTTGAAATATTCGCGCCACTCGTCGTCCAGCTGGGAGAGTTTTTCAAATTCCTCCTGAAATTCCTGATCGGCGTCGGTTTCGGCCGCGTCTGTTTCATCTCGCTCCTCGGCCTCCTGTGCCTCCTGATCCAATTGCTCCTCCAGAAGGGGATTCATTGACATTTCCTGCTGGGCCAGTTGGGCCAGTTCCATGAGCGGGATCTGCAGCATGTGGATGGCCTGCTGCATCTGCATGGATAAAACGAGTTTTTGGGTCTGCGTTTGAACTTGTCTCATTCGCATGGGCATAGTTGTGCTCCTGGAAGCAAGGAGTATGCCAATACGAATGAAGCGGTGTCAAGCCGCAAATTGAAGCAATGTTTGACGTTTTACATAAAAAAATCTAGACTCTGTTGCTTACAAACCAACGAGGTTGTCCGCCACTGAAGCGTCGGCGGACTCCCCGCAATGGCGTATTGGAACTTTGCAAGAGGGCGGAGGGAATGGCGCGCGTTGTCCTGAAGTCTGTCAAGAAAATATACGCCGGCAACATCGTTGCCGTCGATAATGCCAGCCTCGAAGTGGAGGACAAGGAATTTGTCGTCCTTGTCGGACCGTCGGGCTGCGGCAAGTCCACGACTTTGCGCATGATCGCTGGGCTGGAAGAGATCTCCGAGGGAGAAGTCTACATCGGCGACCGCCTCGTGAACAATGTCCCCCCCAAGAAACGGGACATCGCCATGGTCTTCCAAAATTATGCCCTCTATCCGCACATGACCGTCTACAAAAACATGGCCTTTGGACTTCAATTGAGAAAGTATCCCAAGAGCGAGATCGAGCAGAGGGTCCGCCAGGCGGCGGAAATCCTGGGTATTACGGCTCTTTTGGACCGAAAACCCAAGGCCCTTTCAGGCGGCCAGCGCCAGAGGGTGGCGCTGGGGAGGGCTATCGTGCGGCGTCCCAAGGCGTTTCTTTTTGATGAACCGCTCTCCAATCTGGACGCGAAGTTTCGCGTGCAGATGCGCACGGAGATCATCAAACTTCATCTGCGCCTGCAGGCCACCATGATTTATGTGACCCACGACCAGGTGGAAGCCATGACCATGGGGGACCGCATCGTGGTCATGAAGGACGGTCTGATCCAGCAGGTGGCCGATCCCATCACCCTGTATGAAAAACCGGCCAATAAATTCGTCGCCGGCTTTATCGGCAGTCCTTCGATGAATTTCCTCAACGGGGCCATTGTGGAGGGTGCAGACGGTTTGTGTTTTCGCTCGGAAAATTGGACGGTGCAAATCGCCGAGCCGATGGTCTCAGATCTGAATCGTTATCAAAACAAGAAAATCATCCTAGGGATACGTCCGGAATGTATTCGTAACAAGCTGCACGCGAAACATGCGCCGCCGGAACGCACCATTCTTGCCACCGTGGATGTGGTGGAGCCGATGGGTTCTGAAATCTATCTCTATTTTTCCACGGGCAATCAGACGTTTGTCGTCAGGGCGGATGCCCACGACAAGGCGCAGGTGAGCGAAAAATTGGAAGTGGTTTTAAATATGGATAAGGCCCATTTTTTCGATCCCGATACGGAGGAGGCAATTATTTAGGAGCGTATGGTAACCACCTGTCTTATTGAGGGTTAAGCGGTTGCTGGGAGGCTCATATCAGGCAGGATCCCGTCAATCGCGTTTTTTTTACGGGTGAGCGGAACCCGGGAAGTGCTGGCGGCGTCTAAAAGTTTGATCTTCATTAAAATCTAAAAATCAGGAGGAGACATGAACACGGACATACGCGTTATTCAGGAAAGAGTGAAACAGATGAGCGAGCCCTTGAGCCGCATCATCACGGAAATCGGCAGAGTCATCGTCGGGCAGCGCTATCTGGTGGAACGGCTGTTGGTGGGAATTCTAGCCGACGGCCACGTCCTGCTCGAAGGCGTGCCCGGCCTGGCCAAGACCTTGAGCGTGCGCGTTCTCTCCGGCGCCATTAACACGTCTTTTCACCGGATTCAGTTCACGCC
>CAZGMX010000230.1:0-4348 GCA_964526865.1 uncultured Actinomycetota bacterium | reverse complement strand
GTGGATTTATACACGCTGGGCAATCTCATGCGCCATCTGGATTGGCCTCCCCTGCCCCATTTGGCAAAGCTGGGGTTGTTTCACGTCATTGCGAGAAGTCCCGGCATGTTTCATGCCGGGACGATGGGGCCCTCCGAACCGCAGGAGGACAGGCAATCCCGCAGAAAAAACAGCATCCTCCCCGCCTGCACCGGCCGGATGGCCGAAAAATCCGCAGGCAAGGACAGCATCATCGGCCATTGGGAATTGATGGGAGTCATCACAAAAAAACCCTTTCCCACCTATCCGCAGGGATTTCCAAAAAGTATCATTCGGGAATTCGAGAGAAAGACCGGCAGCCGCATCCTCGGCAACTGCGTTGCTTCCGGGACAGAAATCATCCAGGAACTGGGCCCGGAACATCTGCGCACCGGCCGCCCCATCGTCTACACATCCGTGGACAGCGTTTTTCAAATCGCCGCGCACGAGTCCATCTGGCCGGTTCCAAGCCTCTATCGGGCGTGCCGGATCGCACGCGCGCTGTTGAAGGGCAGGCACGGCGTCAGCCGTGTCATCGCAAGACCTTTCGCTGGTTCCGCAGGAAATTTTTACCGCACTCCGGACCGGAAGGACTTTTCACTGCTCCCCCCTGTGCCGACTGTTCTGGATCGCATTCGCCGGCACAGCGGCCGCACCATCGGCATCGGGAAGATCGGCGACCTTTTCGCCGAACGTGGGCTTTCAAAAATCATTCACACCAAAAGCAACGCAGAGGGAATTTCCGAGACGGCCACCGCTATCTGTCGAGAAAAAAAGGCCAACTTGATTTTTACCAATTTGATTGAGACCGATATGGTCTGGGGACATCGCAACGATTGCGAGGGGTATTACCGCTGTCTTAAAGAATTCGACGACGCACTGCCCGCGATTTTGGACACCCTGACTGACACCGACCTGTTCTGTATCACCTCTGATCATGGATGCGATCCCACAACTCCCAGCACGGACCATTCCCGGGAGTACGTGCCGCTATTGCTCTATGGACAGGCCCTCAAGAAAGGCGTAGATTTAGGGACACGATCCTCATTTGCGGATTTGGGACAGACGATTCTGGAGGTCCTGAAACTCACCCCCTGTCCCCATGGAAAAAGTTTCGCAAAGGAGATCATAGAGATGTAATTGTCATTGCGAGGAGTCCCGCCTGTGACGGGACGACGAAGCAATCTCGATGGTTTGTTCACCCCCATCGAGATTGCCGCGCCCCTTCGGGGCTCGCAATGACAAACAAAGGGCTGCCCATGACCATCGATCCCAAAAAGGTTTCCGATGCCCACGCGTATCTGAAAAAACACTCTTTCTATACCCCGTCGCTGGTCATCGTCGGCGGCTCGGGGATCATTCCCCCTGCGGGATTCTTCGACAAGGTGCAGGAGATCCCGTTCGCGCGCATCCCCCATTTTCAAAAGCCCACTGTACCAGGCCATCGCGGCGTTCTTCTGTGTGGAAAGATCGGTCCGGCCAGCGTGTGGTTCCAAATGGGCAGACTGCACCACTACGAGGGATTTTCCTGGCAGGAAATTCTTTTTTCCCTGCGGATCTACAAGGAATGCGGCGCACACACGGTCTTTCTCACCAACGCGGCCGGAGGCCTCCATCGATCATACCGGCCGGGCGACCTGATGGTGGTGCGCGACCATATCCATTTCATGGGGAACCATCCTCTGGCGGGTCCCAATGATACCACGATCGGGCCGCGTTTTTTGGACACTTCTGCCCTCTACGACGCAGCACTACGGGCGTTGGCAAACAAAGCCGCCCGCGCAAAAAAGATCCGCCTGCACCACGGTGTCTATGCAGCCGTTTCAGGGCCGTCGTACGAAACCCCTGCGGAAAGCCGGATGCTCCACAAACTGGGGGCCGACGCAGCGGGCATGTCCACAACTGCCGAGGCCCTTTTTGCGCACTATCTGGAAATGAAAGTTTTCGCCGTCAGTCTCATCGCCAACACGGCCAGACACGAGGGAACACACAAGGGCCCGTCGCACGCCGGTGTTCTGGAAAAAACCCGTGAGGGCTCCGCGCGGCTGTTCAAACTTTTAAAAGAGATGATCCTGGAAAACCGATGAGAACGCGGGCGCAGTGGGAAGAAATTGAAGAAAATATTTTGGCGCCTTACGCCCAGAAAGCGGCCCAGTCCCGCGGACGAAAACACCCGGAGCCGGAACACCCCTACCGGAGCGCCTATCAGCGCGACAGGGAACGCATCATCCACAGCCGCGCCTTTCGCCGCCTGGAGTACAAGACACAGGTTTTCATCAACCACGAGGGCGACCACTACCGCACACGTCTCACCCACACGATCGAAGCCGCCACCATCGCGCGGACCATCGCGCGGACCTTGCGTCTTAATGAGGATCTGTCGGAGACGATCGCCCTGGCACACGACCTGGGGCATCCGCCGTTTGGCCATTCGGGGGAGACCGCACTGGACGCCATGATGAAAAACGCCGGCGGATTCGAGCACAACAGGCAGAGCCTGCGCGTCGTGGAGTTACTGGAAAAAAAATATCCTTCCTTCGCCGGTCTGAACCTCTCCTGGGAAGTGCGAGAGGGCATCGTCAAACACCGGACATCCTACGATCCGGCAGACGACACGCATCCGGACTTCAAGTCTTCCCCCTCCCTGGAGGCGCAGATCGTGGACAAGGCCGACGAGATCGCCTACAACTGCCACGACCTGGACGACGGGCTGGCCTCCAACCTGCTCGCGTCGGAACAATTGAACCAAGAGGAATTGTGGAAGGACTCGTACGAAAATGTGCGCGCGGCATTTTCCAAGACAACGGACTTGGAGGTCCTTCACTACTATACCATCCGGACCCTCATCAACACCCTCGTGACCGATCTGGTCCAGACCACCGAGTTCAACATTGCCGCCCACCAAATCAAGTCCGTCGCAGACGTGCGCCAATGCGCTGGGACGCTGGCGGATTTTTCCGCAGACGTGAGCAAAAGGAGCCATGCGCTGAGACAGTTTTTATATCAAAACCTCTACACCCACCCCACCGTTGCCCGGGTCAACACATCGGCCATCCGTATCGTCAAAGAACTCTTTACTCACTATCACAAGAATTCGGATGCCCTCAAGGGAACCACCAAAGCCAAGACCGCCCACACGCCCCTCGCGCGTGTCGTCTGCGACTACATCGCCGGCATGACCGACCGGTTTGCGCTGGAGGAACACCGCAGGATAAAGCCGCGGGCAGCATCTTAAACCTAAGGTGCTTTTTTTATTTTCCTGAACGCTGTGCGGAATTCAAGGATTCCATTTTTCGGTTGTGCCGACACAAAGCGCACCAGGTCATTGGTGCTGCATGTCAATTTTACGTAGACATCTTTATCTGCTTTTCTTGGATTGCCCTTCGCGTCATATGGAGTCCATGGCGTGGCCCCGTATAGCTTCCCCTTTATCCTGCCAGCCCGCACAGCATCTTTAAAAAATTGCTCACTTGGAAAAGAAACGGCCATGCGCGAAGTTGCATCGATGGAATAATGTATAAAAACATAGTGGCCATTCTTGTCATAAAAATCTGATGGATTTTCAACGAGGAATGCCGCACCCAACAGTTCATTGCGAGATGGTCCCGGCCAGGGTTTCACAGGGAAATTTATGTAATGCTCGCCATCAACAACGGAAACATATCCCTCAAACTCCTGGGTATTCAAACTGCTGGTAAGCGTAAAGCACAGGTAACGAGTTGTATTATCTGGACGGGTAATAACAAGACGCGATTGATTGGATGTTTCTCCCTCCTTATCCCCGCGCCACACGCCTAATAAATTCGGATCTACTACCGCCTCATCTATCGCGCCCATAGGGTTTAAAGAATGAACATTGCATGAAGAAACCGACAAAGCCAAAACAAGAAGCAAGAAAATCTTGGCGCTGTTTTTTTTGACGCTATCCAAGACAGATGCCTCTTGCTGTTGCATTATTTAAAATGGCCCATCTCACCAACGCGCCGATTTTGAGCGCTCGGGGTACAGCACCCTGTTATATTTTCTCTTTATATTCCCTGAAGCCATCAACCAATTGCCGGAAAGATGTGGGTTTGTATTTCTCAAAACTCTCTTCGTCCACATAAACAAAGTCATACGTTACATCCGACTGGACCCGGTTGATGTCCTCGCACCATTGCCGCAGCCGTTCCATCTTGAGCGGCACGTCCAGGTCTTCCCGGCCTTTGGTCTCGACAATGTAAATTTTCTTGGCAGACACCTTGACGAAAAAGTCCGGGTAGTAGTTGGAAATGTCGCCGTCCGCATTCACATAATCTAACTTGAAATGCACTGCTAAGTAGTTCTTGGC
>CAZGMX010000229.1:1822-4349 GCA_964526865.1 uncultured Actinomycetota bacterium | reverse complement strand
GTCGTAATCAGCTCTGTTCTTCAACTCAACATGGAACTCAAGGTTATCCTGGAGCCCGGCTTGGGTAAGATTACTTGAACCGGTAATGACGCTTCCCTTGTCCCGGTCTCCTTCGTTAAAAGTCATGATATAGACCTTCGCGTGCAGGTTTTCGGTTGGGTGGGCTTTGATTTCCAACTTGCCTGACCGAATCCACTCGACGAATTTATGAACGCCGGTCTCGATTTCCACGCTATCGGCGGATTTCTCCAGTTCACTTAACACGTCTTTGGCAACCTGCTCCTTCGATGATGCGTGTGACTGTAGCGCCAGGTCGCTCTGTTCTTTTGCCCGCTGAAGGAGGGCATATGCCGTGCAGTCGGTCTGAAGTCCGACGAGAATGCGAATCTTCTCAACGTTCTCCAAGGCCGGATAGAGTCTATAGAAACCACTGATGAAGAAGTACCCGACGAGGCAATCGAAAACGCGAGTGTCTTTCCCGAGCAAGATCGCAAAGCGATCACGCAAAGACTGACCGGCTTCATTCGTTATGAACGTTAGGTCAGAAGAGCCTGTTCTTGAATGTGAATCGTTTGTCATCATTTTTCGGGCTCTGTCACTCCGTCGTTTTACCTTGCCTCACCACACACCTAGCCATCCTGAAACCGTCGGCTGGTTGCGGATGCGAATTTCTTAACGTCACTTTTTAAAATGAAGTACCGCCCCACAAATTCCGTGGCGTGCAGGCGATCCTCTTTAATGGCCTTATGAACCGCCTGAGGGGTGATCCTGAGAGCGTGCGCTACCATTGAAGTCGTTAAATAATTATCCCCGGAAATGACCACAGGGATTTCGTGTGATTTGCGAATCATGGTATGCATGGTCTCAATTGGGTTGATGGTTGTCAACCGCTAACTTAACCGATTTTCGCCCGCATATTGGAAACCAAGCCATTTATAACCCCTATGACCGGAGACACTCCAATAATCAACGACTATTTATTTCCGCAGGTTCCTACGTAAGTTCCATCGGGGGCCAACACAGCTCTATTTCCACCAACGCAACTACTGTCAGGGGCATGGGTGACGGATCTCCCGCCAACGCATGAGCCATCTGGCGCCAGCGTAGCCGTGTCGTGGCCACCCACATAGGTACATCGTGGAGTATCCAACATAGTAATTTCCCTTCGTAAAAATTGAGGAGGGATAAGCATTTCATTTATGGCCGCTCCGCCTTCGCCATATTCAAGCGGCGAAAAAATATACACCCCCCTTTTGATCGTTGAAAACACCCTTTTCTTTTTCAGGCGATGGACAATCTTATTGCGCTCGATATCGTTGAACTTGAAAAGGGCATCCAGGTCTTCTTTGCTGGCAATACGTTTTTTTTCATAGGGAAAGCGGGATATGACTTCGATTTCTTTTTCCCCAAAGCGAGTTCTTCTTTTATTATCCATAATCCCCCCACAAGGAACTACCGCCAATTATTTTATACGCACAAAAACAGCAGACTTTTGGGGTAAATCAACACAAAAATGGATGCCGAGAGTGCCGCAAAAATCGGCAGACAAAAGACGAAGCAATCTCGCTGTCGTCACAACGGGATTGCTTCGTCGCTTCGCCGCTCGCAATGACGAAGGACCCTCAATGCCTATTTCCACTGGCCGTCTTTTATTTCTACAGCGCATGGGACACCTCGTCTGGTACACGCGGATCCATGCTTTGGGGAGACAAGCCGGACGGCGGGGGTGTCAAATCGCTTTCGCTGTGGATGACGAGCGGCGCCGGCGACCGGTTGACAATCATTGTCCCCGCAGGAATTCTCACGTAATCGCTCTCGGCACCGATCTTTACACCGCGTCCCAGCTCGATTCTGTTGCCGTTGGCCAACACCGTAACAGGGGACAAATCGGCCGTGGTTGTGAGCTCACTGCGGACCCGCGACGGCGGGCCTTCGCCGCGGGATATCTCGCCCGCCGGCGCTTTCCTGACGCCCTCTGCAGCAGCCTGCTCCTGTGCCTCCCGCCATTTCTTTGTTTTCTCCCCGCCGGAAGCAAAACGTCTGGGCCCGCCACCCTCCCCAAAGACGCCGGTATCGGCAAGTTCAAATGCCGGTGCCTCTGGCGCAGAGGAGTACGGCGGCGGAGCGGGCAGATCGTCAAAGCCCGTGAGATGAGAGTAGGTTGTGCCGAGCGCCTCCGCCAGCCGCTTGATGATGTCGGGGCGGAAGAGCGAAATACGCCCCTGCTCTAGGCGGAGAATCGCGTTGTTTGCCACTCTGCTTGCAATCCCCAACCGCCTTTGACTAAGACCGGCTTTCTGCCGTTCTTTTTTGATCCGGCCCGCCAGCACATTCTCGGTGAGCTCCGCGAGCGCGCTCTCGCCCAGGTGCTCCCCGATCGCGAGCGCCGTGCGCTCGACCACGTGATGGACACCAACGAGACGCGGATCGAGGCGGAGCGCATGGCCCTGCGCCTGGCGGTCGGCGCCGCACGCGAGCGGCTGGTGCTGAGCTGCTATACGGCCATGCGCGGTATCGGCTTCCTCGC
>CAZGMX010000229.1:0-1812 GCA_964526865.1 uncultured Actinomycetota bacterium | reverse complement strand
GGCCTCGGCGAAAAGGTCGACCGCCCCGGGAAGGTCATGCTTGTTCTTCTTTGCAACTTTTCTTTTTTTTTCCTTTCCTCCAGCACATTGGGAAGCTGTGCATCTTCACCCTCCAACCCCAATAGATCGGCTACGCTGACATCCAGCACCCGCCCAAGGACTTCAAGGGATGGCCGCGTCGGAACCTTTCCGTTTTCTTTTTCCCACAAATAGATGTAACTTGCCCCGTGTTTTTTTAATTCCTCATTCAATTGCTTGATGGTGAACCCTTTACGACAACGGGCAAATTTCAACCGCGCGGGCCGGAATTTTTCCTGCACAATTTTCGGCTTGGCGTCTGTCGCCCCCATGAGATATTCATACGAAACACCCAGCGCGGATGCAAACTTTCTGACTCGATCCTCGCGCGGCACACTCTTGCCGGATTCTATCCTGAGAATAGAAGGAACGTCATCGTGTGCCTCCCTAGCCAGCCGCGAGATTGACCAGCCCTTCTCCCCTCTTACCTGCTTCATTCGCAACCGGTTAAATTTATACTGAACCAAAGGCATATCCTCCAGACCCATCAGATATTCGTAGGACACTCCCAACAGGGCCGCGGCTTTTTCAATCACAGGCTTTGCACGCACTGCGGGAACCTTTTTCCCCGACTCCCACTCCCAAATCGAGGGAGTGGAAACTCCCAGCGCTTGGGCCAGACTCTTGCGTGAAATTTTGCGCGCCTTGCGGGCCTGCCAGAAGCGGCCGGCGGAAAAAACGGGCGTTCGAAACTCTCCGCGTTCGCTGCCCATAAAATACAGGATATCGACACTCAACCCCTGCGCCATTTTTTCAAGCGTCTGTGTCTTGGGCGCCTCGACCCCTTGCTCCAGGGCGGCCACCACCTGCCATGAAACTCCACAGACTCTTGCCGCTTCTTTTTGCGTCCATCCCCGCGCTATCCGGACATCTTTCAACCGCTGCGGTAAATGTCCAACAGCCAGATCAGAAAGCAAGAGAGAAGCGTGATAAATGCGGTTCAAGCGACAGAGCGATTGGGTCACGGAATGTTTGTCAAATGGCTCATCCAGCGCGGTCTTTTCGAGCATCGCTTTTTCTTTAAGCGTGTCGGTCAATATTTTTAGCGACGGTTTTTCATGCGTCTGCTCCACCAATTCGTGATAGATGCGCCGAACCAACAGATCCCGCCGGCTGGGAAGGGGCACGTTTTGCCCCCAGATGGCGTGAAAGATAGAGGGAGGTATCGCCCCGAGCGATTCGGCACCGAACCGCTTCAGGGCATTCGTCTGGGGCATCAGTTCGTAGGTCAGAGCGAAGGCAGGCCGTTTTCTGCCTTTGAGTTTTAACGACCCGCGAAAGATCGCACCGGCGATGTCCGGCGCTGCCGTGCACAGCACGTTCCATATGTGCGCGCGGTGGACGGGCGCTCCCGGGTCGTTATTCCACCGGGTTTCCTGCAAAAATAATTCGGCGAGCTGGGCATCAGTGCGGACCACACCCGCCAGTTTCGTGGTGAATTCCTCGGCGACTCCACGATAGGTTTCTTCATCACAGATCCTGACATCTTTGTAACGCTCCGCACGGCGTGATTTGGCGGATGACTCTGTCGTCAGGGTAACGTCGGTCTTCTGTTCCGTGCCGGCCGCGCCCAATTCCTTCCGCCTGCGCAATTCCACAGCCCGCTTGCCGCCAGACATGTAGCGCCTGTTTTCCGGCAACGAATCCATGGACTCTAATCCTAGAACCGCCTCTATCTCGCCAAGCGCTTGGGCCGGCAACTCATTTGCATATTGTCCACTCAACACCTCCAAA
>CAZGMX010000228.1:0-4394 GCA_964526865.1 uncultured Actinomycetota bacterium | reverse complement strand
ACCACAAACAACACATTTTTGCTGTGCGCATAGGCAATGGCATCTTCTACCGTTTGAGAATAGCTGCCTCCACCCCAGCTGTTGTTCATGACCCTGGCTCCCGTCTTGGCGGCGTATATGATTGCCAAGGCTCCCGCCGCGTATGATCCGGACCCGCTCGAACCCAAAAATTTCACCGGCATGATTTTGACTTTCCAGTTCACGCCGGTAACCCCGATTCCATTATTTCCCACGGCGCCGATGGTCCCCGAAACGTGCGTGCCGTGAGAATTGTCATCCATCGGTTCATTGGTGTTGGAATAGAAATTCCACCCCTTCACGTCGTCCACATAGCCATTCCCATCGTCATCGATACCGTTGCCGGGAATCTCTTTGGTGTTCGTCCACATATTCGCGGCCAAATCCGAATGGTTGTAATCCACACCCGTATCGACCACGGCAACCACCATCTGATCACTGCCCTGTCCTACGTCCCACGCCTCCGGCGCGTCGATATCCGCATCAGGCGTCCCCCCCGTTAGACCAGTGTTGTGTAATCCATAAAGTTGATAAAAACTGGGGTCGTTGGGAATCCCCACAGCTTGCGCAATATAATTGGGCTCGGCATAGACAGCGCCCGCGGCCAAATATTGGGAGATCGCATCCGGCATCGAACGGCCGCCCGTCAGTTTGAGATGTTGCACAGATATTTCCGGGAGAACCTCGATCAGTTGCGCTCCTACTTGAGCGTGAATCGCTTCGATTGCCTGGGCAGTCATTCCCGACGGGAACTTCACCAAGACTTCATCCGGCACATGGGGGGCATTGAGATCGGCGCTGGAAATGCACGGCGCTGAAACAGGGTCCGGCTTTCCAGCCGCAGAAACCTCTATCGCACCCGCCGCTTCAAGCGCCCCTTCATTGATCGAAAAATTCATAGTACTTCCACCCGTATTTTTTATCGTCAGGGACTGGGTGGTCGTCTGCCCGGCCTGGAGCATAACCTTTGGCAGCGCCGCGGGGGACACCTCGATTTTCGCTGGGATCAATGTCGCTACACTCGCAACATTGGAGAGCGCACCCGTATTCCCCGCCGAGTCCGTGGCCTTCATGGCAAAATAGTATGTCGTCCCGCTCTGCAGATTGGACACCAACAGGCTTTCCGCTCCCCCTCCGGCCTTGGGTATCATGAGGGCGCCGGCGGATAACACAGTGGCTTGCGAATAATTTTGTTCGGTGATGGGGACAAGGGAATACCGGATGTCATAGGACGCAGCGGTTCCCTCCGAGCCGTCATTCCCCGGCGCAGTCCACGTTAGCGTAAGAGAGTTTGTCGTGGGATTGACGGCGGCCAAATTGGCTACCGCGGCGGGAGGGGTAATGTCCGATGTTGCCTTGCCCACGATCTTCACATCGTCCACATACCAGCCTTCGTAATTATTGTAGGAGGAATCCACCGAATTAAAGGTGAATCGCAACATGATTTCCTTGCCCAAATAATTCGTCAGAGGAATTCCCCCGTGCGTTTCCCAAGCGGAAGTGGATGGCACGGCGGCATCTTTGTACCACAACTGCGTCCACGTGCTCCCGCCGTTCGTGGATATCTCCACAACGGTCTTGTCGTAGGCGCCGGCATAGCTTTCTACCTGCCTCCAGGAAGAAAATTGAAGTATCGCCGCCGTGGCATTGATCAAAGAGATTTTGGGTGATATCAGCGTGCCGCTCGTGACACTGCCCGTCTCATAGTTGTGGGTCGTCTCACTGCCGTAATACCAGGAATTCGAAGGACTGCTGGACCGGTATGGGGACAAATGCCACAGCCCGGTAGCGGTCCATCCTGTCGTCCCATTCTCAAAATTGTTTTCAAATAATACTTGCCCCTGCTGGGTCTTGGCCGTAACCACATTGGAGATCGCCGAGGTATTCCCTCCGTCATCGGCCGCCTTCATCGCCGCATAATAGGTGGTATTGTCTTTCAAGCTTGCGATACTCATCTTCTCTACGCTTCCGGCCTGCTTGGGCTGCGGAATCCCGGCCGCTTGCGTGGCCGATGAGAAGTTCGCCGCCGTGATGGGGCTGGTGGAATACCGCACGTCGTAGGACTTTGCGGTTCCGGTTGTCCCATCGTCTCCCGTCGCTGTCCACGTCAAATTCAACGTATCTACACCGGTGCTTTCTATTGCGAGATCTCCGATGGCAGAGGGTGGAACAGTATCGGAATTGTTGAGCAAAGAATTATAGACATTGAGCCGTCCGCCCGTGGATGTCTTGCCTGCCAAATTCGGCAAAACATCCACACCGCCCAAGAGTTTGTTCTTCGCCTGGGCGTAGGTAAAAGAAGGATTTTGCGCCCACACCAAAGCGAGTGCTCCAGACACATGCGGAGTTGCCATGGAGGTCCCGCTCAACGTCTTGTACGCGTTGCTGGGGGCAGTGCTGTAGATACTCACGCCGGGAGCCGCCACATGCACGCTCGCGGCTCCGTAATTGGAGAAGCTGGCCAGGGCATCATTGGCATCAGTCGCCGCAACAGAGATGATGTTGGGGCAATCGTAACCGGCAGGATAGAAGGGGCTGGTATCGTTGTTCGTCCCGCTGTTACCCGCCGCCGCGACAAACAGACATCCTTTTGCCGCGGCCGCGTCAATCGCGTCCTTCAACGCCTGAGAATAGCCGCCTCCGCCCCAACTGTTGCTTTGAATTTTTGCCCCCATTTTGGCGGCATACTCGATGGCCAGAATCGCATCCGAGGTGTATCCGCTGCCGCTGGCGCTCAAAAATTTGAGGGCCATGATTTTTGCTTTCCACGCAACGCCCGTGATCCCCACCCCGTTGTTTCCGACCGCACCGATCGTACCCGCAACATGTGTTCCGTGGTAGTGATCGTCCATGGGATCACTGTCATAGTTGTAGAAATCATATCCATAGATATCATCGACGTATCCGTTGCCGTCGTCGTCTTTTCCATTGCCGGGTGTTTCACCGGAATTCTTCCACATGTTAGAGGCCAGATCAGAATGGCTGTAATCGACACCAGTGTCGATGACCGCAACAACGATCTCGCTCGCGTCCGTGCGGATATTCCATGCCTCCGGCGCATCAATATCCGCGTCCGCTTTGCCCCCGGTCTGGCCGGTGTTGTGTAAACCATACAAACTTGAAAAAGACGGGTCGTTCGGAAGCATTTCCGCAAACACCAGATAGTTTGGCTCGGCGTAGGTCACCATGGCCTGACCGTCCAACTCTTTGATCACGTCCGCGATGGGACGAGTCACCGAGAATCCGATTCGATACACGCCGTTTCTCAGCTTTGTCAAGGCGGCAATCTGGTGGGATTCGCAGAACGCCCTGACGTCTTCATCGCTGATATTGGAACTGAACCGGACAATGAGTTCGCCCGGTTCATGGGGCTTGTTAATTTCCGCTTTGGCGCTGTCTTGCGCAAACGTAGTCGCCGGCGTGAAATTCAGCCCTCCCAGAAGAGCAAAACTGAGCAGGCACAGTACAAGCCTGGTTGGCCTAAAATATATGGCGAAATGGCGTTTCATAAGGCCTCTTCTTATCTTTATACGCAAATTAAGTGCCATTTTCCCCGCCTTTTTCCACGCAACGATCACACTCAGAAACGCGGCTCCAAGCAAGATCCGCCCTCCTCCCCAATCTCTCACTCCTGGCTTGATCTCACTTTCAAGCACGCAATCTATGAGACACTTGCATCGTTTTTATTATAGCATGAAAAGCGGCAAATGTCAAGTGGGGCTTGAGATATTTTGGCTTAATAATTTGACATGCAGATGGTTATGCGTTTTAATTCGGCTCCGAAATGGAGCAGACGTGTTCGAAATCGAAACACCAGTGGTTTTCTCGGGAAAAAGCCGGATTTCGGAATCCAGCAGGATTTTGTCTCTACTCTACATCAATGCCTTGGCCGGCCGGCCAGTGTCTTTTGTCCACGGATCAGTCCGGGGATGACGCTCTGCAACACACGCACTCCCTGAAACAGAAAAAACGCCCTGAGCGGAAATATCAACTCTCCCCTGTCCGTCTGGGCAAATTTCGCGATGGCCAACACAACTTTTTCGACGGGGATGGAAAACAGCTCTTTTATTTTCACAACCGGCGCAGGCATTTTTTCTGCATTGGGATTTATTCCCGTCGGCGAAGGCCCCAACACGACCCACTTGAATTGGAGATTGGTTTTTTGATACATCGCCCGGAGCGCTTCAAAACTTCGCGAGACGGCTATTTTACTGACATAGTAGCCCAGGCAATAAGGATTGGCCACATAGTTGGTCGCCGAGGAAACGGCTACCAGCCTTATCTTGCGCGGCCATGCTTTCAGCGCCGTGAGGGGGGCGGCAATGTTTAGCACACCAAACAGATTGGTCTCTATCGCTTCCCGAAAGAGCTTCATA
>CAZGMX010000227.1:0-4509 GCA_964526865.1 uncultured Actinomycetota bacterium | reverse complement strand
TGCGCGGCATACCCCATCGCCGCAAGACGGCCCAATACCTCCCGGGCCATCGCGCGGTAATCATTGGCCCCGGTGGAATTGGGATCGTAAATCGTCACCGGCTCTCCCGCGCTTGGGGCTTCGGTCACCCGCACGTTGCAGTGGACGCGCGTTTGAAACACGCGATCCTTAAAATATTCCTTGATTCCCTCCAGTACTTCCTTGCTGATGTTGGTGCGCCTATCGACAAAGGTCGGAAGGATCCCCAGAATGCGCAAATGCCGGTTCAATCTGCGCTTGACAATGTCTATGGTTCCGAATAATTGCTTCATCCCCTCCATCGCGTAGTAATGCGTCTGGATAGGAATGAGGACAAACTGCGAGGCCACTAGGGCATTGACCGTCAGGACCGACAGAGAGGGAGAACAATCGATGATGCAAAAATCGTGATCCAGTTTGGCATCCGCCAGGGCATCTCTCAATACCCCTTCCCTGCCGATGACGTTCACCAAATCCAAATCGGTCCCCGAGAGCAAGATGTTGGACGGAATCAAATCCAGATTCGCAAACCGCGTAGTGTGCAAAACACTGCTCATCTTCACCCCATCCGTCAGCACTTCATAAATGGAGGACTTGAGCTCCGAGGGATCCACACCGACACCCAGCGTCGCATGGGCCTGCGGATCAAAATCCATTAGCAGTGTCTTGAATCCCAACTCGGCAAGGCATGCTCGCAAAGTCACCGCCGTGGTGGTTTTGCCGCATCCCCCTTTTTGGGTCGCGATGGCAATCGTGATCATATTTGTTCCCTTAGCAGTCTATTAGACTTTTTCTATGAGGAATCGCTCCAGAATTTCCTCAATCGTCAAACGCTTTTTCTTGAGCTCCTTTATGCGGGCATATTTCTTTTGCATTTCAACAGCACTGTATAGCAGATGCCCATTGGGGGTCTTGGCCGCGGACTCAAAAAGGCCGACTTGGGTGTAATATTTTACGGTCGGCTCAGGAATGCCAAGAAAACGCGCCAATTTTCCCCGTCGTACTAATGGTGTAGTCAAACCAACCCTCCACTATCTATTGACTTGCCAGCCCTCCCAGAAACGGGAAGTAGTAAGTATCCATTTTTGGTGCCAATTATACTTTCTTGCAAAAATCTGTCAATAAATATCTTATATTATGATGGTTACAACCAGGGGTGTTCTGCCATGAAGCACTCCCTCTCCCCTTGCGGGGATGAACAAGGTGGGGGGACATATTTTCGGAGTAGTTTTAGGGAAAAACAGGAAAACTCAACTTTTGAATGGTATTTACGGACGCTCAGTGGTCGAAACCGACTGTTAGGCCGCCGATTCGATCAAGTTCCGACCCTTTTGCGGTTCCATTGGGGCGGGTTTTACGCCTTCAACAGCGCCTCTGGGCGGCACTACCAGCACTTGTCGAAATTTGAACACGTGCGGCTGTTGATATCCCAGCTGTATTGTGGACAATAGTCTGCGTTTCTCGTACTGGCCTGCTTGAATAACTTTTTGGACGGGAATTCTGTTGGAGGCTAGAAATGGATCCTTGGGATTGTGGGGAATGAGAATTTCTCCTTCCAGTCCCATGCGTTCGGCAACCTCCTGGGAAAGTGCTATGATCTGGTCAAAAACCTCTTTCGGTTCGGCCTTCTCCAGCAAATCCATTCCCGGATTGATCCCCGCCAGGGACAAATATTTTTTCCCCCGGTCCTGAAAGACCAAAAACCGTACCCCGCCCTGTGCGACCCCCTTTTCATCAAACAGAACCATATAGAAAGATTTCTTGCTGTCCCAGAGTTTCTTGTCGGATGCCGTGCAGACGCCCATGTTAAATCCCGCCACGGCGTGCGCCTTTTTCTTGGTCACAACGGCGCGGAGTTTGATCTTTTCGACGCCGGGGCGAAATTCCCACTTGGCCATCTGCTCTCCCATGGCAAACACATCCCTCTGCGCCAGATCCTGCGTGATCTGGGCTGCCAGCCAATCCAGCGTGACTTTCTTCGTGCCGCTTTGCGACAGGAGGATCTGCTCGATCTGCTCAGGATCTTTGGTCAGCAGGGATGGCCACAATGCAGCTGCCTCCAGCCCCAACGACTGCAATATCCTGTCGAGGGCCTCACGGGCCTTTGGTTGTGCCATCTTCCCTCCCTCCCAGGCACCCAGCAACCTGTGGATCGTCTTGGAGACACCCTTAAAATCCCGCGCCTTTCCCGCGGCGATTTTTTCCGCCGCCGCATCAAAGGCGCGGCGGTCATTCTTTTGATAGGCCATCAACACCTTCCGCACAATATCCCGCAAATGGTCCCTCATGAATTCCTCAAACACAGTCAAATTGCCGTAGCTGTGCGTGTCCAGCGGCAATTCCGCGCCATATGCCGAGCGAAAATCCTACACGCGCGCACATACTCGCTGCGCTCCACGGTCATCCCTTGCGGAAAGACCTTGGTCAACGCCGCCCCAAAATAATCTTTGTTCTGAGGGGCGCGTTTCAACGTGCCGTTTGTAATGCCCCTGCGCAGCCGTTTGGAACGTTCTTGCAGAGTTTGAATGGCCTTGGAGCGGGATGCGGATGTCATTCTCCGTTTTTTGATTTGCCGAAATTCAGCGTATACCGACGGGACATACAGACAATCCAACGACAGGAACTCGTTCAATCGTTCCTCTTCCCTGTGGATCGGCCGCGGAATGACTCCGTCCCTGACTCCCGCAAACAGAAAGTTCTCGAGGATGTCATCCGCCGCCACCCCCTTCTGCGTGGCAATGCGTTTGATCAAACCGAAGTCCTCGGGACTGTCCAGGAGATCTTCGTTTGCCGCCGACGTCACCGTCTCCAGGATCGGCATGCACATTGTTTTGTGCGCCCGAATAATGGGCATGAGAAGGTCCTTCCAGATGGTGGGAAACTGTCCCCACAGCCACCCATTGTGCATAAAATAATGATTGACCGCGGGACTCGATCCGCCCGCCAACTGATACATCTCCATCACTTCCTCGCCTCTCTCCCTGAAATCGGCCGCGCACGTCACGGTATGAAGAAAATTTGGCATGACAAACGACAAAACGGGAAAGGCATTTTCTTTGGCCTCCCTGGCCAGACGAACAATCTCCGGCCAATAGTCGTCAATGAATCCGGCTTCCGGCCTGTTCAATCCATAATATTTCCCGAATGTCATAAACATGAAAAACCACATCATTCTTCCCATTCCCGAACTCATGGCGGCGCATCCAATCAACGCCTTTGGATAATCCGCCTGCCACACACTCTTGATACCCGGCAGGACATAGTCCAAAAACTTCCAGGCCTCGTCTCGCGAGTCGCAGAGAATATCCACAAGAACCGGCCAGCACAACAACAGCTCTTCCCCGCTCAACTGCCGGTCGACTTTTTCCAGTAGAATTGAGACGGGAAACACGCCCAGCTTGGCCGCGATTTTCGCATTATGGGCCATGCCGGGACTTTCATAGAGCTTGCGCAGCGGTTGGTAACCAAATCTCTCGATGAGTTGCGGGTGCGCCTTGGCAAAAGCGCGCAAGACGGATCTGGCCAACACAAACCTCCGTGCCTGGATTTCTTCGGGGTTCTGCGGGGTGAAAGGATAAAGGCTCTGCATCTGCACCGCCCCCAGCAGACTCTCAACAGCCGCCGGAAGGACAACCCGCTCTGTGGGCCTCGTCGTGTCCAACGCCAGCCGCACAGGATGAGACTGATACAACAGCTCGATTCCCGTTCGATACATCACCAGCAGTTCTTCGGCTAAACGAAAATCGTCCACATAGACCCGGCCGTGGTTGTTGAGGAATATTTCTTTCAGTCTCTCATAGCTGGAGACCGGTGAGGCCGGATCGTAGGCCGCCGGATTCCTCAGTGCGGTGGAAAGTGTTTCCACCGCGCGGCGCAATACGGGATTGCTCCCGATCTCCTGATGCCGTTTTTCTTGAAACGTGAGATAGTCGATCACATCCTCATTGCTGGCCGGCGCACCGTGCCCCCTGTCGGAATTCAACACTTCCACCAGCGCCGGCACAGCGTCACGATGACCACCTCTCCCTCTGCATCAATCCTCGAAATTCCCAGCCCCCGGGTGACAATCCGGTCAAAGACTTCCTGCGGCAGTCTTCCCCTGGCAAGCAGTTCCGCCAATTTTTGGGCAAAAGGCCTCCAGAGATGGAGCGGAAGATGGCACGAAGCAGCCGCGTTGTCCTCTGCTTGGGATTCGAATAGGGATGGGGGAGCAAGATGATTCCCCGCATGCGCCCGGTAAGAAGCAGAACGAAAGTCCGGCAGCGCCTGAACAGACATCTGCACACTGGTACTGATAAAAACACACGCCAGAAAGGCCGACACAATTCTTCGGCAAGCCATTTCGCTTCTCCCTTTCCGCCAATATCCTACAGCATTTTCCCAAAAAAGTCGTGGCAAGGGAGGATTTTAAATTTGGGGCTATCCATTTTTATTATCGTGGGTATCGGATTGGCTCTAGTGACCACAACATATTGAGTAAAGACTTCCTCC
>CAZGMX010000226.1:0-4514 GCA_964526865.1 uncultured Actinomycetota bacterium | reverse complement strand
ATCTCTCTCGTATTGCAGATATTCTCAATGCGGCGCCCAGGTCTCTCATGCGAGATCCGCGCCTGCCCCTGGTGGCCTACACCGAGATGACGCCGTCACGCGGCGTTGATCTTTTTGGCGGCCCTTCAGTGCCGGACCGGAAGGAAATGAGCGGCGGGGTGGATGCAAAACTCCTCTGTATTGCAAAGGTGTTGAGCGAAGTGACGGGCGCCCCGCAGGGCGGTTTCCAACTGGTGCTGGGGCAAAAAAGTGACAGAGAGATCAGTCCCATGTATGAGCTTGTCCAAAGGGATGGGGCCGCGTTTGCCAGGGGGCTGGCCCTGCCGGCTGAGCCGGCCAAGGCCGTTGATCTTCTGTCGAAAATTGCGAGATACCGGAAGGTGAAGGGATACAAGGACATTGTCTATAAGGGCATGGCTCAGTTGGTTCTCAATGAACTCATTGGCATCCGCATCCAAAGCGCCCCACTTGCGGCAAAGATGTTTCTGGACATCGTGTTTCAACCCGAGGATGTGGATCCTGATTCTCCCGTGCACTGCGCAAGAATTCTCCAGGCCTTGTTTGAGTCGGAGCCTTTTTTCGCGAGAGAAGTGGTTGGAGGTTCCCTGACCAGTGAGCGCTGGTCCACGTATCTTCTGATCTACCATCTGATGCCCGATCTCAAAGCCATCGAAAACTGCTCCTGGAGGCCTCAAGAAAAGGCCTCGCTGTCCCGTCTCTTTGGAGGCGGAGGTCTGCCTCAGCCGAGTGTTTTGGAACAGGCGGTCGAGTTGACGTATGAACAGTATCTTGAAAAACAAGGCACGAGGCTGTCACTGGCACAGCTTGTGGAGGCGGTTGGCGAAGCGCTCGAGGAACAAGATACAGCCGACATAATTTCCCCGGATAAATCCTCCATTGAAAATGCGGTCGTCCGGCTGAATCAGGTCTTCTCCCGCGATGTTCTCCTGTCTGGTCTGGCCTACGGCTATTCAGCGGAGCGGCTCAAGGATCTGCGCGAAAAAAGGGGCTATCGAGGATATCAACTCGCGAAACTTGTGGGCGTTTCGCCGTCGAATATCAGCGCGTACGAACATAAGACGCTGACGCCGCCTACAGGCGTCCTGGAGAAAATCGCAGAGGTTTTGGATGTGAACGTGCTGTATCTCATGGGAAGCAGAAGCATTGGCGTCGTTGTTCCAGAATTTGACCGGGCAAGATTCCAGCTGGCCAGAGATGCCAAGGGTTTTACGCGGGAGCGGCTGGCACAGCTTGTGGGGATGAGCGAATTCACGATCAGGAACTGGGAAATCGGGGCGAAAGCTCCCACCGCTCTGGAAAAACCGTATCTGGAAAAGGCGGCGCAAATTCTCGGAGTCACGGTCAACTATTTCATGGGACTGGAAAACTTGAATGTCGTCATTCCTAAATTTGATCCGGAGAGAATGAAGCGGGCGCGGCTAGGCAAGGGGTGGTCCCTGGAAAAGGCGGCAGAAGAGACTGGAATCAATGTGGGAGGACTCTCAGTGCTGGAGAATGGCAAGCGCACGCCGCGCAGAAAAATCCTGGAACGGATCGCGGCCGCATATGGCGTCACATACGAATATTTCATGGGGCTGGAAGACATCGCCATCAAAATTCCCGAATTTCAACCCGTGCGTCTGAAAATCGCCCGGATAAAACAAGGGCTTACGCAGGAGGAATTGGCCGTTGCCATGGGAAATCCCGCATTGAGAGAACAAATTTGGTTGTGGGAGACAGGCGAGGCCAAGCCGTGGCCTGTCAATGTCGCCTTGTTGGAAAAACACCTCAACATAAGCCATGATTACCTTTTTGGGATGACGGAAGGGGACGACGAGATGCCGCAGTTTGTTCCCGTTCGCCTCTTGCTTGCCAGGTTGAACAAGGGTCTGAGCCAGCGCGAACTCGCCGACAAAACTGGGAAGGACCCAAATACTATCTCACCGTTGGAACTGGGAAAGTGGGATCCGACAATACCAACCGTGCGGCTGTTGGCCCAGGCGCTGGACGTGTCCTACGGCTACCTCATGGGGTTTGAAGAGTTGTCCGCCCTACAGAGGCCTTTTGACCGGGAGCGGTTTGACTATGCCCTGGCCCGGCGGCACATGACATGGATGGGACTCATGGCCCGGACGGGAATTTCGGCCGTTCAATTGACCGCAATCCAAAAGGGGGAAATCCGGCCGGACGACAAATCGATCTGGAAATTGGAGAAGGCCCTCCACGTCCCCTTGGGATATCTCCTGGGAATCGGAGAAAGGGATTTGAAGCCCGCTCTGAGTCCCGCGCGCTTGAAGATGGCCATGGAATTCAATTTCATGGAAGATGGAGACATCGCCTCAGCGATGGGGATGCCGTTGGAGACATTCACACAATGGACAGCACAGGAAGAATTTCCGCCCTTGATGGCAATCGATCAAATGGCCGGACTCCTGTGCGTGAGCCGGGAGTTTTTGACAGGCGATGAGGAAGGACTGCTTTTGAATCGTGTGCTTGCCGCGTGCCGGTTTGCCGGCATCCCGCCGCCGACGGACCTTGAGCGAACATCGGACACGCTTGCCGTCGCGCGATACGCCAGAGAGTTGAGCCGGCTTGCAAAGTCGATGCGCCTGCCGTATGGATACTTTACCGGAAAACAGGACATCGTCTTTCCCGGAGCCGCTGTTTCAGGCGCCCATATTCAAGCGGCAAGAAAAGAGCTCAATCTATCCCAGCAGGCGCTGGCCGATTTGTTGGGACAGGGCTGGAGCCGGAATACCTGCAAAGGTCTGGAACTGGGCTATTACAAAAACATTTCTCTGGAAGACCTGGATCGCGTTGCGCAGGCGTTGAGTGTCCCGACGGCAGACCTCATGGTAGATCCTCAAGTGCCCTTGTCAGAATATGTCCCCGCGGTGGCGCAGATGCCGCAGGCCGACCTCCTTGGCGGCACCGCCGAATCAGACCGGCGTGAAGCGGAAGGCGGCCGCAAGGCTGTTCGTAAGGCGGTTGCCGAGGCCCTCTGTAAGATGACGGGGGCGGACGAGGAGAGTTGCCGGCTGGCGGTTCAGGCCCGGTCGCTGGCGCAGATCTCTAAAATCTACGAAATGTTGGAAACCATGGATAGCGAGGACCGCAGCCGCACAATTGTGCCTCTTGCACGTGCGGCATCGTCAGCGTCATCGCGAGGAGCAGAGCGACGAAGCGATCTCGATGGGACAACGGGATTGCTTCGGTCCGGCATAGGGCCCGCCGGACCTCGCAATGACCTTGACGACGCCATTGCGTTCCTGCTGGATTTTGCACGGGCCCGGCAGGCGGAAGTGTTTTTAGACAGGATCTATGCGGATGCCGCGGAGGATATCTTGGCAAAATTGGCATCGATCCCAAAAAGTGACGCTCAAATTGCCGGCGCGTTCTTGAATGAAACTAATTTTGGAGGGGAGGAGGGAGCGCCGGTCCACCGGGCGCGTATTTTGCAGGCGATCTTTAAACTAGACGAAGAGATGAAAACGGATTTTGGACGGAGAATCTTCACCGGCGCGTGCGCGGGTGCGGATCTGCCCGCCTGGCTCTTGACATATCAACTCATGCCGGAGCGGCCCATGCTGAAAGACTTCTGCTGGGAAGCGCCATTCCAGATGCCGCTAGAAATATTGCGGTTGTTGTTTGGGGCGAATGTCAAGACGCTTAGCGCCTGGGATGCATTGGTGCTAAAGGCCTACAGGGCTTATGTCAAACAGCATGGCGCTGTGCCGTCTGTCGGGCATTTGGTGCACGAGGCAAGAGCATTGGCCGGGCAGAAAGAGATTGCACCGGAAAAACCTGTTTCACGGCAGCTCACAGAGGAGAGTGTCCACCGGTTGAACCAGATATATCATGCGGACGTTCTTTTGGCCGACCGCGCCATCGGTTTTTCACCGCAGAGACTGCGGGAGGTGCGGGAAAAGAGAATGCTCTCTCAGCACGCTTTGAGTGCGAAGGCGGGATTGGGAATAACCGCCATCACTGTCTATGAAAATGACAATGCCGTTCCTTCCACATCAGTTCTTAAACGTATCGCGGCTGTCCTGGAAGTGGACCCGCTCTATCTCATGGGTAGTGAGCGGATTAAAATGCGATTCACAGAATTTAACCGCGAGCGTTTTGTCTGGGCCATCAAACAAAATCGCGTCACCAATGCGCAAATTGCCAAGGCGTCGGGAATCGCTGTATCCACAATCGTCAAATGGAGGACGGGAGAATGGGTGCCGACCATTCGCCTGAATCCTTCGCTGGAGCGGGCCGCACAATTTTTGAAAATTTCTTACGAGTACATGATGAGTTTGTCGGATGAAGTGCCCAAAATCCCCAAGTTGGTTCCGGAAAGACTTGTGCGCGCCCGTCTGCACAAGGGATGGTCTATCACGCAAGCGGCGGAGGAATTGGGGATCGACCGCCATGCCCTTGTGCGCTGGGAGAAGGGAAAAATAATTCCCCGGGAGCAGGACGTGCGTCTGTTGGCAGGAAAACCGGGCGTTACCTATGAGTATCTC
>CAZGMX010000225.1:0-4537 GCA_964526865.1 uncultured Actinomycetota bacterium | reverse complement strand
CTCAGGAGTTTCGGGCGGGTTGCTGCTGGCCATGATGGCGCTGGTCAATCCCGGCGACGAAGTCCTCATCCCCGATCCCTATTTTGTGATGTACAAGCACCACGTAAATCTCCTGGGCGGGACGGCTGTTTTTTATGATACCTATCCCGATTTCCGGCTGCGCAAGGAGGAGCTCGAAAAAAGGGTTAGTGCCAAAACAAAAATTCTCATTTTGAATTCACCGTCCAATCCGACGGGCGCAGTGTTGTCGCTCGCGGAATTGGAGATGGCGCGAGATTTTGCCCAGGCCCACAGCCTGTTGATCCTGTCCGATGAAATCTACGACGAATTTGTCTATGAGGGCGAATACACGAGCGTCGCGAGCCTGTATCCCCGGACGCTTGTCCTCAACGGTTTTTCCAAGTCGCATGCCATGACGGGGTGGAGGATGGGATATGCCGCCGGCCCGGCAGAAATCATCCGGGAAATGGTCAAGCTGCAGCAATTCTCTTTTGTGTGCGCCCCCTCTTTCGCGCAGAAAGCGGCGCTCAAAGCCCTCACGGAGAAACCCGCCAGGGAAGTGGCCCAATACAAGGCCAAGAGGGACTTGATCTATTCGCGGCTCGAGGAATTTATGAATGTGTCCAAGCCGGGTGGAGCCTTTTACATTTTTCCCGAGGCCCCGGGCGGCAGGGGAGACGAGTTTGTCGCGCGGGCCATTGCGAGGGAATTGCTCATCATCCCCGGCAGTGTGTTCTCTGAGCGATCCACCCACTTTCGCATCTCCTACGCGGCGAGCAATGAGACGCTCGAAAAGGGGATCCAGATACTCAGAGAAATTGCTTCGACGTTTTAGCGTCTTGTCCGCTGCAGTTAAACCATTGTAAAAAGATTTTTAGGTAACAGCGACAGCCGGTTTTTTCTTTTTTTCCGGCGAAAAGAAATGGTGCATGAATGACCGGATGTCCTCCACGATGCAGTAGATGCTGGGGATGACAAGAAGGGTCAGGATCGTTCCGGAGATAAGACCCCCGATCACCGTCATGGCCAGCGGGGACCAGAGAGTGGAGCTTCCCCCGCGGGACAACGCCATGGGGAGCAGGCCCAATTCCGTGCAGGTGGCGGTCATCAAGATCGGCCGGATACGGTTGCCGCCGGCGACCAAAAGAGACCGAAACAGGGAAACATTTTGTTCCCGCAGTTGATTGACCTTGCCGATCAATAAAATGGCGTTGCTCGCGACAATGCCCGCCAGCATGATGGCGCCGACCATGACCCCCATCGTGATGGGTTTGCCGGTCACATAGAGCGCGGTGATGTCCCCGATCAGGGCCAGGGGGACGGATGCCAGGATGATCATCGGCTGAATGTATGACTCAAAGAGGGATGCCAGCACCATGTAGATCAACAGAATGGCGACGAGGAAGGCGGCGTAGAGTTGTCGCTGGCTTTTTTGCATCATCTCGTAGTTTCCTCCGAACTCGTAGTAATACTCCCGGGGGAATTTGATGTCTTTGAGTGCCTCCCGCGCCTTTTCGATGGCGCCGCCCATCGTGAGTTTGCAGGTCACGTTGGAACTGACCTGGATCATCCGGCTCTTGTCGTTGCGCCAGATTTCGCTGGGTCCCAGGCCCGGCTCGTAGTCCACCACCTGGTCGATATAGATGAGATCCTTCGCTTTGTTGAAGACGGACAAGCGCAGGATGTCCTGGAGATTTTTTCGGTAGGGTTCGTCCAACCGCGCCACGATTTCCACCTCCCGGCCCTCGGTATGGAACGCGGAGGCTCTCAGACCGCGTACCTTTCCGTGGATTTCATCGGCGATGTCTTTCACGGTCAGGCCAAACAGCGCCGCCTTGTCCTTGTTGACGACCAGACGGTATTCCGGCCGGCCTTCGGTGATCCTGATTTTTGTGTCCGCCAGCCCGTCGACGGAATTGAATTTTTTTGCGATCTGACTGGCGAGTTTCTTGAGGATCTCGTAATCGTACCCGTAAATATCGATGTAGAGTTCCTTGCCCCCGGATTCCTGACCGGACGAGAAGTAGATGAAGGCGTCCTGTCCTTTCCCCATTTTGGAGACCTGCGGTCTTAAGGCGTCCACAATTTCCGCGGTGCTCTTGTCCCTCTGTTTCTCGTCGACCACCGTGACATAGATCTTGGACGACCAGCCCTCCACGCGCGACTGGATGTTTTTGATCTCTTTCATCTTAGCCAGAAGATTTTCCACCTCTTTGACCACCTTGTCCGAGAGCTCCAGTTTGGCCCCGTCTGGCAGTTCCACAAAAATCGTGAATTTGTCCTGCTCGGCCTCGCCGCTCAAATCCTTTTCGATCCGGGTACTCAAAAGGCAGGACAAGAGAAAAATCAGGATGACAGTCAAGAGCATCCCGTACCGATAGCGCAGAAAAAACGAAAGGGTCTTCCGGTATTTCTCATAAAAAAGGGCGCCAAAGCCTTTCGGCTGGATGCCGGGCCTGCGTTCGGATGGATGAATGAAAGGGGCGAGCCACTGATTGATCACGGGGATGCGCCCGATCCATTGGGCGATCCATCGCCGGAGGAATATCTGGATTTTTCCGGGGGGCGTGTCCTCCTGCCCCTCATGGATTTTGAGGCGCGCCGACAACATGGGGACGAGGGCCACGGCGCAGAAAAGGGAGGCAAGCAGCGCGTACGTGACGGTCAGGGCCAGACCGCCGTAGAGCAATTTGACCTGCTCGCTGACGAATTGAATGGGAAGAAACACGATGATGGTGGTGGCAGTCGCGGCGACGATGGAAAGTGTGACCTCATTGGCGCCGCCGTCGGCGGACGTCATGGGGTCTTTGCCCTGCTCGCGCCACTTGAAGATGTTTTCCAACACCACGATGGAGTTGTCCAACAGCATTCCGATTCCCAGTGCCAGGCCGCTCAACGTCATGACGTTCAAGGAAATGCCGGAAAAGTTCATGAATCCAAAGGTGACCAGCATCGACACTGGAATGGACAACGCGATGATGATTGTGGAGGGAAAGCTTCGTAGAAAAGCGTAGAGGACCAATGCCGTGAGGAAAAATCCGTGCAGGAGGGCTTCTTTCACCTTGGAGATGGCCTCCAAGATAAATTCCGCCTGATTGGAAACGGTCAGCAGGCGGACGTTCTTGGGAAGCAGCGGCTTTATTTTTTCCAACGCCTCCATCACCCCGGCGACCACCTGGACGGTGTTGGCGGTGCTTTCCCGCTGAACATAGAGCGTGACGACCGATTTGGCGTTGACGCGGGCATATCCCTGGGGCTCGGCGTAGTCGTCTTTGACCTTGGCAATGTCCTTGAGTTTGATGGAGGAGCCGGACTTGATGGATTTGATGATCACGTCCTGGATTTCCTCGACGTTCTTAAACTGCCCCACGGTCCGGATCTTGGTCTCCAGGGTCTCTCCCTGGACCTCTCCGGCCAAAAGGCTGACGTTTTGAATTCCGACCTTGTTGACGATCTCTTCCATCGAAAGTTTGTACGATTCCATTTTTCCCTGGTCGAGATCGCAGAGAATTTTGTTCTCCCGCCCGCCTCCAATGTCTACGTTGGCGACGCCGGGGACACGCGAAACCCGTTCCTTGATGTAGGACTCCACCATCTTGCGCAGCTCCTCCGGGGTGTATTGGACGGTGGTGCCCATGACGGCGATGATGAGGATGGGGACGTCGGATTCCTCGTATTTGGCGATGACGGGTTTTTCGATGTCCTTGGGCAGCTTGTTCTTCACCTTGGCGAACTTTTCGCGCACTTCCAGGGCCGCAAAATTCATGTCGGTGCCGGGCTTAAAACGCAGGGAAACGGTGCACTTGCCGGTCTCCGAGGAGGAACTGATGCTTTCCAAATTGGAGACCGTGCTGACGGCGTCCTCGACAGGGATCGTGATGAGGGATTCCACTTCCGTCGGGGGGATGCCTCCACGCGCCTGGATGTTGACAGAGATGGTCTTAAAAGAAACGTTCGGCATCAGTTCGACGGGCAACCGGGTGTACATGACCGCGCCAAACAGGCAGATGGCGCCAAAAATCATGACCACCGTGACCGGGCGGCGGATGGAGAAAGCGGATATGTTCATGCGCTCACTTTTGTGCGATGGTGTCTCTGAAGAACTCCATTGTGTTACGCCTTTTGTTTCTTCGTTCTGAAGCCTTCAATCAACAGATACATGGATGGAATGAAGAAAAGGGTCAGACACGTTGAGACAAAGGAACCGCCGATACACGTCCATGCCATCGGGATCCACAACTCGGCGCCCTCTCCGATGCCGATGGCCAGCGGCAGAAGGCCCACCACCGTGGAGACGGCCGTGATCATGATTGGGCGGAAGCGGGTGTTGCATCCTTTGGAAACAGCCGTTTCCAGAGGTTCTCCTTCCGCGCGCAGTTGGTTGATGAAGTCGATCAAGACGATACCGTTGCCCACCACGATGCCGGCCAGAATGATGACGCCCAGGATGGCGATGCCGCTGATGGGAATGCCGGTGATAAACAGGGTGATGGCCACGCCGATGATGGAGAGGGGAACGGCTCCCATGATGATGAAC
>CAZGMX010000224.1:3430-4632 GCA_964526865.1 uncultured Actinomycetota bacterium | reverse complement strand
CGAGACTGCGAGTCCCCCGCCGCCGGCTGGGAACTCAATGACGCAGCGCAAAGAGACTGCCAAGCCCCTTCGGGGACTCGCGATGACGATTGGAATTACCGGCCGGCGGCCTCGATAAAATCGGAGATTTCCAAACGGGTCTTCTTGTCCACTTCGCAAAAGGCCACACCGAGGTGGTAGAGCCAGCATTTCTTCATTTCTTTCTGCCACACGATTTTGCACAGGATGCTGATGTTGTTGTAGGCGATATCCTTTTGCAGGGTCAACTTCAATTCTAAAAGGGTCCCGGCCTCAAACGATTCATAGGCCTCTATGAGGGCGCCGCTCATGCTAATGTTTTTAAAATAGGCGTTCTTAAAATCCTGATTCGGCTTGAGATATTTTCGATACCGGATTTCATAGTGCAGGGGAATCCGCAGGTATTCCCTCTTTTCATGCCCCGGATAGACACCCGAATTCACCGTCTCGGCCAGCGTCAACCCATCCATCTTGTTCATGCGTCATTCCTTTCCGGCGTTTCCTCGGCCAAATCATTGAGCGTGTCCGCTTCGTGCGAAACCCCGTCTGCATTTGAAATATTCTTGGGCGGCAGGGCCAGCAGTTCCAGCTGGGGCGGCACGAAAAGCGCGGAACTCGACACCCTCTCTTTCAACGTCGGCGGCAGCGCCGCGGCGCCCTGCGCGTCGCCCGCGCCGCGCTCCGCGCGGGCCTTGTCGGTCAACCGGACCGACACCACCTTGGAGATGCCTGTCTCCTGCATTGTGATCCCGTACAGGATATCCGCCCTGGAAATTGTCCGCTTGTTGTGCGTGATCACGATGAACTGCGTGTTTGCCACAAAGGCCTTGAGCATCTCCACGAAGCGGGTGATGTTGGACTCATCCAGCGGGGCATCGATTTCATCCAAAATACAGAACGGGCTGGCCTTGACCTGAAAAACAGCAAACAACAACGCGATCGCCGTGAGCGCCTTTTCTCCGCCGGACAAGAGCGATACACTGCGCAGTTGTTTTCCGGGCGGTTTGGCCACGATCTCGATTCCCGTTTCCAAAATATCGCTCTCGTCGGTGAGCAAAAGATCCGCCTTTCCTCCCCCGAACAACCGGATATAAATTTCTTGAAAATTGACGCGAATCTGCGCAAACGTATCGGCGAAGAGTTTCCGGGTGGTCGTATTGATTTTGGAAATCACCTTCAGGAGG
>CAZGMX010000224.1:413-3420 GCA_964526865.1 uncultured Actinomycetota bacterium | reverse complement strand
GGTCTGCGCGCCGGTCTGCTTCTTCTCGTCGGTCGCCTGCCAGTAGCGGCCGTTGCCGTCCTCGCCGGCGGAGATGCCGACCTTGCCGTCCGGGGTGCGCGCCACGCCGTACACGCCGTTCTGGTGGTCGGGGAAGGTCAGGAGCGATTCCTTGGCCGCCACCAAATCCTCGTGCTGTTTGACCAAAAAGTCATACCGGGACTGCAGCTCATCGTGCTCCTGCAGGGCGGAGATGTTCACGGCGCCCATGGACTCCAAGCTCTTGCGGATTTGCGCAACGCGCTCCTGCACGGCCTCCCAATTGCCGCCATAGGCCTCCAGGGAAATCGCCGGCCCTGTCCCGGCCATGGACTCGCTTTGCAGATCCACCTGAAATTCCCTCAGAAGATTTTCCCGCAGATTGTCCCGCTGGGCCTGGATCTGCGCCCGTTCCACCTCCAGCGTTCGCTGGCGGTCCGCCGACCCCGCAAGCGCGGATTGCGCCTGCGCCTGCGCCCTTTCAAAGTCTGCACACTGCGCGGCCAGATCCTGCCGGCGCTGTTGAACCTCCTTGAGTTCCTGTTGACGTTGATCTTTTTTCTGCAGCAAATCCTCCTGCTCGAGCTTCCTCAGCGCAAGGGCCTCCTGGAATCGGCCGATCTTGACCGACGCGTCTTTGCTCTCGGCGTCCTTGGCCGCAAACAGTCCCCGCAGTTCTGAGAGCCGCTCCAGCAGGCTGTTCTTCTGGCTCAAGAGGTTCTCAAGTTTTTCTTCGCCCGACACCATCCGAATCTTCCGGCGCGTCACGTCCTCCACAAGGATTTCGCGCTGTTTGGAAAGTTCCTCCAATTCCACCGCCACCGAATCCAATTGTGCCTTGTCGGCCTCCCGTTTCTTTTCCAAATCCTCCAGCGGGCATTGAAAGGTCCGGCCCTCGTGCACAAACCGTTCCTCCTCCCGCCCCACTTCCTCCAGTTCCCTCTGGAGAACGCTCTGGTGCTCCAACAACCGGCTGCGCTGGCTCAATGCCTTGTCCATCTCGCTTTGCAGGGCCGCCTGGCGGATTTCCTCTCCGCGCAGAACGTCCTGAACCTCGTGTGAGCGCATCCGCGCTTCCTCCAGGGTCATCACCAGACCGCCCTTCTCCACCACGGTGTCATGAAAGTTTTCCTCCAACCTCTCGATGTCGCAGGAAATTTTTCTGATCTCGTTGACGCTCCCCACAAGGCTTTGCGCCGAGGCCGATGCCCGGCCCACGTGAACCCGCCCGTTTGCGTGAACACTTTCTCCGGCCTGCGTCACCAGACAAATCTGCGTTTGCCCTCTGCGGCGCGCGTCCTGGGCCAACGATTGGGCATCCTCCCACGTCCGAACCAGCCAGGTCTGCGCCGCCAACGGCCTCAGCCAGGGTTCAAACCGGGCCTCCCAGCGCACAAAATTCATCAGCGGCCCCACCACGCGTTCGTCGCGCGCCAGCCGCCCGGCGGCATCATTCTTTTCAGAAAAGGCCCCGGGAAAACGAATCGAAACCTGGCCCGCTTCGCCGTCCGGCGCAGACCACAACTGTTGACGGATTTTTTCGATCCATCCGATTTCCTCCACGAGCAGATCCTGGGCCCATCCCTCCACCGCGGCGTGCGCGGCCAATTCGTATCCCGGCTCGATGTGCAGGACATTGCACAACACGCCGGCCAGCCCGCTCCAGGAGGAAGGATCCTCTTTTTGTTGAGCGAGAATCCGGCGAACCGGCGCCGCAAGCCCCTCCCCCTCGTTTCTCCACCGCACCAACAGATCCCGTTGTGTTTTTTTCTGTGTCAGTTCTTCGCGGATCTTTTCGCTCTGATCCCGTGCGGCCTCTATCTGTCCCTGAAGGCCGGCGCAGACCCGTTGAAGACACCCGGTATCGGACTTCAGCCGGGCCGTCTTCTCCTGCTGGACCACGATCCCGTCCTGAATTTTTGTGATCCCCTCGTCCCACTGCGCGCACTGGGCCAGGATGCCTTCCCTCTCCGCCGTCAGCCGCTCCTTCTTTACCTTGGCCGCCTTGTGCGAAAGGGCCAGGCCTCCCATTTCATTACGGGTACGGGACGCACTCAGTTCTTCCTCCAATATTTGTTCCTGCCGTTCTTTTTGACGCTGGGTCAAATTGCGAATGGACTCCTGCAGCCGGCGGACATCGGCGTCCTGCCGGTCCACCTCCACCTTGGCCACTGAAACCACCGCCGTGACTTGTTCCAATTCGGTTTCAACCGCTGCGAGCATCGTCTCCAATTTTGTGATCCGGTCCTGGTGCTCGCGGACTTCCGTTTCCCATCGCGCCAAAGACGCTGTCAAATCCGCCAGTCGCTCTTCGTCCAATTTGGATTGACTCTCTTTGCGGGCCGCTTCATTTTCCAGTGCAGACACGTCCTCTCGCATTGCTTCGTACGATTCCGTCAGGGCTTGAAGATCTTCCCGGGCACGGCTGCACTGTTGCCGTGCGGCGTCCCCGGCGGTCTGGCCCTCCTTCTGAAGGCGGTAAACCTCGGCCAATTCTATTTGGATTTTTTCGCAGGACCGGCTGAACTCTTCAAACCGCCGGCGGCTGTGGGCCACCTGCAGATCCTTCATCTCGTCGAAAAGCATGCGGTACTGCCGCGCCTTGGAGGCATAGCGCTGAATGGACTGGATCTGCCGTTTTACTTCCCTGATGATGTCACTGACGCGGACAAGATTTTCTTCCGTGGACTGCAATTTCCGCAGGGCCTCGGTTTTCTTTGCCTTGAATTTTGTAATCCCCGCAGCCTCTTCAAAAATTTCCCGCCGCTCCTGCGGCTTAGAATTGAGTACCAAGTCCATCTTTCCCTGCTCGAGGATGGAGTACGCGTCCGTTCCGATCCCCGTCCCCATGAACAATTCGTTCACGTCGCGCAAACGGCACGGAGCTTTGTTGATGAGATATTCGCTCTGGCCGTCACGAAACACGCGGCGAGTCACGGTCACTTCATGGAATCCGATGGGCAGGGTTCTTTCGGGGTCTTCCAGCGAG
>CAZGMX010000224.1:0-403 GCA_964526865.1 uncultured Actinomycetota bacterium | reverse complement strand
ACTTCAGCCATGTTGATTGGCGGCCGTTCATCGGTGCCGTTAAAGATGACATCGTCCATTCGGCCGCCGCGCAGGGCCTTTGCGCTCTGTTCGCCCAGCACCCAGCGCACGGCGTCAACCACGTTGCTTTTTCCGCAGCCGTTGGGTCCGACAATGGCCGTAATGCCGGGTTCAAATTCAAACACGGTCGGATTGCCGAAAGATTTGAAGCCAACAATTTCTAAGCGTTTAAAAAACAAATTCAACTCTCTTCCTTATTGTGGGCCGCCGCGCCATCCCCAAACACAACACCCATACTACCCTCTTCCAGCGCCTGTTACACACACAGCTCCCCTCAATCAAAAAAAAGGCATGTTTTACAGATGTTTCGCCGAAGCAAGGTCTTGCATATTTTTCATTATGA
>CAZGMX010000223.1:2263-4708 GCA_964526865.1 uncultured Actinomycetota bacterium | reverse complement strand
AGAACACGGCATGCCTTTGCACTTTGCTTGCGCGTAACGATGCGGCGAAAAGCCAAACAACTTGCTCAAATCCGATTCTTGTTGAAATACACAGCAAGATCTCCTGCCGTCTTAACATATGATGGGAAAAGCCTTAAGTTAACAAAAGCATCTTCACGCGCGACCTTGGGTAAACGATCACGTGGATGGCCAAGATCATTTCTCTGGCAGCGAATGAAATCAAAAATTGCAGCCAGCATGATGTTTACATTATCAGGGAAATGCTGTGCGGCACCATTTTCCATACCCTGGAATTTGCTTAACAACCAATCTAATTTTGGTTTAATCGCATTCTGCTTTAATATCTTGTTGAATTTCTCTTTCTCGCGGGCATCCTGAATAGCATTAAGAACCTCTGTGCAGAGTTGAAGAAAAACCCTCTCTGATGAAATGCCTAGCATCACAACAGAAGCAATATAATTGCCACGCTCAAAGCAATTTAAGCTCTCCTTAAGATACGCTTCAACAGTTGCGTCAATATTCTTTATCTCAGCATGCAACCGCGCAAGATATCCTGTTGGATCATGGGGCAGATACTCACCAGTTGCTACGACTTTACCGCCATATTCAGTAAGCCGAAACCAGGGCAGATTTGGATTTTGCACATTAAGGCCCGGCGTAATAACACCTTGTATCATAAGCTCCCATAGAATTTCTTGGGCGCCTAGAATCAATCGTTCGCGTGCTCGCCTTTTGTCGCCAACATAATCGACATATTTATCAAAACCCTCACCCGTGATATCATACTGATTCCAATGGGACTCTTTCCGAAGTCTCTCAAGCACAATAGCCCTAGTAACTTCGAGTCCATCTGTGGCATCCGCATCAAATTGAATCTTTCCCAATTGTTGTTCTCCCATAACTACTGTCATAATTTTCCATTTACCACGCTGTTTTCGCATCTGATTTCGGAACAATGTTGCAGACACCAGATACTATCCAACAGACTTAAAACCGTTCTCCTGTTTGGCCAGTTCATCATCACTTGCAAGCCGGCCTTCATCCGGGACGAACGTTAAAAAACCTTGTGAACATGGATACACTTTCCCAATAACTGCCACATCCACCCCAGGACAGGCCCAACAAGAGCCCAATATCCAAATCTCCTTAAAAGAGGAATTTACAGTCGGCTGCACGGCATCTGAGATTTTGGTTAAATCCATATTGTGGTAATCAAAATTTAAATATAGCAGTAGATTAAGATCGCGCTCAGTACAATACCGCATGCCCACCTTATTTCTAACACTTCCTACGAGCCACTCCAGGGCTTTATTTTCAGACACCGGAGCATCGGGCTCAAAGAAACGCGCACCTTTTCGGTGCAATTCCTTGTATTCGCTGTGTCTTCTTCTGTCTTCTCGAAGACATTCGGCAATCTGGTATTCTATGATTTTCTCCTGCCTTTTCATTTGAGCGTCGGCAGGTTCTTCGCAATCGGTCAGAATCTGGACCATCTGACCTGTTAAAAGCTCATAGCCAATCGCAAACCTGGACATCACCCAGCATTCGCGTAACATTTTATAGGGATTTGTCCACAATGATGGAGTCGGAGGCATTTGTCGCGACATTGCATTGTAGACATCAACAGGGTTCTGCCATCTTTCACTTTCCACCTTCATTTCTAGCGTGCCCCCGCAATTAAATTGCTGTTAAACACTCTGCATCCAAGACAGGAAGCTGTCGACAGTCATAATTTGTTTTTCATTATTCAACCATATTGCATGGAAAGCATCGCGAAGAAACCCTTCCTCATTTGCCACAAGCACGTCAATGCCACCAAGACAGCTTAGTAATTCGATATCACTATAAGCGTTTTTATCAAATCCGTTATCGTGCTCCATCATTGCACGATATGCATAATAAGCCACCCCTTTGGCAAACGCCGTTAATACTGCATATCGTTGCGGCGCCGCTTTCCAACGTGCCAAATAGCCATCCGCATCCGCAGGCTTACCCAGCAAATTGACTACAAACGAATCAACCTTGCCGAGGTGCTCGCGATAAAATACATCAAAGGAGACTTTAGCGCGCGCAAACTTGACATTAGCGCCACTGAGACGCTGATTAAACATATTACGGAGTTCCTTAAATCCATCCGAGAATTTATCATTCCTTTGCCGGCGCTCATTCTTCACGCCCATGATCGACCGCAGCGTCTCAGCATCGGGATATATCGATTCGGTCATTTGGCGAAGGATCGCAGAAAATCTTGCCTGTTCCTCGGAGTTAAAAAACACGCTGCCCGTTTGATCGCGGCCATCAATCAGGGTGCTTTTGCAAATCGCGGGTACATCTCGAAACCATCTGTTCACGCTAATTTTTTGAAAGAAATCAACTTGTTCAGCCAGCACCAGCCTGTTTGACATGTCCTCCCCCCACCACAACATCGTCTCTTCACTCAATGTC
>CAZGMX010000223.1:0-2253 GCA_964526865.1 uncultured Actinomycetota bacterium | reverse complement strand
AATGTCCATGTATGGTAAACAGAGATCCGATTCCGTCTGACCATGTCAAACAGGTTGCTGTCTCGCAGCTTTGCAAACGAATCACCTCCAAATGCAGTACGATCAAATGTAACTTTATGTTTATTGTTCACTGTTTTAATTTCGTTTCAATTGTTGTAGCGCTTCAACAATCTCTCGGTTCTTGATCTCAATCAGGTCAAGAAGTTCGTCCGGTGTACGCGAATCTACCATGGGCTTTTTGTTCGGATTGACCGCTTTTAAGTCGTACACTGCGTCTTCTATATCCTTTGCCTTGGCCGCCGCCTCCCTGGATTCCCTCTCAAGGACCTTGGCCTTCGCCGCGTCCTTGCATTTCGCAGCTTCGTTGACCTTCTTTTGGGCCTCCTCCTTGAACGGACGGGCCTCCACGACAGCAAGGCGCTTGCGCTCATCCATGTCCACGATCCAACTGAGTTCGCTGGCCGCACGGGCCGGCAGAAGACGCAAGAAGGCCTCAAAGTGCTTTAGCATAAGCGGTGTTTTCTTAAGAACCTTGATGTCGGTCAGATCGTAATACCAAATCTTCCGCGTTGGCTTGCCCTTTGTGAAAAACAGGAGATTGGTCTTTACCCCTGCGCCAGCGGCAGTAAACACGCCTGCCGGAAGGCTGACGATGCACCAGACATCGCAATCGTTAAGAAGTTTCTGTTTTGTTTTTACGAAGGCGTCCTGATTCGTGCGAAAGAGCATGCCTTCATCCAGGACTATCCCGCAGCGTCCTTTGTCTTTCAAACTACGGATGACGTGTTGAAGGAACAGGGCCTGGGTAGCGCTGGTTTTATAGTCAAAATTGGTCTGGGCGTCTTTGCCTTCCTTGCCTCCAAAGGGCGGATTGGTCAGAATCACGTCAAACTGATTCGGCGCACCCGCAAAAAGGCCGCCATAAATTTCCATACCTGTCAACGTGTTGCCGTGCCAGAGGTTCGGCTTGTCTATTCCGTGGAGAACCAGATTTGCCAAGGCAACGGGATAGATGAGGTTCTCTTTCTCTCGCCCCCAAAACGTGCGTTGTTTCAGCGTTTCTAATTGCTCGGCGGTCGCATTGCCGGCCAGCCGGTCGCGCATGAATTCGTAACTCTGGGCAAGAAATCCGCCGGTGCCACAACCCGGATCATAGACGGTTTCCCCCATGGTCGGCGCGATAACCTGCACCATCGCTTTGATGACCTGCCGCGGCGTAAAAAACTGGCCGCCGTCGTTACCCTTCTCCCCCATCTTGAGCAGAAGCCCCTCGTACACCTGCGAAAGTGTGAAGACGTGCGTCGGATCCACCGTTTCGGCGGTAATCTCATCGACCTTGTCCAGCACGTCGAGGAAGTTACGTTCGGTGTCAATGCGGACACGCTCGACGCCGGTCATAACTTCACTGATGACCTTCTGGCGCGGCATAGCGTCGGGTTTGTTCTTGAGACCCTTCAGATAGCCTAGGAGATTCGTGTTGACGAAGCCAAAAAACGAGCCTAATGCACCGTCCTGAAGTTCTCTGCGCTTTGGACCATCCGGCGCGGCCCAGTCCTGCCAGCGGTAGGGATGAACCAAGGAGGGCCGAAACGGCACACCTAGCGCATCGGCCTCGTGTTGTTCGCGCTCCTCGCGCTCGTCGAGAATACGCAGGAATAGAATCCATGTCAGCTCCGGGACGTACTGCAGCGCCCCAGCACAGTTCCCCCTGCGCATGATGTCACAGATAGATTTAACCGCTTGGTCAACTGACTGCTGTGTGGCTAGTTTTTTTCCATGCCCGTTCTTTTTTCCCTGCGCCATTTTAAAGCCCTCCACTGAACGCCTGTCGCAAAAATGCCGCCGGCATAGCATTGATTGTCTGAAGCGCCTCTTCCGCAGTCTTTCGTGCCCGATTCACCACTGCCATTTTGCCCTTTAGAACAGCGGCAATGCGTTGCTGTTCGAAGAGCGGCGGGAAGGGCAGAGTTAGAGACGATAGCGCTGAAATATTGAGACTTGCCTGCCCAATGGCTCTTTGTGCGTTATCGTTAATGAATTTTCGTGTAGTGGATGTACGTAAGAGGTAAATCACAAACATGGGGTCAGCAATGGTCGTATTCAGCTTGAGCTTGAGAAGATTCATGCCATGCAACAATACCTGGGGAAATCCATTATAGAGTGCGGTATTCCCTAGTCTCGCAACACTGTTTATATGACTTGTGCTTATCCGATTGACTCCACGCCATACAACTGCTTGTGGGTCGTCGGCGC
>CAZGMX010000222.1:0-4710 GCA_964526865.1 uncultured Actinomycetota bacterium | reverse complement strand
GCGGAAACTGTCCGGCAATGCTTCTGACCTCCAACTCCGCGTTGGGCAGGTCCATTTTGAGATCATTCAGGTCGGGATTTCCAAAGGCCAGAATTGTTTTTATCACACCCTTCTTTTTGGCCCTGCAGGCCTTGAGGATGCCGAAACTGGGGACAACCGAAATGGCATGATTCTCTACCAGGAATTTGCCATCCCCATCCATCAGCGCCGCAAAGGGCAAATAATGCAATGCCCCGTCCGGAACCAGAATGATATTTTTGCCTTGAAGTTCCTTATGGAAAGGCTGAATGATGTCTCCATAGAGCTGACCCAAGAGCTTATAGACCGCCGGCAGCTTCGGCTTGCCAATCATCATGCGAATGGCTTGAACCTTTTCATTCAGTTTTTCGGTATCCAGGGGAATCTGCTGGGCCCGGATGGAATTCTTGGTCACCATCCAGGCGATAGAATGTGGCCCCAACACGAAGTATTCCAAAAAAACAGTCTTGTCGTCCAGAAGTGCTTGAACCTCTTTCAGACTGACAGATTCGCTCACCTTCAGCACTCCAAATTCCGGATTTATTTTCCTGATTTGGGCCACGAGGCATTCATCCTCCCGTCGCAAGGCCGCCAATTGCGCCCCGGCGTCTTTCCCCCCGGCCACTTCCAAATCCGAGATCTGTTCCGATAGGATCCGTTCCCACATCGCATAATGGGAAATTTCTGACGCCCAGAGCGATGTCTTTTTCTCGGCCTTGAGCTGGTCCTGTAGAACCCGCGACTTGAAAGTCTCGGAGACCTCAAACGCCCTCTCGATGTCTCCCCTGTCGAGCAACAACTTCGTCAGCCACTGGCGGACCCCATGCTTGCCCTGCATGAAGCTCGTTCTTTCTATATCCTCCCAGAGTTTTGTCCGCATCGACTCAATGATAATAACCGCCTCCTGGAGATATTCTATGGCCTTCCATTTATTACCCTCCACATCATCCCCTATTTCCATTAAGGCAAGCTGCTCACAGCACTTCCAGGCAAATAAGGGGATCTTATTTTGTTGAGCCACCCGAAGGGCCTGTTCATACAAGGCCTTGGCATAGGGCGCGTCGGCCTGTTGGGCGAACACCGCCATGCAATACGCCGCCCGGGCTTTGCCAAAAGCCCATTTCGCCTGGGCGGCCTCTTCGTATGCGGATCGCAAGGCGGCCATGCCGGCACCGGTGTTGCCGCTCACAAACTGTGTCACCGCCAGACAAAGGGAGATGTCCATGGACATCTTTTTCACAAACAGGACGCTCACGCGGTCGCTGTTTTTCATGGGCACATTTTTTAACTTCTCGGCACCGGCCTTGGCCTTGCGCAGACACGCCATCGCTTTGGTAAAATCCTTTTCCAGATAATGCGCGATGCCGTCCATCCTGTCCTGATGATACTGCAATAACAAGGTAAAGAATTCTTTTCCGTAAAACGATTCACATTCTTCTCGCCTAATTGCCTCCTTTGATTCTTTCCATTGTCTTTTTACGCGGTTTGTGTAATCCGTTCCATGTCTATGGGGAATGCAAAACACCGCATCCGTGTAATCCATAAATTCCTTGTGTAACCCTGGATCAAAACTAAAGTAACGATATTCGTGTTTTGGGCCGGCACTGTTTCCTTCCGAGGGACCGGGGGGAGGGGATTCCTGTCCGTTTTCCGCGGCCGCAAAAGAGCCATGGACTGGAAGGAATTGCAGAAAGAAGACGGCGAGAAAAACCGGAAAAACCTTTCCCGCCAATGAATGCCGGAAATTTGATATTGTCATAAAACCCCTCTGTGCGTGTACGAGTTAATAATAAATAAATGGGACGGGTTCATTTATTACCATGTCAAAGATTGGGCCAAGGGAATATTCGAAGTTGTCATGGTTGAGAAATTGTTTCAGGATATCCCGCAAATAAAAATGAACCCGTCCCATTTATTTACCGTCCATCCCCCACCAGATAAAACGCCGCCCAGTAGTAGGGATGTTTTTTGACCTTCATGGTCTGGATCTGCGCCTGCCGCAGGGCCTCGGCCTTGCCCATCTTGGACAAATTCTTATAGAAGCTGGTCATCAAAAGGGACGTCGCGTTGTCGTCCACCTTCCAGAGACTGGCAATGATAGCGGGGGTTCCCGCGTAGATAAAACTGCGCGTCAATCCAAACATCTCTTCTCCCTGCGTCAACTCCCCCCGTCCGGTTTCGCACCCGCTCAAAATCACCATCTGGGCGTTGAGCTTGAGATCAAATATTTCCCCGGCCTCCAACTTTCCATCGTTCCCCTCGCCGGGAGCCAGCCTCAAACATGAACGCATTGCGTCTTCCTGGTCCATTTCTCCATGACACGCAAAATGGAGAATGTCGAATTTGCCCATGAGTTTATTGGCAAGCGTTTCGGTCGCCTCTTTGCGCAAATACATCTTGGTCTGGGGGAACTTTTCGGCAATGCCCTTGACTTCTATTTCCGCGTTCGGCAGAACCGCCATTGGGTCGGAATGTAACACCGGCCCGGGTGACGGAAACTGCTTGGAGATGCTTCTGACCTCCGCTTCCGCATTCGGCAAGTCCATTTTAAGATCGTTCAGATCGGGGTTTCCAAAAGCCAGAATGGTCTTTGTTTCGCTCTTCTTCGTTGCCATGCAGAATTTAAGAATGGTGAAACTGGGGACAACCGAAATGGCGTGTTTCTCAACCAGGAATTTCCCCTCACCGTCCATAAGCGCCGCGAAAGGCAGTTGGTGCAGCGCGCCGCCTGGAACCAATATGAGATTTTTGCCCTGGATGTCCTTTTCAAAGGGCTTGATGATGAATTCGTAGAGTTGCCCCAAGAGTTTATAGGCCGCCGGCAGTTTTGGCTTGCCGATCATCATCCGGATGGCCTGCACCTTTGGGGGCAATCCCATGCTAGCCAGGGAAAATTGTTCCATCCGGATAGAATTCTTGGTCACCAGCCAGCCGACAAGATAGGGATGTTCCGGACTGTGGGGATATTCCAACAACACAGTTTGATCGTCCAGAAGGGCCTGGACACTCCGCAGATCAGTAGATTCCACGATCTTCAACAAGCCGTAATCCGGACTGGTCCGTCTAATCTCTTTCAATACCTCATTGTGCTTTTGCTGCAAGACCGCCAACTGCGCCTCAGTATTTTTTCCTCCCATGCTTTTCAGATCCTCGATTTGCTCTAGAATCGTCTGTTCCTGAAGCAGAAGATTCCGATCCATTTCGGGCTGAATCGCGTCCCCCCTGCGCTTGGAGCGAAGCAAATCCTGCAAACCACGGGATTTGACATTTTCATACAGCTCAAATGCCTCTTCCACCTTCCCCATGGTTATCAAGGCTGTCGTGATCAAACGGTAGATTTGAAAATTATCGTTCTCGAAGCCCGCTTTTTGGATATCCCCCTCGATTTTGGAGCGCATAAACCCAAGGATGTTGGAAGCCTCCTGAAGAAACTCCATTGCCTCCTTGTAATTGCCGGTGTCCACATTCATCAAGCCGAGACGAAAACAGCACTTGGCGATAAAACGAGGGATCTCGTTTTTTTTCGCTTCTCGCAAGGCCTGCTGATAGAGGGTCTTGGCGTAGGGGGCCTTTGCCCGCTCGGCATAAAGCGCCATGTAATACGCCGCCTGGGCCTTGCCCTCACGCCATTTGATCCCCGCCGCCTCATCGTAGGCGGCACGCAGAGCGGCAAGCCCTTTCTCCAGATCACCGCGCCGGCACATCGCCACTCCCTCACAGAAAGAGATCGTGATCGCCATCTTATCCACACAAAGCGCGGGCATCTTACCGGCGTTTTGCATGGGGGTTTTTTTTAATTGGCCGGCGCAGACCCTGGCCCTGCGCAAAAGCTCCATCGCGCCATCAAAATCCTTGGCCAGATATTTCTGCGTGCCGTCGAACACGTCCTGGAAATACTGCAGGTACAGAGCAAAGAATTCTTTGCCGAAAACCAATTCGCAGTCTTGTTGGTCCAATGCACCCTTTACCCGTTCCCAGTTATTTTGAATAAGCCTTGCATGATCATCCGGCACTTGATCGTAGCCGGCGCGGCCATAGGATGTTTCTATCTGCCCATTGATTTCACTGTGCAACCACAGGCCGTCATAGAAGGCCTTCTCTTGTGCCGGACTGCTGAATTGCCAGCTGGCGCCGGTCTGTTCCGGCGTACCCGAAGCCGGTGTGCGCGAAGAGAGGGTTTTATTATCTGTTATCCGTCCTCGGTACGGGAGCAACAACCAGGACAAGACACAGGCCGCCGCAGCAAGAAAAACTGCGGATAATATTAGGATACCGATTCCTTTCTTCGTAAAAATCATCTTGCCCTCATATAATCTGTTAGTGCGTTATTGAGTTAACGGGCTAGCGAGTTAGCGGTTTTAACTCGCACACCCGCTAACCCGTTCACCCGCTAACTTATCGCCCGTCCCCCACCAAGTAAAACGCCACCCAATAGTAGGGATGCCTCTTGACCTTCAGGGTCTCGATCTGCGCCTGACGCAGGGCCTCGGCATTGCCCATGGTGGCCAGATTCTTGTAGAAGCTGGTCATCAAGAGGGACGTCGCGTCGTCATCTACTTTCCAAAAGCTGACGATCACGCAAGGGGTACCCGCGCATAGAAAACTGCGCGTCAGGCCGAGCATCTCTTCCCCCATCGTTAAAGTTCCGTACCCGGTTTCACCGCCGCTCAACACCACGAGTTGGGCGTTGAG
>CAZGMX010000221.1:0-4747 GCA_964526865.1 uncultured Actinomycetota bacterium | reverse complement strand
GTGTTCCTGACAGTGGGACGAAGCAAACAACACAAGAACCACAAGTCCTGCTACAATAGGTTGGATTGTTTTTTTCATCGTCTCGTTACCCCCATGAAAGAATACCAAGATTACTATTTTAGAAAAGCGAAAAAAGAAGGGGCGCTCTCCCGTGCCTTTTATAAACTCGCCGAAATCGACGCCAAGCATCACTTGATCCACCCCGGCCTGGCGGTACTGGATCTGGGCTGCTCCCCCGGATCCTGGCTGCAATACATCGCACAACGCGTGGGAAAAACGGGGACGGTTCTAGGGGTGGACCGCGTGGCCCCCATAGAAAAAGCGGCTTCTCCCATCCAATTTCTTCAGGCAGATATTCTAACGATGAGCGGCGCGCGGCTCCTGGAACTTGCGGGAAGACCCTTCGACGTGGTTCTCTCCGACGCCGCTCCCAACACGACGGGAGAACGGTTTGTTGACCAGCAGAATTCCCTGCGACTGGCCGAACGCGTGCTGGAGATTGCCCTTTGTGTTCTCAAGCCGGGGGGACACTTGGTCTTTAAGATTTTTCAGGGACCGGACACGAAACAGATATTTTCAAATTGCCGCACCCGCTTCAAATCAGTCCATACAGAAAAACCTCGAAGCTCCCGAAAAGAGAGCTTTGAGGTTTTCGGAGTGGCGTTGTCCCGAAAGGGCCCGTGACGGCGTGACGGAGGGACTATTTCTTTGGCGCCGCGGCGACCTTGGCCGGTCTGGGTGCCTTGTCCTGCTTTCCCTTGGCCGGCGCCGGTTTTGCCACTGGGGCTTTCGGCTCGCGCTTCACGGCTTTTCGGATGATCAAATAATTGTCCGGGTAACCGGGCACAGCCCCTTCAATCAAAAGAACATGATCCGATTCGCGGACGGCAACCACTTTTAAATTTTGGATGGTGACCCTTTCGTTGCCCATGTGGCCGGGCATCCGATGCCCGCGCAGGACGTGCTGGGGAAACCGGCAGCCGATGGAACCGATGTGCCTCCGGTACTCATGGGTGCCGCGCGTCATCGGAAATCCGTGCATTCCATGGCGTTTCATAACACCGGCAAATCCTTTCCCAATGGACGTCCCCGTCACGTCCACCAAATCGCCTGTCTTAAAAATGTTGGCGGTGACTTGCTGGCCGACCTGGTATTTTGCGACCTCTTCGCCGGAGAGCCGGATTTCCCGGATAAACCGCATGGGCTTGGAATTCCCTTTCTGACAATGCCCCACCACAGGCTTGGGGACATTCTTGACCTTTGTGATTTCGTCAAATCCCAGTTGGACGGCATCGTATCGATCCGTCTGTGCCGTCTTTTTCTGCAATACCGTGCAAGGTCCCGCCTGCACCACGGTCACGGGAACCACCGACCCGTCTTGCGTGAAGATTTTTGTCATTCCCAGTTTCTTGCCCAATATCCCATTTTTTCTCACGATCGTTTTCACCACTACCTCCTCGCCATCTTCCCCGCCCCGGGTTCAACCACTGAGGGTCCGCGGGGCGAATACTACAAAATGAAAAGGGGTCGATTATGCCACAATCCGCCGCCCTGTCAATTTTTTTGATCTTTAATGGTCGGGCAGAAGAACAAAATGTCGCGGCGCCGTCTCGACAATTGATCGATTCCGCCGTAGAATTTAACCAATGAAGAATACGCCAATTACGAGGATACTGCGTGTCCTTGGAAATGGGGTTGTGTGTTTGTGTGTGCTCATTTCCACACCCGCCGCCGCAAAGGAGGTGTACTATGCGTGCCCCGCGCCTCCGTCCGAGTTCCTCCGGCCGGTGCCGCCTTCGATGGCACGGCTCCTGGGGCCTTGGTCAAAAATATTTGTGTGGGAGTTTTCTCTCCGTGTTTGTCTCTACCGTCAATTTTGGCTTAGCGGGAAGGTCTCAGACATTTCTCCGGCAGACAAGGCCCTCGTTGACTATCTAAAAAATTACAACGCGTTCAGCGGCTTGCTGGAGTTAGACCCCGTGCCGTTCTGGGAGGATCCCAAAGAGGGACTAGCCCTCTGGCAATGCCGCGTTCTCATGGCCGACGGGATCAAGCACCCTTTTTATTTCCTCTTCCGGGACAACCGGCCACGGTCACTTCCCGATTGGATCCGGCACCTCGCAAAAATTCGCGCGGCCGGGTATCTTCCCTTTTTGGCATCTCTCAACGCCGATGGCGTCGTGTGGCTAAATCAGGGGCAGGCGCGTTCATTTTTCCCGGGTGCATTTTCTTCCGGAGACGACGCACTGGCCGGAACCAGCGCGCCTCTACCGGTTTCGGGGGCAGGGCAACTCTTGGGAGACACTCCGCTTGCCCGGATTCTCAACCGCTTCATCACCGGCCTTCATCAAGTTTCCCTAAAATATTGGAGTTCCCCCGCATTCACACCGTGCCCCTTCGTTTATTCGCTGAGGGGGGCCACTTTCTGGATTGCTTACACCCGCGGCAAAGAGGCCCTTTCTCTCCGCCGCGAATATTACAGGAAGACCCCTTTGCGCGAAAACATCCAGGGAATCCTCTACGAACAATTTGTGGAGCGAAAAAGCGCGGGGAAATCCTCTGCCCCTCACGACTACCTCAAGATTGTGGCGGCGGGCCAGACATCCTTGTTGGATCGTCCGTTGGAATTAAAAAATCTCCTGACCTATCGACTCTTCTTTCAGAATCTGGAAGACGGCAGCCACGCATTCTTGAACACGGGCCGGTCTCTCTATGCGTCCCTGGGGTGCATGAATTTCGCCGCGGAGTGTCTGGAACGGGGGAAATCCTTTCAGGAAACGGCCCAGGCCGTCTCCCACCTATTGACCCTTCTGCCGCACAGCCTGGAGGAAAAGCAGTACCAGGCATGTCTCTCGGGGACCTATCCGGATCCCGCGGTATTTCTTGCCCTCCCCTCCGGGCCGACGCCCCAGCAAAAGGAAATCGGACAATCTGTCCGACGGACCGCCTCGGTTCTTCTTTCCCCCTCAGAGTTGCCTGGAATCTCTCCTTCCGCCGTTTTGAATTTTGTGCAAAAAACCATGCACAATCTTTTGGCCTCAAAGCCGTCTCGGTCTCAGATCAAGCTTCTCGGGTGGCTGGAGGAAACCATTTTTTCGGGAACTCTTCGCGGCAGTGTCCAATGGAAGGGATGCTGGGAATACCGGAATCTTTCCAGATCAAGGTCCAGGCACCGCCCCTTGTACCGGATCAAGAGGAACACCCTCACGGGGCGCTTGATTCTCCTGTCTCCTGCGGGAGATATCCTTTTTGATTCCGCCCGGGAATTCATACTCTGGCGGCGCATTCTAGAAACACACCGGGAATCCGTACTGCAAAACGCTCTCGTCCAGGCCGCGACGGCCGATGTGTCCGCGGGAAATATCGAGAGCGCCCTTGTGAAGTTGCAGCAAATCGATCCTGCCTGGTGCCAAAGACTTTCCATTCTGCCAGTCCAGGAGGCCTCGGAAATTTTGGAAACGTACGGACTCAACCGACCCGTCCTGGAAAACACCATCGACGACCTCTTCCGCCTCATCGCGGTAAAAAATCCGGTCCTTGCCGAACACCTGGAGCACGTCTTCACGCAAGGCGATGTCCTGGGCCGTTGCGGTCTCTCCGGGGTTCATGCGTTTCTGGTCGAACAGGGATATGTGTCGGGGGAAGGCCTTGCCTTCAGCCCGGAAGAACAGGTTGTCTGGGGATTCAAAAACGTGCTGGGGCAGAATCCCATGGATTTTGCCTATCAACAGCCCCTGCAAATGACCACGTCCCTGGCCGAAAAGGGCAAACCACTGACAGATATCCTGAAGGCCATGGTGAGAAACCGGTACACGCGCATGTCTCATGGAAAACTCCGGGAGTATTTTGAAAACCTGCGAGAACCCGATCAGAAAAAAAGGGGGAAGAACCTGCTCAACACCGCGGGATTGGCCATCGACAAACCCGCGGCCGGCGCGCTGCTGTTCGCGGCCATTGCATCTTCTCTGGAACAATCGCTGAGCCGAGGCGAAAAGCTGTCTCCCCTGCTGAATTCTTTGTGGGTCCTTTTGGGACATTATCAACAGTTCCTGCAGGAGCCCCTGTTGGAATATTGCACCAAATCCGGCAAGAGCGCCGCCGCGAAAAATATCTTGCTGGTCCTTTTCTCTGATTTTGGGGACGACGCCTTCGGTCGGGGAATGCTGGCAATGTTTCAGTCGCCGCCGCTTTTCAATGGAGTCCCGCGGCAGTGGCTCGTACGCGCCATCGTCAAGACCGGCAACCCCCTCATCATTCGAGACCTGTTGTTGACGATTCTAAAACAACACTCCGCGGTCTATCTCAAACACTTCTGTGCCGCATGGGACCTCCAAGACCGCGGCATTTTCGATTGGGACAGCCTTCAGGAAATCCTCAAGGCCGCCGATGATCTGCTTGCAAACCGGCGCCTGCCGGACGAAATGCTTTTGCAGACCGGCATTCTTCTGGCAAAGATAGGGACGATGAACAGCCATGGCATGAAGGAGAGTCATTCGTTTCAGGCCGCAGACATGGGACGCTTCAAAACCCTGCGTCGGCAGGCCCGGTTGGACGCCGCGGCACTTTTATCCGATCTGTGGAAGGGACGCACCGACCGGGATCTTCGCCTGAGGGCGGTGGATGCCCTGATCCGTTTTTATGCCCTGGCCAACAACAAAGAAAAGGCCCGACAATGGCGTCACGAGCGGGACAAATTTACTCGGGCACGAGAACATGCCGGGGCAGGAAGCGCCCTGGCACGCGGTGT
>CAZGMX010000220.1:3586-4829 GCA_964526865.1 uncultured Actinomycetota bacterium | reverse complement strand
CTTCGGCGGGCTCGCAATGACATTGGCCACCTTATGCCGCGCGTTCGGCGCTGACGGCTGATTCAATCGCACCCTCCAGCGTTTTAGCGTCTTTGAATTCTTCCTGGATGAACTTCAGATTCTTGTCTTCCAGCGCAAGGTCCCGGATCGGCGCCGGCAGTTCGTTGCCGTTGAGCGCTGCGATCTGTGCCAGAATATTGGAGACGACAAATTCTTTGCCGCTCTCCGCGTGTAAAATACTGATCACGAGATTGGGTTCTGCTCCCACGAGTTGGTTAATCAAATTCTTCAGCACATTGCTCTTCTGCAGTGTTTCATAGGAAATATACATATACATGCCGACCTGGGCAGCGTCTACTCCCTGCTTCGCCAATTGTTCTTTGGCATTATCCACGGCGCTTAGCAAATCCGCCGGGGCCATTTTATTCACATCTACGATGATAACCCTTAAGGCTGGATTCTGTTGCATCTTTTCAAGAACAGATGGCTCATCCTCTTTCTCTCTCTCTTTCATTTGTGCCGCCCGTACCGAATCGATCAAAATGATTCCACCTGTTTGGCCCAGCTCGCCGTTCTTGCGCAGGCTGACGACATCTTTCATCAGCGCGATGGCTTTTTGCTCCATCGTCATCTGGATCGCCGCCAGAATCATCGCCAGTTCGCCGGAGCCAAGACCCCTCTCGGCCTTCAGTTTTAGCAGGCCCTCGATAAGCGGCTGTGCCGCTTTCGGCGCGCCGCCCTTGCCCCAGACAATCAGCATCTTCATGGCCTTGAGGTAGCGGCTGATCAGCTCTTTTGCCTTCCTGTCGCCCTGTTCGCCCAGGATTTGGTCCAAGTCCTTTGTGACATCTTCTGCACGGGGACTGGTCAATAGATTATGCAGATATTGGGCGTCAAGGCCGCCCAGCAGGGAGGCCGTCTCGGGGGATGCTCTATTCAACGCGCCGTAAAGTTCCAGGATTCCGTAAAGACCGGCGTATGTCTCCACGCCGGAGGTTTTGAGATCCAACATGCCACCAACTTTCAATTCTTTCATATCAGATAAACTCTGATAGAGCGCACTCACTGTCATCCCGGGAATATTATCTCTCATATATCTATCAAGCCTTCCAAACCACGGTTTGCCGCGCGGTCCTTGATGCATGCTGATCGTGGTTGCATCCAGATTTGGCACAGCTGTTGTCTCAACCGCTGCGATAGGTTCCGACGGTATTGCCTGTCCCGGCAGCTTTGATTTGCGAAG
>CAZGMX010000220.1:0-3576 GCA_964526865.1 uncultured Actinomycetota bacterium | reverse complement strand
CGGCTGACTGCTGCCGGGACTTCTCGCAATGACTGCGATTCTTTCAGCGCCTCCTCCAAATCTGCCGCAATCGCCTTGGCCCGCTCTTGCGCTGACAGCGCCAATCTTTCTGTAGTTTCCGCGCGCACTTGCTCAACCGTAGCGGCCTCCGGCCTAGCAAGTGCTTCCCTTGCCGGGCGCTCTTGTCCTTGTGTCTCCAAGGCCGCTTTCTTGGCCAGCTCTGCCTTCTGGGCGTGCAGGAAGGCTTCTTGCGCAATCTCTTCCTGCCATGCCAGGACTTCTGCCAGCCGCATGTCGGGTTTTTCCTGCGCCAGGCACAGCGCTATATTCAACAGTTCCTCCGGAGATTGCGCGATCCCCAGCTTCAGCAGTTTATCCAGTATTCCCATAACCTTGACCAGATAGTGCTGCTGTTCCGCGGTTCCAAGCTGTGTGAGAAGCGCCACGACCTGCCGCGGCAGGATATCCCGCGCCAGCGCCAGTTTCATGGCCTTGGCAACACCCTGCAATGTCCCCTTCCTGATTTGCAATCTCATTTCCGCGAAGGTTTGCATGATGATCCTGGCTCTGGATACCATCAATGCCTGATCGGCCACACGCGATTTTTCCAGATTGAGCATCCCCGCCAGGCTCCTTAAGGATTCCAGGTCCGTGCCTCCGGGCAGTGTGGCCACAGTACCCTCGGCCATGCCTTCAATGTCACTCGCTCTGTCGATTGTCTTTCGAAGATTATCAAGTTCACTTTTGGCCGATTCGCTCAACAGATCCATATCCTCTAATTTCGCCAACGCATTCACAAGTTCTCGCAGTTGGGGCAGGACTTCCTTTAACTCTGCCCTGGTGGCCAGGCTCGTCCATGTAATTCCGGCCGAGGGCTTGGAAATCGGCTCTTGAACTGCTGCCGCCGGCGCCCTCAATGAAGAACGTTCAGCCAACGGGCTTTGAACCCCAATACCGGAGACACCCGCAGGTCCGATTGCTCCAATTGCCGGTGTTTCAGCAGGAGGTGTTAAGTCGCCGGCCATTCCTCCCATTTCATCCAAGAGACGTTGTTTCTCCGCTTGATCTACACCAAATCCAAGTACTCCTGCCGCCCTGGTCTCTTGGGCCGGTTCTGAACCCACCAGACCCGCCGCCGGTTGTTGAGACGCCGTCACAGGCGTCTTCACCGGTACCGCCTCGGCTGCCACGAATCCTGCCTGTTCCGAAACAATCTCGTTCAAACGGTCAGCATTGTTTTCCAGCACCGACTGTCTTGCACGGAGATCCATTATCATTCTGTCCAGTTCATTTTTCTGGTTTTTGGTCAGATACGTCACCCCCGTCTGTGCCTGCCGGAATGACTCCAGATTTTCTGACAAGTCGGCCAATTGCGCTTGATGCGCCTGAACTAATTCCAGTATCGCGTTTGATCTTTCCAACTGAGCTTCCGCCGAAATCGCCATTTCTTCTTTCCGTTCCATTCGTGCCTTCCATCGCTCGATACTGTCAAAGAATGCCTTCACATCCTTGGCCACTGCCTGACCGGCGGTTTCCAGGGCTTGGACTTCCCTCTTCAGCGACTCAGCTTTGTCTTGAGCCTCCTTCACCAGCGCCTCGGCCTTTTCTACCGCCAGTTCGCCGCGCCGAGCATCGATTCTTTCGGCAACGCGATTCTTCACATCTGCGATTGCCTCATTGGCATTTGCAAGAGCGACGACGCCCATGATTTTTCCGTCTTCCTCACTAAAGGACACGATTTGATTCGACTGCGCCAGCGCACTCTCCAATACGGATTTTATGGCATGAACACCCTGTGCCCACTGCCTCAAGCGCAGGGCCTCCGCCGCCTGCACCGGCCGCGGATCGGCAATGCCGCGCAGGGCATTGTCTATGATTTCCTGATCCTGCTCAGACAACAACGGCTTGATTGCCTCCCAGCGTTTCACCTGGGCATTGAGTTCATCTACCCGCCCGCTGAGCCGCGCATAACTCTGATGTTGTTCTCCCAGCAAGGTCCTTATCACGTCTCTCAAACCGGTATTGTTGTACAGATCCGAATTCCATACCGCCAACAACCCGTCGTCTGTGGCCTGGGCAATCTGCTGTGTCATGCCAGCCTCATAATTTGACAGGGCAGTTTGAACGCTTGCTTCAAATGCTGTTGCGGGATCTTTTTCCTTCACCTGCGCGTCGTATTCCGCTTGCGCGTTTGCCAATCGCGTCAGGCCCTGCTCCAGACTCACCGCCGCCTGTCCCAACTGCTGGGCATTGGCACTCTGGCTTTCCAGGATTTTCTTTTCCATCTGCGCCAATGCCTTTTGGGCCTGATCTATTTTTGCCCTCAGTGACTCCACTTTTGCTGCAACATTTTCCGCCGGAATGGACTCCCTGCCCGAATACGCCGCAATCAACTGCTGTGCCTTGGCCTTGCGAGTCAAAATGAGTACCGGCTCGCTTCCAAAACTCCCTTCAGTCTTCACCATGTAGTTTAAATAGCCCAGCCGGTCTGCATTGTCCCGCTTTAGCGCCGCATAATCGGCCAGGAAAGGATCGACCTGTTCTGCCAGCTCCTGATCCAGTTCTTGAGCCGCTTTCAATGCCGCCTCCAGCTGAGCGCGCTTGGCGCTCAATGTCTCCAGACTCTCGCGCCCGCTATAGGAGACGTCCATCGCCTTGAGACTCTGGTCCATCTCTTCTAAGTATGCGACAGATTCCACCAGGTACTCTAACTCCTTCCCTTCAAACTCGTCCCATACAGCCGCCAGGTGTCTTTCCTGCGCGGCAATCTGCTCATCCACGCCCACCCCTTTGGCAGTCAATATCTCCTGCAGTCTTCTGGAAGATTCCTGGATGAACACATTCTTCATCGCACCATAAAATTCCTGAACCTCACTGACATTGCCCCGCAGTTCTTCCCTTCTCTGTTCCAAATAGGAGATCTTGTTTGCCAACTGGACCTGGATATCTTTACCGATACCGTGAGACCGCAGATCGTTTTTCAATACGGTCAATCCCTCTATGCTGGATGTGAGTTGGGCGATATCCGCATTGAACTGTTGTTTTTCAAACGCGGCCCTCTTATCCATCTGCACCAACGCATTGCTCAAAAGATCATTTAATTGTTCTTCGCCGGCGCTCATCAGCGCGGCATGATCGATCTGCAAGAGTTTTTCTGCCTCTCCAATATCGGAAGGCGTCACGCGGATTGCCGTCCTATCCAGCAGGGCCTGGGTCTCGGCAAGAAGTTCAGCAGGTACGTTACCGGAAAGCATTTGAGCCATGGCCTGTTCGTTGGCAAAGGCGGCTGGGGCGTCCGCCGGCGGAAGACCAAATGCCTGGGAAATCAACTTCTCCGCGGCAAGAATATTCTGCTTTGTCAGGGAATCCGGCGCGGGCGCCTTGCCGGGCTCTTGCGCGGGCGTCGCGAGTATCCTGGCGATCGCCAGCGCCCTCAAAGCCTCTGCCGCCCCATCAACTCCCTGTGCCCGAACGACCTCCAGGGCATACTTTTGATATCGCTGGGCGGCGACTTCGTCGCCGGGCTGCAATTCTTTCTCTCTCGATTGATATTCCAATCCCGCGTGATATAGCTCC
>CAZGMX010000219.1:0-4879 GCA_964526865.1 uncultured Actinomycetota bacterium | reverse complement strand
AGTCCCTGGGGCAGGCGCCGGCGGAATCGTTGTCACATCCGCGCTATTATGTCACGGGCGAACAGGAGAGCTTTCAATCGCTGGCAAGGAAGTTGTGGCGCCCCGACGCGGTTTTTCAACCGCTGGAGCTTGTCGGCACCGCGCCGTCCCTGGCAATTTCCTTGGGAGGACGGTAGCCATGCGGGACAGGGCACTCAAATTCATGAAAAATATTAAAATTTTGAAGGTGGACGTGAACCACCCCCTGGCGGTTTTTGTGCGGCTCACGGCCGCGGAATTTTCCAGGAATCAGTGCGTCCAGCGGGCATCGGCCATGGCCTACGCCTCCCTGCTGGCGCTCGTGCCCCTGCTCACCCTGAGCCTCTCCCTGTTCGCAAATTTTGTCGAGCTCTCCAAAATGAAACAGTTGATTCAGACAAGAATATTTGCCCACTTCATTCCCCAAACCGGGAGCGCCCTGTCCGATGTGGTGTCGGCCCATCTGGACCGTTTTGTGGCCAACGCGGCGGCCATCAACGTGGCGGGAATCATCGGCCTGACCATCACCGTCATCGCGCTGTTCACGACGGTGGAGAACTCTTTCAATTATATATGGAGAGTCGAACGGCACCGGAACTTCTTCACGCGCTACAACGCCTTTTGCGGCATGCTCCTGGGAATCCCCCTGTTGATCGGCGGCTCTCTGTATCTGTCCAGCATGTTCAACGTCCAGTCCTTTGTGCGTCCGTTTCCCTTCGTGGAAAAAGTGGCCTACACGCTTTTTCCCCTTGTCATGACGTGGTGCGCTTTCGTCATGGTCTATCATCAAATTCCAAATACGAGGGTACACTGGAGCGCCGCGGTTCTCGGCGGAGTGACCGCCGGCTCGCTCTGGGAACTGGCAAAATTTTTGTTCGGAATCTACGTCTCCAAGGCGGTGAACGTCAACGTGGTCTATGGGTCGCTGGGGGCCCTGCCGCTGTTTTTGTGCTGGCTGTATTTGACCTGGGCCATCGTGCTGCTGGGCGCGCAGGTCGGCGACGTGGCCCAGCATTTTGAGGGGCTTGCAGATGAAATAAAAAAAACGCAAAAAAAGACGTCATGAAAAAATTTTGTATTGTCCTGCTGATTTTGGCCGGTCTCTGTGCCGTGTTTGTGCTGGCGCTGCCCTTTGTGGTGGACATCCACCATTTCAAAGGCCCGATCCTGGAGGCCGTCCGGGAAAAAACGGGGCGGAATATTGAGGTCGGCCGCATCGATTGGAAATTGCTGCCGTATTTCTCGGTCCAGCTCAAAGACGTGCGTCTTCATCAAGAAGGCGACGCCCAAAGCCCGGTGATTTTTCTGGCAGACAGCCTGGAGGTGGGCCTGCGCCTTCAGCCCCTCCTGCGCAAAGAGATTCAACTCAAGAAAGTTGTGCTCATCAGACCGCGCGCAGGGGTACAGCGGGAAAAAGACGGTCGGTTCGTGATGCTTGCCCAGGCCGGGGGCGCTGCGGTGAGCGCTGCGGGCGGTCAGTTGCGCGGGAAGGCGGATGAAGAGACAAGCGGGGCAGAGGCGAAAGAAAAAGTTGCCCTCCGGCAGAGCCGGAAAGACGCGTTCTCCGGGATGTTCGGAGAGGGAACCTGTTACGCAGAGCCGGTCCAGCCAGTGCCCGCGCCGGCTGCCACGGCCGTGCCAGAGCAATTGAAGAACTTCCGCCTGGCGAGCCTGCGGATCGTGGATGGGTGCTTTGAATTCCGGGACCAGACGCAGGTTGTCCGGCCGCTGAGAGTGACACTGGATCAAGTCCGGTTCAGTGCGACGAATGTGGCGCTGGGCGAAAAAGTGTGGTTCAAAGGCGGGGCCAACGTGAAAGGAACCCTCGGCGGGATCCAGGGACTGCCGGTGGAATTGGCCGGCTGGGTCGGCCCCGTGGAGAAAGAGACCATCGAGAAGTCCTCGTGGAAGGAAGTCCCCGCGCAGATAAAAATTTCTGTTGAAAAAATGGATGCCGCGGAACTGAGGCCGTTGATCTTGGTTGCCGGATTGGGAGGCGCCGCGGACGTGTCTTGCTCCGTCACGCAGGAAAACGGCCGGTTGAATTATGAGATTAGCCTGCAGGCTGACGATGTGGAATTCCGCGTGCCCGGGATGTTCAAAAAACCGCGCGGGGAGAAACTGGATCTCGATGCCTCGGGGTTCTTTGAAAATCAGACACTCCATGTGGAAAAAGCGGTCCTGTCGATCTCCTCCTCCCGGATCAAGGCGGCCAAGACCTATTACGACTTGGTCACGCGGGACTTCCGGGGGAGCGCGACCGCCTCCGTGATTTTGGAGGACATCCTTCCGTGGATGGATGCGTCGCTGTTGGCTGCCAGGACAGGGATGAGGGATCAGGCGCCGCAGGCCTCGGGACAGGCGGCCCTTGACATCGATTTTTCCGGCAATGCGGAACGCCTCCGGGATTTGCATCTGGAGGGTAGTGCAGATTTGGACGCAGTGCGCCTGCTCTGGCCGGGTATTCTAAAAAAAACCATTGAGGGCAAGGGCAGTGTTCAATTTCAAAAAGATCTCATCCGTCTGCGCGCGGTGGAACTCAAAATCGGGCGCTCCGACCTGAAGCTGGACGGAAAAATCCAGGTTCAGGGGGCCGAATCCGGACAGGTCAGCGTGGAATCGGATTTTCTGGATGTGGAAGAACTGACGGGAGTGTTGGATTTGCGGGCCCTGTCTTCGGGCCGCACCGCCGCGCCGTCAGCCGCTCCTGCGCAGAAAAGTGCGACGCCGGCGGCAGTAAAAAAAGGCGCATCAAAGTCCGGAACGCAAAAGATTCTCAAGGCCCAACCGGCGGCCGGTCCGGTTCCTTCCGGGACCCCGCTCAAGGCCCTGCCGGCGACTCCGGCGGCCGCTTCGCCCCAAAAGAAGCCGGCCCAGAGCCAGGGACAGCCGGGCGGCCTGGGCAGTTGGTCGTTTAAGGGAGATTGCCGCATCAAGGAATTGGTGTATCAAAAGAACCGTCTCACCGACCTGCGCGGAGAACTGGCTCTGGCCGAGGGAATTTTGACGCTCTCTCGCTTCGCGGGCAGCGGCTGCCAGGGGACTTTTTCCAGCGCCCTGCAGGTGGATCTTCTGGATTCCCGTTTTCCCTTCAGGCTGGGGATGCGCCTGACCGACATCCAGATCAACGATGTCATTGCGGCCAACAGCGCTCTGGGCGGCACGATCTTTGGCAGAGTCGTGTCGCAGACCGCGGTGGCGGGGCAGGCCGCCGGCGGCATGGAGGGACTCTTGAACAGCCTGGACGGCGCGGGCGAAGTGGAAATACGCGACATGCGAATTTCCACATTCAACATGATGAACAACTTGTCGCTGCTGACGGGGCTGCTGGGGATCAAACAGGAAGACCTCAACGAAACCCGGTTTGACACCATGAAAACATCCTTTCAGGTGCGGCAGGGAAGAGTGGTCACCCCCTCCCTGCAGGCCCAGGGAAACAATTTTGACTTGAGTGGCAGGGGAAGTTTCGGGTTTGACCGGACCGTGGACTACACGCTTTCGGTGAGGCTGTCCCAGGACTGGTCCGCGCGTCTGGGACGCAGTGAATTGGCCACTGCTCTGCTGGATCAGGAGGGTAGAATGAACATCCCCTTTGCCGTCCGGGGCCGGATCGACGGCCCCCCGCAGTTTTCACCCCTATGGGAGGACATCATCACACGGCAGGCCGCTTCTAAGCTGGGAGATTATCTGGACCGGAAGGTGTTTAAGAGAAAATCCAAAAATCCGGCTTCTACGTCGACATCCCCCGCTCCGGGGGATTCCCAGGGCGGGTCCGCATCTTCTGGCACCAGCCAGAGCGGAGAAGTCATGCTGGAAGACATCCTGAAGCAGGTTCTTCAAAAATAGGGACAGCCACCAAGTTTTTGAAGCAATACAAAAACTTGGTGGCTGTCCCTATTTCCTATTTCAATTCGTTGGCGTCGGTTTCGACGCTGGTCCCGCGTTCGTGAACGGGCACGTATGGCAGCCCTTCCGCGCCGCCCAATTTGCCGTTGTACTCCGCCGCCGGCCGGTACAGCGCAGGTTTTTCCTGCGCGTCGGCAAACTTCTCCTCGATGATATGGGCCGTCCATCCGGGCAGGCGGGCCAGGGAGAAAATCGAAGTGTAAAAATCCGGCGGGATGTCCATGGCGTGGTAGACAATGACGCTGTAGAAATCCACGTTGGGATACAGATAGGTCTTTCCGCGCTTGGCGAATTCATCGCGGGCGATTTCCTCGATCTTGGTGGCCACCTCAAAAAGCGGCTGGCGTTTTTTTAAGTTGGCGATGTGTTCCGATATCTTTCGCAGGATTTTGGCGCGGGGGTCCAGGGTCTTGTAAATCGCGTGTCCGATGCCCATGATCTTTTCGCCGCGGTCCAGACGGTCCTTGACCCAGTCGGCGACCAGTTCCGGCTTTTGGATTTCCAGAAGCATCTCCATCACTTTCAACGTCGCTCCGCCGTGCAGCTTTCCGGAAAGCGCCCCAATGGCCGCCGCCACGGCGGCATATATGTGCGCGTGCGTGGAGCAGACCACGCGGGCGGCAAACGTGGAGGCGTTGAACGAATGGTCCGCGTGGAGAACCAAAATCGTGTCCAGAATCTTGGCCATCTCTGGCGTCGGCACTTTGCCGTGCAGCATCCAAAGGAAGTTGGCGGCATGGCTCAAATCCGGCTTGGGTTTGACGGGCTTCAGCCCTTGTTGAATGCGCGCCCAGGCCGCCAGGATTATCGGCACCTTGGCGATCAGCCGGATGGCCTTGGCGATGTTGGCCTCCCGCGTCTCGACCAGAATCTCGGAGTCGTACGCGGCCAACAGCGCGGTGCCCGCCTGCATGACATCCATGGGCAGCATGGTCTTGGGGAGATTGGTCAACAG
>CAZGMX010000218.1:0-4946 GCA_964526865.1 uncultured Actinomycetota bacterium | reverse complement strand
GCCGACGACCCACAAGCAGTTGTATGGCGTGGAGTCAATCGGATAAGCACATGTGATCTTATGTAAAGGGACAGCAAAGGAAGCAATGGCTGTCAGCAAAGGGATCATGGAGCGAATTGGGTTGAAGCTCAATGAACAGAAGACAAGGCTGGTAGAAGCAAGGAAGGAGAGCTTTGGCTTTCTGGGATACCGCTTCGGGCCAATGGTACACCGACCGACAGGACGCAGGTATGTAGGAGTGAGTCCGTCGGACAAATCACAGAAGCGATATCGAGAACGAATACGCAGAATACTAAGGCGAGGAAACACTGCACCATGGGAAGAAATAGTGAAGCAAGCGAACCGGGTGACGGAAGGATGGGCCCGGTACTTTCGCTATGGGACAGTGAGTCGTGCCTATTGGAAGATGGATGCGTATTTGCTTGAGAGGGCTCGGAGTTTTCTCAGGAAACGGCACCGAATCCCCGGGCGGGGAACGCGACGGTTACCAGTGGAAACGATATTTGGGTCGCTGGGACTACGATCATTTGAGTCGCTTAAAGGTGTTGTAACTTTGCATGCACTCTCGTGAAATCAGTCCGAGAGCCGTATGCGGGAAATCCGCACGTACGGTTCGATGAGCGCTTGCAGGAAACCATCCTGATGAGGAATGGCGCCTGCATTCGACTCTACCTGGTCCCCCGAAGTTGTTGACGTAGTTCTCATCTTTCTCCCAATAAATATTCGACATTTTTCTCTGAAGTTCTGAATTTCATTATGGTACACCAATACCATGACAGAAGCCTTATCCACCTTCCGGTTCAGGGGGCGTTGCATCGGCAGCGAGGAACTGACTGATATCCGCAAGGCCCTGGACACACATTGGCATAAAGGCCGCGGAGCAATTTCTCGAGAGCTGTGCCGGCAATGGCAATGGATTTATCCCCACGGCGGCTTGAAGGATCAATACTGCCGAATGCTTTTGGTGCGTTTGGAGAGAGCTGGCCACATCACATTGCCGCCCCGGTTACGTCCCGATAACAACAAAAATCGAAAGCGTTTGTTGCCGGAACCCGAATTATTTTTACCAAGCCGTCTGGAAGGTCGGCTTGGAGAGGTAGGCCCCGTCACCATCGTGCGCGTGAGTACTCCAGTGGGGGTACGTCAGTGGTGGGTGCCATCAGAACCTATCATTATCTGGGTGGTGAGCGGATCATTGGTTCCAAGCTCTACTACCTTGCTTTTATCCAAGAGCAATTAGTGGCAGCACTTGGATGGGGAATGCCAGCCTGGGCGGTGGCTGCCAGGGATCGCTTTATTGGATGGGATGGAGCAGCACGACGTCAACACCTGCGCGGCATCGTGAACAATGTGCGTTTCCTTATCCTGCCTCATGTGCGGGTCAAATATCTTGCGTCTCACCTTTTGGCACGCAGCGCACAAATACTTGCCTGGGAGTGGATGGCGGTTCACGGATATCCCATATGCCTGTTGGAGACTTTTGTGGATAGCAGCCGATTTAAGGGCACATGCTACCGGGCGGCCAACTGGGTGCATGTAGGGCAAACCAACAGTCCCGTGCGTCGTGGAACAAGGGCCACATCGCCAGGAAATCCAAAGGCGATTTATTGTTATCCTTTGGTAAAAGACTTTCGGGCCAAACTCATGGGGAAAGTGTGAGCGAACAAGACTGCCCCAATAAGAGTTGTCCCCATCGAGACCAAGTTCAATCCTTGCGCCACCAAATAGATACGATGCGTAAAGAGTTGGCCGAAGTACGCGCCAAACTATGGGGACGCAAGCCCCAAAAAGACCATGGAGCAACCCGAAGTTGCGCCCAAGAAGCGTGGCGCCCCCAAGGGCCACAAGGGCTGGTTCCGGGCCAAGCCAGATCACATCGATGAGACCATCCAGGTAACCTTGGATCGTTGTCCTGAGTGTGGAAGCAAAGATATCAAGGAGTGCAAAGAAATAGAGGAACATCTACAAGAAGACATCGTGATACCGACGCTCAAGGTCACCCGGTATCTGCGCACCCATTATGAGTGCCGCCAATGTGGCAAAGAGGTAAGCGGCGTTGGCCCGGATGAATTACCGGGCAGCTACATTGGTCCGAAGGCCAAAGCCTTGGCTGTCTGGCTGAAGTATGTCATCAAGATCTCCGATCGCGACCTGCAACGGTTATTTGCCAAACTGTTTAATCTGAAGATAGTGGTTGGCTCTGTGTTTGGTTTTAAAAACCAAGTACGTCGCTCATGCTTTGGGGTTTACCAGAAGATCAGGCAGAAGGTTAAAAAATCCCGATCGATCCATGGCGATGAGACTGGTTGGCGTATTGACGGAGACAACGCCTGGCTATGGGGCTTTGTGAACAAGGCTGTTGCTCTATGTCATATTGACTACAGCCGAGGCCGTAAAGTTCTGCAGGATATTCTGGGAGAAAAATACGGTGGAATCCTGATCTCAGATTTTCTCTCGGTCTACGACAAACTTCCAGCCAAGGCCAAACAGCGTTGCCTGGTACATTTGTTGCGGGAGCTTAAAAATGTCCTTACCCGTGTGGGTCTGGACACTGGCACGCAACGTTGGTGTGAAAAACTCAAAGACCTGATACAACGTGCACTTGCCCTGCGAAAAGATCTACGCAAGAAACGTTGCAGCAGGAAAGACTTTCTGAAGTGTCGCAAGGCCTTGGAAGGAGAGCTTCAAGACTTCACCATTCCCAATCCTTCCTTGCCGATTGTGCAACGTCTCGCCAATAGGATCCAACGGCATAAGGACGAGTTGTTCACTTTCTTGCACCACCCCTCGATTGACCCGGACAATAATCGCGCCGAACGACATCTTCGTCCGGATGTTTTACTGCGCAAACTTACCTTTGGGAATCGTTCCGACAGTGGTGTACTCGATCACAATGTCTTGATGAGTATTTTACAAACAGCCTCGCTACACAAGCAGGACGGCTGGAATATTCTGCACCGATTGATGACATTACCTGCCCAGCAGCGAACCTTGAGGGTAGTAACGGGAGCACTGGCACGCGCTCCGTGATCTGTCCCAAGTTCCTTTCAACACGGCTTCCGCCGCATGCAAAAAAACTCCGGCAGGCTGTCGCCAAAAATCGTGGGGGGCGAGCTATACTATTACCTTATCAGCGCAATGGGATATCCCGGCGTGCGCTAGCCTTATGATGGTGGCGCATTGCTATAAGGGAAAAAATTCCAGAATTACCCTTGCAAAAGGTATATTATAGTGTATAGTTATAGTCCACAGGGACTAGTAATATGACTAAGAATATATATTCTTTGGATCCCAAGTCCGCTGGGTTATTACGGGAGATCAGCGCTGACATGGGGAGTGTGTTCACTGCCAAGGACGCCCTGCGTTACTTGAAGCTCTCACGTCAGGGTGTTTATGACCGACTTTCTGCGCTTACCCGCGGGGGATGGATTGTCCGCTTGAAGCAGGGGACGTATTTTGTCTGCCCTTTCGAGACAGGGAAGGAAGGCGGTGTGACGGAACATGAATTTGTTATCGCGTCTCACCTGGTAGAACCTTATGCTGTTGGTTTGTGGTCCGCCCTAAACAGGCATGGCCTGACCGAGCAAATACCGGACCGCGTTTATGTCCTGAGCACACAAAGAGTTTCAAGGTCGGTCAAGAAAATCGGCTCTGCAATTTATCAAATCGTCGTTGTTGGTAAGAAGCGTTTCTTTGGTACGCAGGAAATGTGGTTTGGGGCACGCAAGGCACTCATCACGGATTTGGAGAAGACCCTTTTGGATGCCCTCTTGTCGCCCGAATATTGCGGTGGGATGGTGGAGGTGGTAAAGAGTTTCAGGACCGCTTTGCCGAAGCTGGACGTGGAGAAGCTCGCGCAATATGCCCGGCGGATAGGGAAGGGTGTCCTGTTTAAGCGATTGGGCGTGCTGATGGATACGTTTAAGCCCGGCTTCCAGCAGAGGGCTGTTTGGGCCAAGGAAATTTCCAAGGGGGTCAGCCTCTTTGATCCTACAGGAGAACATCAGGGGCCCATCGTTTCCAGGTGGAATATTAGAATGAATGTGGATCTGAAAGGGTTTGTCTCGTGATATCCAAGGCGGAAATAGCAAAGAAGGTCAGGGAATGGGGTATCCGTTTTGACATTGCGGAAAAGGATTTTTGCATTGGTTGGTTATTGAAGGGCATCGCGGATGAGGTGTCCTTTAAGAAACATTTTGTTTTCAAGGGAGGCACGGCACTAAAGAAATGCTATTTCCCGGAGCATCGTTTTTCGGAGGACTTGGATTTTACCGTGATAGAGGGTTTTGATTGGAATTTGATGCGGTCGCAATTTGAGCGAGTCTGCAGCAGGGTTTCCGACGAGTCGGGGTGTGAATTTCAGCTATTGGGTTTGGATCAGCGCCGGGAAATCCCAAAAGAAGAGGCTTTTGAGGTGAAGATTTGCTTTCGAGGGCCGTCGCAGCCACAGAATCTCAAACCCATTATCAAAGTGGATCTGACATTTTATGAGCGCGTGGTTTTGCCGCCGCAGACAAGGCCAATTTTTCATCCTTATTCCGACGGATTTCAGGCGGATGTTCTTTGTTACTGCCTCGAGGAAATCCTGGCAGAGAAATTGCGGGCTATTCTTCAGCAGAGAAGTCGCGTGCCGCGCCCCCGGGATTTCTACGATGTCCGGATATTGTTAAGAGCGCATTCTGATAAGTTGTCTCTTGCCCAAATTAGAGAGGTTTTTCTTGAGAAGTGTGAATTTAAGAAAGTGCCGTTCCATTCCATTGAGGATTTATTTGATCCGGATCTTCTGCAAAGGAATGAAGGCGCCTGGAAGTCATCGATTGGCAAGCAGGTCCGCGAGCTGGAAAGCTTCGCCGAGGTGATTCAGGAACTAAGGATTTCGCTAGCCGCTGTGTGTAAGTAGATGATGAAATTTATTTTGCGATGACAATTCGATGGAAATTCAAGCT
>CAZGMX010000217.1:0-4985 GCA_964526865.1 uncultured Actinomycetota bacterium | reverse complement strand
AAAACCTCTTGATAATTTGAGCGTTGCGGTCGTACTTTTTTTAGATACCGCTTCAAAGCTTTCTCCACGGTTTTAACAAGCGGGAACTGTTGTGTGGGCCCAAGCTTTGAACGTTGGAGGCGAAAAGTTTTCTGCGCCCAATCGAAGTTCTCAAGTCGTAACTGCCGGACTTCACCGCCTCGTAAGCCATAAACGGCCAACAACAAAATGATGGCGCGGTCACGAATATTCGAAGGGTGATCGCCTTCCGTGGTTTTGAGAAGACGTTGGACGTCTTCCCAAGAAGGGCCCAATGGAAGCGAATCGTGCTTATAAAAACGCGGCATTTGTATGGAATCTGCTATTCCGGAGCGGCACAGGCCGCGACATTCGGCATAGTAAAAAAAGACGCGTAGGACAGTGACACGTTTTTTTATCGAAGCCCGGGAATAAGCTCCCCGGCGGAGTTCTTGAATATAAAGATCATCCAAACGAGCAGGCGTAAGTTCCGCAAGAAATTGCCCAGGATCTCCTTTGATTTGGCTAAAGAACTTTTGTAACAGATAGCAACGATCATAAATTGTTATCTCCGATAGATTTTTTTCATTCCTCATGTAGTCGGCATAATCTGTGATCTGCGAAGGTATCGAGGGTCGCCGGATTTCTAGACGAGATAAAAAACGCAGCCACTTTGTAGCGTTTCTTCTGAATCGGATCTTGCACAAGTAACAGGATCTCTCGTTGAAACCAAAACGCCGTGTTTCGCGTCGTGCCCAAAGTTTGGCGGCAGTATCAATTTCTTTGAATGTGATGATTCGATCATCGTTATCGAGGTGAAGATATTTCATGATGATCAATTGGTAATAAGCAATTTCACGAAGCACTGTATGCCCCGCATCTTCTGCAGCGCGATAAGCAAGATAACGCTGCCGAGCTTCTAACAGTGGCTCGTTAAGTTGACGCTTAATGGCATGTGGACGCTTAAAGAGTTGGTTGAACATAGTAGACCTCCTATTGGTTGTAGTTGGCTCTACTATATATAAACACAAGGTAAGCAAATTTATGTGGTCTTCATTTTAGGCTTCTCCTTGGAGCAATTCATACTTTGAGAAGGAACGCCACATAACCGGCAAGACAACATAATCCCTAAAGACGAAACCCTTCGGGGTGGGCGAAAAAATTAAAACTCAAACCCAACCGAAAGGAGCTTTAAATGAAAAACAAGAAACAAGACAATCAGGATCATAACCCGAACCCGGAGCAGATGCCGGTCATATTCTCCTATACGCGAACGCAAGCACTTGAGGATGGCCAGCTGGTGGATATCTCCGAGCTGGCAAGAGAAGCAGGCTTCAAATTCCAGGTGGCGATTACCTGCGGAGTTCATGCACTTCTGAACGACACAGAGCAAGCCGGCCAAAGCTTTAAGGGCCGTGCATGGGACATGCTGATGGTGCTTCGTTTTGAAATCCGGAGGACAACGAACACAGACACAATTTACTTCTCACCGCTTTTCAATACAAGGCATCAGGCAGCACCCAAGCCACACGACCTTTGGGCCAAATGTGGCCCCGGAGATGCTGGCGAACCAGTCATCACCGTAATGCTTACCGACGAAGATTGATAATCTTCACCAATAGCCAGGTGTTCCAGCTTGGCTATTGGTGTCTCAAGGGAATGATCGTAGGATAGCCGGTACGGAACCGCCATTTATCCCGCCCAAAACCGGCCTGTCACGCTTCTTGCTCTGGCCTTGCCCCCTAGGGCATCCCTCCGGCGATTCAAGGCTCGCGCGACGGGCCAGGCTAACATCCTCCGCTTCGCTGCGGAAGATAGCCTTACTCGGCCCGTCGTTATTTCGCTCGCTTTCAATCGCCTCCGGGCACGGCTGCAAGAAGCGCGCCAGGCCTTGTCCCGCCCTTTTATGGAATGGCTCTTCCCAGACTGAAGTATGGGTGTGGAAGAGAAGTGCCAAACACGATTCCCTTAAGACACAGTTTTTACTGATCGCAATTACCCAAAGGAGGTAACATCATGGAACGTAGCGAAGAAACGCAAACCAAATTGGTAGATGTCCAAGAAATGGCCAGAATTCTGAGTGTGCCCAAATCTTGGCTTTACCAGCGCACGCACTTGGGAACGATTCCTCACACAAAGATTGGGAAATACGTCCGCTTTGATGCCACAGAAGTACTGGCTTTTTTTAAGAAGGCTGAGGATACTTCTGGAAATCGGAAAGGATAATGGGTATTTTAATATCTTCATGAAATTCTCAAAACTATTCTCTCAAGTCATTACCACCGCTGAGGCCAGTAGCCGATTTAGCTTAACAGATGGATACTTTCGCCATCTCATTAGCCATCATAAGATTGAGGCAAAAAAAGTCGGCGGCACATGGCTTATGGATCTAGATTCGGTGCAGCGGTTTCTTGCAACTGAACGCACGCCAGGTCCAATACCCAGACGCCATAGTAGATAATATTTTTTCTTCTATTATTATCGTTATCGTATATAATACAAAGCAAACGAAAGGAATCTACTCATGGCCCAAGGCTCTATCGTTAAGAGGTGTCCAAAATGTGGTAATCGAGCTCAAGCGCCCTGCAATCACAAAGAGGCCATGTACTCGATAGTGTACCGGGTGGGGAAGAAGCAGAAATGGGAGATGGCAGGTCCGACGCGGCATGGGGCTGAACGCCGTCTCGCACAAGTGATGGCGGAACTTCACTCGGGGGCATACCGGCCGCCGAAGCCCATACTTTTTTCCGAGTTTGCCCATAAATGGCTTAAGGATTATGCAGAAGGCGCTACGAAGCCCAGTACGTTCGTGACGTATAAGCTTTTAATCGAGCACCGATTAATTCCTGCCTTTGGGAACGCGCCCATTTCAAATTTGACGACGGAAGATGTGCATGGTTTTTTGTCTGCTTCACTCAAGGAACGCAATCTGGCTCCCAAGACAGTGAATAACACTCTGATCCTGCTTAAGACAATATTAACGCATGCCGTCCGGTGGGGTTACTTGCGTGAAAGTCCTGCTCAATATGTGGAGCGTCTCCGTATTGAACCCAAAGAGATGAGTTTCCTCACACCTCAAGAAATTCGTTTGCTCTTGGAGCACGCGCGGGAACCCTTTAGAACCTTGGTCATCACAGCGATTTTTACCGGCATGAGACGTGGAGAAATTCTCGGACTTCAATGGGGCGATATTGATTGGAATCAGAATCGGATTTACGTGAGGCGATCTATTTATTGGCAGCTACGGAAGGATAAGAAATCGGGCGAACCTTGCTGGCTCTTCGTGACGCCAAAATCCAGCCGTTCCCGACGTACCATCGTGATGTCACCCAGGCTCAGGGAATCTCTCGAATTCCACAAATCTGTCACGGCGGCCAGCCATCTCGATTTGGTTTTTTGCACACGGAGCGGTATGCCACTCCATCCGCACAATCTGGTGTATGAGCAATTCCTGCCGACTCTGCGGAGAGCCGGTTTGCGTAGAATCCGGTTTCACGATCTGCGTCATACTTACACTGCCCTCCTGATTGCTCAAGGGGAGAACATCAAATTTATCCAATCACAATTGGGCCATGCTTCAGCCACAACCACACTGGACAGGTATGGACATCTACTGCCGGATGCTCACCGGGAAACGGGTCAGCGTCTCGACCAGCAGATATTCGCGTTGACTCCCGTCGCCAAGACGATATAATGCACCGCTTAACGCGCAGATAGTGAACCTTTTTCTGCCCATTTTTATAAAGAAATCCTGCTAACGTAGCGCTAACAAGTCGCGCCGCTGCAAGGGGAAAATGCAACAAACAGCAAAAAACGAGATTGTTCATAAATCGCACCAGGAGAAACAGATATTAAGCATTAAAAACAATCATGAAAATCGTTGTAAGGGCGCATAGCTCAGTTGGTTAGAGTGCCTGCTCGACACGCAGGAGGTCAGAGGTTCAACTCCTCTTGCGCCCACGGTGGTGTTTGAGAGACGTTGTGGTACAAAATGGATATGGGGTGAATTGAGGAGGAGTTGAAGGGAATTAATTGCATGGACGCAGAACTGGAAATATTACGCCACAGCGCATCGCACATCATGGCGCAGGCGGTAAAGCATCTCTATCCCAATGTCAAACTTGCGATCGGTCCCGCCATCGAGGAGGGGTTCTATTACGATTTTGACATGGACAAACCTTTTGCCCCGGAAGACCTCAACAAGATCGAAGAGGAAATGAAAAAGATTGTCGAGAGCGACACTCCCTTCGTCCGCAAAGAAATTCCACGTAAAGAGGCCCTGGAGGTGTTTGGGACAATGGGCGAGCCCATGAAGGTCGAAATCCTCAACGAGATTCCCGATGAAATGGTCAGCATTTATACCCAGGGCAATTTCACGGATCTTTGCCGCGGCCCGCATCTGGCCAGCACAGGAAAATTGAAGGCCTTCAAGCTGTTGACCATCGCGGGCGCTTATTGGCGCGGCGATGAGCACAACAAGATGCTCCAGCGCATCTACGGCACGGCCTTCCCCGATCCGAAAACTCTGCGGGAATATCTAAAAAATCTGGAGGAGGCCAAGAAGCGCGATCACCGGAAACTGGGCAGGGAACTGGATCTTTTTTCCGTACACGATGAGGCCGGCGCGGGGCTGATTTTCTGGCATCCCAAGGGGGCCCGTGTCCGCAATACCATTGAGACCTTTTGGAAAGACGTTCATTTCAAGCGGGGGTACCACCTGGTCAACATTCCACACATCGCCAAGGTGGATTTGTGGAAGACCAGCGGCCACTGGGATTTCTACCGGGAGAATCTCTACAGCCCCATGGAAATCGACCAACAGCAGTACATCCTCAAGCCCATGAACTGTCCGGGGCACATCTTGATGTATAAGACGGCCATCCGGAGTTACCGGGAGCTTCCTATCCGGTGGGCGGAATTGGGCACTGTCTATGCATCAACAAGCGTCTTTACCGAATCGCGCATGTCGCTGTAGCGCGTATCCTGCG
>CAZGMX010000216.1:0-5004 GCA_964526865.1 uncultured Actinomycetota bacterium | reverse complement strand
TCACTATAAACACTACACGTAGTGGTAAGTGGAGTCAATCGGATAAGCACAAGCGTGGTTATTTGTACTGAAACGTGATGTCCAACGCGATATCCGGATGCAGACTGTGGTGTACGGGACAGGCCAGAGCCGCCGCTTCCAGTTTCTGTCTTTCTTTCGGATCCACGGACGCCGGAAGGGTGACGACAACGGCCAACCTGCCAATGCGGCGCAGAGGCGCGGCGGCCATCTCTTTGATCACCTGCGCGTACGCCCCGGAGAGGTCCACCCCGTGGCGCTGGGCCACAAGTCCCAGGATGGTCAGCATGCAGGGTCCCAGCGCCGCGGCGCCCAAACAGGAAAAAGAAAAGGCCTCTCCCTTCCCCTGGTTGTCCGTGGGGGCATCGGTTTCGATCCTCGCCCCACTGGGACCATGCGTCGCGCGGCAATGCAAATTTCCCGTGTATTCGATGTCGATTTGAATCATGGTTTTTGCCCTCCCTTGGTGTGTGATGTTATCGGCCTATTTGAACTCTTGGAAAAACAGACGGCGCACAGCGAGAATCAGCGCCCCACAATCTGATGGATCATGGAAACCAGCCGGGGAAAATTAAACGGCTTGGTCACGTATCCCTGCACACAGAGGTTGGGCAGGTTTTTTCTCAGTTCATGCATGGTGTCAAGGGAACCACTCACCAAGACGACGGGCATTTTTTCCGTCATGGGCTGGGCACGAAGCGCCTCCACCACGGCAAATCCATCTTTGACCGGCATCAGGATATCCAGCAGGATGAGATCCGGCGGAGTCTCGCAGACACGATCCAACGCCTCCTGCCCGGTCGATGCCGTCTCCACCTGGAATCCCGACGCCTCCAGCCGCGATTTCAAAACAAACTGGAGATCCGCGTCATCCTCGGCCACCAATATGCGAATGCAATCATTCATCGTTCACCCCGTCAGGCCGCCCCATCAAAAGATATTTGCGAGATATTCACGCCACCGCTCCGGATTTGCTTTTCGATCTGACCCAGCAAGACCGGCAGATTGTCCCCATCGTGCGGAAACCTCGCCAGCCCATACAAAAAGTTCAGGTCCACAATTTCATCGCCGGCAAAAAACACCTTCTCCTTCAGAGAAGCATCCAGCTTTTGAATCCGCTCACGCAAATCACAATAACGTCCCGCAACAATCAGGACATGCATGCGCCCACTAGTATAATCGACACAAACTCTGTCCTCCAGCCGAAAACAAGAGCTCGTGACGGCATGGACCTCCTTTATGATATCATCAAAAGCCTCACCTCCATAATGTTGTCGCAAGAAATTGTAATTATGAATTTGAACCGCAAAATGCAATATGGAGACATTTTTAATCATCGCCTCGCGCACGGCATTGCGGTAATGAATGTTCAAGAGGGCTTCATCCGAATAACAGGGCAGTGTGAAATAGAACCGGCTGCCCTTCCCCAGCACGCTCTCCACCCAAATACTACCGCCCAATTGCGTGATGATTTCCTTGCATATGGCAAGCCCCATCCCCGCGCCCGACCCCGCCGTGACCGTTAAGTCCTTTCGAGCACTCTGCCGGTAAAATTTACCAAACAACTGTTCGGCCTCCGTCAGTACCATGCCACAGCCCGTATCCCACACACACACCTCTATCTGGCCGGAATCTTCCAGCCATTCCGCACAGACACCCACCTTGCTCGACGGTCTGGTGAACTTGATTGCGTTTTCCAACAGTTCATGCAGTACCTGTATCACCCGCTGGCGGTCCACCAGCACCGGCGGCAGTACCCAGTTTTCCGCGACAACCAAATCAATTTCCTTCTTTTGCGCAACCGGCCGGATGGTATTCACGGCCTCCGCAACCATTTGTTCCAGGGAAACCTTCGACAGCATCGTGCGAATCCCGCCGGTTTCCAAATTGGACAAATCCAACAGATTGTCCAACAGCGTGGTCAGACGTTCCACGTTGCGCTGGGCAATTTCCAGGAATGATTTCTGCTTCTCGCTGACCGGACCGGCAACCGCCTCGGCCACCAGATTCACGCACTCCTGGATCGCCGTCAGCGGTGTTCGCAGTTCGTGGCTTACGGTCGAAATAAACTTGTTTTTCAAATCACTCATCGATACCAGCATAGTTCTGGATTGACTCAGCTGCTCTCCTGCCTTGGCAAGTTCCGACCTTTGCTGCATCAGAGAATAGTGCGTGGTTCTGGCCTTCTCCAACAGGTGCTTGAGTCTTTCGATATTTTTTTGGACGTTTTTCTGAAGATCTCTTATTTCTTTTTCGGTTTGAAAACGGGTCCACTGATGGACACCGACAAGCAACACGTAAATCGCAAACGCGATCCAGCCGATCCGTTCGTCCGCACAATCCCATATCGTCGCGGCATAGAACAGGAGGCAAAATATCACGGCCATCCACGCCTCAAACTGCCAGATGTGAACGAATTTAACAGCCAGCAAAACCAGCCTGCGCAATGTACTCACACAGCCAGCTCCTTGTCTAGAATCGGCCCCTTACATCGGTTGGATCATACATCATAAATTGCCTTTTGTCAAGGCCTTGGGAACGATTTCTTGTTCTAACTGCGCTCCTGCCAGGTGTTTAGAAGCCCCCCCGGAAGGTTCTACAAAGACTGTTCCATGATTTGAGACCTCTCGAGGACATCACCAGCCATTCCTGAAGCAGGGGGCGTCCGCGGTGAAACAAGCGTCACTGCCGGGGTCTCTTCCACTATCGATGTCTCCCCTCCCGCCAGCGCCTTGATCATTCCAAACAATTTTAGGCCAAAATAATTCGGCCTGGATGTGTCCAGCGGCTCCCCGATAATTCTCTGCTCCAGCAGGCCGGATATTTCCAACGGCAAATCGTCGATGTCGGGGACAACAACCCTGTTGGGATACGTCTGTTGAACGTACTCGATGCCCTCTCCAATCCCCACGCCTACCACCTCAATTCCACTCTCTGCCGCCTCTTCTAAAATTTGACTCATGGTCATGCCCGTTGTGTTGATATTCCCTTGGCCATCGGTCAACACCATCACCACGCGCCGCTCTCCGCTTTGCTTCTTGATGTTATCCACCGCCAGCTTCAACGCATCCGCATCCGCCGTACATCCGCTCCCCATATAGGTAGCCACCTCATCCACCACATCTTCTCTTTGGTCGGCCGTCAATTTCCCCCCAAACGGCTTATGGACGGATGGCGCGTCGCTAAATCCAATGATTTCATAGTCAATTCCCAAATCATTGAGCGTCTCAATAAGAACCAGGAGCGCCTCCTTTGCCCTCTCTCCCCGTTCCCCTCCCATCGTGCCGGACTCGTCCACCACCAGTGTGAACTTGTAATCTTTGGCCTTGGGAACGCGCTTGCGCATCCACACCCTGTCATCCACCCGGTAGCTAGCCTCGTACTCCATCAGCTTGCGGATATCCAACCGCTGTCCGGAACGATAGCCCCCTTTCCACGTCGGTTTGAAATTTACGCGGAAAATATTCCCCAGATACCCTTTCATGTGATCCACCAGATGTCCCGCCCGTTCAAACAGCCGTTCATACTCCGTTTGCGCCTCTTTTCGTTCCTGATCCGCCTGCCGCGCCCGGTCCCACATCTGGAATAACTTCCCTCTTTCCGGACGGCCCGCCTCTGGCTTGCCCTCGGCACCCGGCCGACTTTCCGGCGTTCCCTCTACCCCAGCTTCCGGCGTTCTTCCCTCCCCAGACTCTGGCCTCCCCGCTCCCGTGCCCTGCTGAGATCCCTTCTTTCCTCTCCTCTGTTCAACAAATTTTTTGACTTTTTTCTGATCCGGCCGATCCATTTTCCCCTCCAGTGCCCCGGAAAGGGCCTTGGATTTTTCCTCCAGGATCTTGCGGGCTTCTTCATCTATTTCTTCCGGCGACAAATCCCCCTGCGCCTTCCCGCTGTCCGGCGTTATCTCTACTTCCCCGTCTTTGATCATTTGGCTGAGACTCTTTTGGGATTCCTGCAAAAGTTGTTCGTACACCGGCAGAATCTTTTCCTCCACCTTGCGGGCGGCCGCCAGCGCGCACTCAAATTTATCCTCCTTTTCCCTGGCATTCAAGTTGGCCGGCAGTGTTTCAAAGATGTCCTGAAAATATTGTTGTGTCTGGGCCAGCGCCGCCTTCACCAATGGATTTTTCGCGTAAGGGCTTTCCCGCCCTCCCTTCTGATAGGCATCATAGTGCCTCCAATAATCAACGATGGACTGCACATATTGCATATGGGGAAGAAGCATTTCCCCTCCTTTGGCGTGCACCATGGCCCTGCGATAATTGCCGCTGGACTTTGACGGATCTTCCGGAAACGCATCGTCATAGAGCGCGTCAAAATACGGCTTGGATCCCGGCAGTTTGCGCAGCACCCAGTTGTTTACCCGGGGATCTTCAAATCCATTCAACAAGACCTTCAGCGATTCCTGCCCGAAAAATTTCTTAAACACCTCGTGTTTGATATCCACGCGCGATATATCCCGGTGGCCGCCTTCGTGCAGGCTCACGCCAACGACATATTCATAGGATTTGGAAAGGAGTTCCGCCACAGGATAGGTGATGGTATTTTGTTCAAAGAGATAAGCCCACTGCGCGCCCGGTTCAAATTTGATTTTTCCTTCGGGACTGATTGTTTTGGCCAGCGCCTCCATCCCTTTTTGAAAGAGCTTTATCCGCTGGCGCAGACCCTCCTTTTCGCGCGCACCCAGGTTGTTGTGCTGCGCAATTTCCTCCAGGACTTCTTCCACCGAAAGCGCCCGGTAGGCCGGACCCGCCTGCGCCATCGCCAATCCACCGGGAGCGCTAAGCGCGCTTGCCAGGGAATTAAATAATGCGGGCGGAATTTCAAACCCCTTTTCTTTCAATGTCTCCTGAAATCCCTCCTGCCACGGTGAGGCCGCCCCGTCTGCCTCTTCCTGCAATTGCGAAAATTGCCACTTCACAATGCTCTCCAGCTCACTGGGGGAAAAATCCCCCTCCACCCATAGCTCCTTCATCCGGCTGCGGA
>CAZGMX010000215.1:0-5045 GCA_964526865.1 uncultured Actinomycetota bacterium | reverse complement strand
TCTGGCGCCGATGGCGTCTTTGGACAGATTGCGGCCGACACGGGACAGGCCGGAGACGTGGAACTGAGTGCCCTTGAGCCCCGCCAGTTTTTCCAGCTCAAAATTGACGTCCAGTCCCATGGAATGGTCATAGCGGCATCCATGCACCCGGCCGCCGGAAGGGTTTCCCAGGATATCGCCGATGTAACTGGAGGCAATGGTCACGCCCTTGTCCGCAAGCTGATGGCGAAAACCACCCCAGTCCCCCGTCATGAATTTCTTGTCGTCGTTGTCGTCGCGAAACATTTCCACAAACCACGGAGAGGCCGTCTGAACCACGGGCGAATAAAATTCATACGGCTGCAGCTGCAGCTGGGCCTCCTCTTCTTTTTTGGCTGCACCGGTCATGGTGTAAAGCGGCTGCAACTCGCCCTCCTTGACGTCCTGTTTTGAGACGCTCGCTGGTTTGGGGGCGGTTTTTTCCGCCGCCGGACTGGAAATCGCCAGAGTAGAGTCTGAACCCACGTCCGCATGGACAGGTAATAAGAATATAAAGAAAAGAGCTATCACGGCACAAACAGTCCGGACAATTTTCATACCTCCTCCTTTATGATATCCATCGATCCATTGCCAACCGAACAGTCCATCGACAAACTGCTAATACGACCGACCCCTTCCCGCCCCTTCTACCATCTCCCGCACTTCCGCATTGAACTCCCTTTCCGAGATGAGCCTTTCACACGTGAGATGCAGCCTGAATTTCCAGCGGTGATGAGGATCGGACGGATCATTGATCTGCTCCTCCTTGGGATCCCCCGGACGGCACAACCGTTCGCTCATCCCCAAAATATCCTGCACAGGAAAGACAGCCCACATCGACGGCGATTCCAAATGCTGAACGACGATCTGCCGGCAAATATCCGGCGTGCATTTCACCGGCGCCTTCCCGGCACGGCACAACACCGTTTCGTGATACCGCTGGCTGCGGGCTGGGTCTTCCCCCCACCAGCCGCGGATGGGCGGCATGTCGTGGCTGGAGGGCGTACTGACCGTCAAATAAGGATATTCCCACGGGCGGCCGAATTCACGGTCTGTCTCCTTGGGCATCCGCTGAATGCGCAGTCCCAGCAGGCACAACTGCTCCATTACTTTTGGAACACAGTCGGGAATCATACCCAAGTCCTCCCCGCAAATCAACATGTCGGACGCCTTTTTCAATACCGGCAGACGGACCATCCCCTGACGCTGCCAAAGCTCCTCCTGCCGGCGATAAAAATAGTCGATGTAGAGCCGCTTCAGATTTTCCTGCGTCCATGGTTCCAGCTGGGAAAACGAATTCGTGTCCATCATGTTGATGCGGGGGTGAAAAGACGGTGTCGATGCCTCCAAATCCCGGAACAAAATGACATTTTCTGTCGGGGTAAAAAGGCCCTTTAATATTTTCCTGTTCTCTTGCTTCTCCGCTTCGGAATCGCCGCCGTTCGCAGCAAACATTTTTTGGACCTGCCGCTGTGTCCTGCATTCCGGTTTCAGGCGATATCTGCCGGGAGCCGTTCCCTCCAGATATTTTTTCGCAACAGCCTTGCTAGAGGCGCCGAAAAGCTTTTCCAATAGATCCGGCGTGATGTATGGCTCGCAGAGCCGGTCAAAGTCCGAGATTCCCTGCGCCTTCAACTCCTCCTCGCTCAGGGGGATGGCGGGCCGGAAATGCCCCATGAGCCCGGACACGGATTCCAGCGGGATTTCCCAAATTCTAAAAAAGCCCAGCACGTGGTCTAGACGCACCATTTGAAAATAGCCGGACATCACGCGCAGGCGCTCCCTCCACCATCCAAAACCGTCTCTTGCCATGGCATCCCAGTCGTACGTCGGAAACTCCCAATTTTGCCCTGTTTCGGAGAAGGGGTCGGGCGGGGCACCGGCCGATTGATCCGTGTGAAAAAACTCCGGATGCATCCAACAAGAATCGCTGTGTTTATGGAGACAGATGGGGATGTCCCCTTTCAAGACAACCCGTGTCGCCCTGGCGTATTGCGACACCTCTTCCAACTGGCGGTGCAGATGGTACTGCACAAAATAGTAAAAGGCGATTTGGTCATGGTGGGGCGCGGACGGCGCTGTGAGCGAACGGATATCCTGCCGCGACACCCGGCTGTGCTGCCCCCAGAGGGCATAGTCGCTGGTCCCATGGAGATCCCGGAGATAGCAAAACGCCGCATAGGGCTCCAGCCAAAAAGAGTTTTCCTTCAGGAACGACTGAAAACCGCCGGACGCCAGAAATTCATCCTTCTTTTCCTGGAAGATTTTCCGCAGGAACCGGAGTTTCAACACCATCACCTTCTCGTAGTCCAAGCCATCGTCATGATTCAGGATGATTTTCTGGGAATCGATTTCGGCCTGGACTTCCCGGGGCAAGACCCCGATGGCAGGGAGGTTCAGATACAAAGGATGCAGGGCAAAAACGGAGAGCCCCGAGTAGGGATAAGAGTCCAGCCAGGTCCCATGCACGGACGTGTCGTTCACGGGCAGGATCTGGATCAGTTGAAACCCACACTGCGCCGCCCAGTCCACCATCCTCTTCAGATCCAGAAACTCTCCGACCCCCAGGCTATGTTCACTGCGCAGGGAAAAAACGGGTATGGCGATCCCCGCGCCTTTCCACAAATTGGGGTACTGGATTTTTTCATCCGTGACAATCACCCGCCTCTGCGGCACCTTTCGCCAGTCTCCCGTGGGAGGAACTGCGTGTTCTCCCGACGCAAAATACCGGTTGGGGCCGTCCTCAAAAAAAACAAGGCGGCCTTCGGCATCCCGAATCATGTATTTATAATGAAAACAGACTGGATGATCGTCCAGGGGCAGGTCCAGCGTCCAACACGGATACTTCGAGCCGTCCATGGGGACAGCCTTGGCGGGACTCCATCCACCCAGCACAGGACAGCTCCCCGACACGCAGAGTTCATGGCCGGGGTCCACGCGGGGAGCCATTATCTGCAGGCGAAGACAGCCCGAAACGCGGGAGGGCCCGGATTTTGCCCGGGCCGAAAAAGATCCCGCCGCTGTGTCCCTGCAAAAAATAGTGCCGCGAAACGCGGAGGACAAAAATGCATTTTCCGGATCGGCGGCATCGCGCCAGGAATCCCGCAGTTCCACGATGCAGAAATCGGCCGCCGCGCCTTCCTGCTCTGAGGGGGAAAGGAATGTCCGGGGACCCGGTTCCGCCCGCAGAAGCCGCCCGTCGTCGTGCCGGACGATGTACCAGTAATCAAAACGGTTTGTCCGGCGGACCGGCACCTGGATGGCCGTGGTCCACGTGTCTGCCGGAACATACTGCATCCGCAGGGCATTTTGCGGGTCCCCGGCGCCCAGTTCCTGCAGGGAACCGCAGACAAACAGCTGTTGGCCCCACTCGGTATGATAAGGAACATGGAACCGGATTTCCATCCCGCCGGCATTCCCTTCTCCGCCGCCGCAAACGGCTTCTTGCGGCAACGGGATTTTGGAACCGCAGACCAGACCGTCAGACCATCGATTCCCGCCGCACCGACACTCGCAAGACAAGAACCGCGGCAATCACCATGCAGACCCCGCCCAACACCACCGCCATCAGTGAATTCCCGTGCAACAGATGTTTCATGACCAACCCCAGTCCCAGCGAGGCAATGATCTGCGGGATCACGATGAAGAAATTGAAGATGCCCATATAGACCCCCATCTTGCTGGCCGGCAGGGACCCCGAAAGCATCGCGTAGGGCATGGACACGATGCTCGCCCATGCGATCCCGACCCCCGCCATGGGCAGGAGGAGCAGGAATTTGTTGTGGATGAACATCACCGAGATGAGTCCCGCGCCCCCGCACAACAGGCATGCCATGTGAATCAATTTGGGGCTGATCCGGCGGGACATCGCCAAAAGCACAAAAGAAAAGACAAAGCAGACGAGATTATAGACGGAAAAACAGACGCCGCCCCATTCCACCCCCTGTGTGAAGAGGATGGATTTTTCATCCGCCGCCCCAAACACATTGCGGGCGATCGCGACAGAAAAATAGATCCACATGCAAAACAGGCCGATCCACGTGAACAGCTGAACCCACGCCAGCTGACGCATGGTGTGGGGCATTTTTCTGAACGTCAATAAAAACTCTTTCACGTTGGACGACAGACTGGCGCTGGCGGCCTTCATGCGCCGGAAGGATTCCATATCCTCAGGGGGATATTCCCTGGTGGTGCAAATCGTCCACATCACGGCGGCAAAATAGACCATGGCCCCGACGTAAAAGGAATACCGGACCGTGGCGGGAATCGCGCTGACGGCAGACGACCCCGAGAGCACCATCCCCATGTTTTCCTGAAGGGAGTCGGCTGCCGCTTTCGCAACGGGAACGGAGGAAACGCCAAACACATTGGTCATCAGCCACGGCAGGGAGGAGGCAAGCACTGCCCCCAGGCCGATCAACAGGCTCTGCATGGCAAAACCCTGGGCCCGCTGTTCGTCCGGGAGGAGGTCTCCGACAAAGGCGCGGAAGGGTTCCATGCTGGTGTTCACGGAAAAGTCCAGCATCCACAGCAAAAGCGCCGCCATCCACACCGCGGTGCACTGCGGCATGAGAAAAAGCGCGATGCAGGCGAAAACGGTCCCCATCAGAAAAAAAGGACGCCGGCGGCCCAGCGGCCCCCACGTCCGGTCGCTGACATATCCGATGACCGGCTGGATGATCAGCCCCGTGAACGGGGCGGCCAGCCACAGGATGGGGATCTGGTCTTCGCGGGCCCCCAAGAATTCATAGATGGCCGACATGTTGGCCATCTGCAGGCCCCATCCAAACTGGATTCCCAAAAAACCGAAGCTCATGTTCCACAATGCCCAAAATCCAAGCCGCGGTTTTTCCATCACGCCGTCTTTCCTTTCAGATCAGAAAAGAGTCCCTCTTGCTATGTGGGTTTCCATTATAGTCTCTTCCGCGGCAACTCGTCCATCATACTTCTGCTTAACCTGTAATGTTTCAATCACAGGGGGTGTTGTGGTTCCTAAGCGCGACTTGTCGAGAGGCCGCCGCGCTACG
>CAZGMX010000214.1:0-5055 GCA_964526865.1 uncultured Actinomycetota bacterium | reverse complement strand
AAAAGGGTATCCCCCGTTTCCGATACGGAAGCAGTATGGGTGCTGGTGTTGTAGCGCAGACCGACGGCATAAGGTCCCAGGCGAAAATGATAAATAATGGAGTCCCCTTGGATGGATATATTAAGGGAGTTCAAAGCATACGTTTTTGCCAATGGACTGCTTTGATCTTCAAAGTTTCTGCGCAGTGCCTCTGTGACCTGGGCGGAGGATTGGCCTTGCCTGTGATGCTGTTCGATGATTTGTTTTGCAAGAGACAACCGGACGCCGAGCCATAATTTTTCTTTTTTATCTATGCCGAACGCGCTTCTGGGAGCAAGCTTACATGCTTTATTCAACGACAGTGAATGGCCGTGTTGTGTATCCGCGACAGCGGTATTGTATGGCGTGGTGACGCAGAGAAAACCTACCGCGAATGCGACGAACACGGCAAAAACACCAAGACACACCACAAGGTGTCTTTTTCTAATCAGACTATCTCTCATCAGCCCTCCTTTTGTAAGGGCTATCTATCAATATAATTATACACGTAAGATGCCCGAATGTCAATGGTTGCAGAGACTTTTTGTGCAAATAATTGTGCGAATGCCTGTCATTGCGAGGGAACGAAGTGACCGAAGCAATGACGGCTCTTACCCCTGCATAATTTCTTACAAATAAAATCGCGTAAGCCCTTGACATGTGGCGACTTTCGATATATAATACAACCAGAGTGAATGCCGATATGGGGGTGTTCAATGGGGTATTATTATAAAGCCCAGAAGGCCCTAGCTTGCCTTCTTGTGTGTGCTTTGACGTTGACCGTTCCGGTTCCTACGGCGGCAATCATCTCAAATGATGACTTGGCGCCGAAAAGTTCCTTTTCTCAGGATGGTCCGGATGCGAAAGAAAGGCTATGGCTGGCTGTTCGTTTGTTCTTCGCAAGGTATGTCTTAGAAAGACTTTGGGTCAGCAAGCAGAATCCGGCGAGAGCCCGGTATGCGATTCAGAGCATCTTTGCGGACAGAGAAGATCCCGTTGCGCGAAATTATCCTTTTACTTTTCAGGATGAAACGAAGGCCGGCTGGGTGGTTTCCTATCGCTTTACAATCGGCCGAATCGGCGTGGTTTTGGATTATGACCGGCAGGCGAAACAAGCAACGATTGCGCAAATCAGCGGATTGGAAAAGCGCCATGAAGTTGAAATTGAGCGCCGTGTCAGTAGTTTTCAGCAAAATCTTGAGAACCTTTGGGATATTGTGAATCAGAGAAAAGAACTCGTTCGGTCCAGTGTTGCGCGCGCGCTTATGGTTGTTATTACTTTGAGAGAATCGGAGAACCGGGCTCAGGGAGCACTGCAGGAGGCGCGGCGCGATTTGTCCCGTATGATTCCTCTGCATTGGATAGAAACAACCCTTTGGCTCATGACATTCGGCCTGTATGGCAGAAACGAGGAAATGCCGACTCTTGGCGCCGCCGGAAGAACGAAAGTAACAAAGGCCGATTTGATCTATCTCAATCTGGTATTGATGGGCCAGTCCATTAATGCGTTGGTGCGGTTGCGCGTGACCCAGTTCATGCACCGGGTGTATGCCTTTTTGAACAGACCGGAAAACCAGACGACGATCTTCCTGTATACCGCAGCATTTTTTGCCCATTCCGTTTTGGAACCGAATATGCCTGGAGAGAATGCGGTGAACGTGCCTTTCATTTTCTTGGCACTGCGCACCCGGCTGGATATCGAGCAACTTCTTCACATGTCGGTGTCGGAACTGATGGGAGAATTGACAGTGCTAGATGGCGCATTGAATGGCCTCAAAGAGTCACTGGATGATCACGAACGCATGAAGGAGACGATGCTGGCCCGGCTTTACGCAGTCAGCAAGGACTTCTGCGACAGGCCGGAGGAGAATTTGATGGAGAAAATTTGGCTCTTCTCGGCCTTGTTTGCTGTCTCAGGGGATATCAGTAAATCGAAGTATCTGGATTCGGCGAAAATAAAGCAGCTGCAAAAGGCACGAGGGGCGATCGGGCGAGCAAAACTCATTTACGAACAACTGCTGACTTTGAATGACCGCATTACAGAGATGCGGTATGCAATAGAAAGACAGGAGGATCTAAAATTTAAGATTCAAGCCCGGTTGGAGGAGGCAGAGATGCATGCGGCGGCGGAGCAGGTGAATGCGCAAATGGGGGCTCTTTCGGTCCAAATGAGTGAGGCGGAAAAAACAGGACAGCGGGACACACTCGTCGGCCTGCAAAGTCAGGCGCAAGGGGGTTCGGAAAATATCAGGGTTCTGGGGTTGGTTGAAGAAGCGATGAAGCTAATGGCCCAGGGTGAGATGGCGGCTGACTACTGGAAAAAATTCAGCGCCGGCGATTTGTATGCCATTTTAAATTTATATCTTCAGTCTCCCAAAAAGGATGATCCGTTTGTTCAAAAAATTGTGGCGCACCTGCGCCGTCTCATGCCCCTGTCTTCGCCCGTGGCGGTGGATGTGATGGGGGCGGTCCAGAAAGGGGCGGTGCCCGCGGCGTTGATGGGGACGCCGGCGCCTCGGTTGTTGATGGCTGGCATTGAAGAAGAATTGCAAGGGATAGGAGTCTCAGTAGAACATACCCAGGAACGTATTCCGGCAGGACAGATCCGAGAGGTGACATTGATTCGGGTTCCTGGCGTGCGCGAACCTCTCCGGCTGGAGGGCTTTGATGATTTTACACGGAGCAGTCTTGCGCGGCTGGATAAAAGGACGAACACCTTGAGTGTCAATACGGCGGCCCGGTGTTCCCCCATATTGATACGGGAGACCCTGAAAGGCGAAATGGCGCATGCCAGAATGGAGTCTGATGTAGAGGAGGTTATCTGCATGCTGGAATTTTTCATCCGGGTGGATCGCCTGCGTGCCGAGGCGCCGGCGGAGTTTGATGAGGTGATGACGACGCTGGGCAACGAGAATGAACTTGGAATCGACGTCTATAATGTCTATCGGCCGCTGTCGCGTTTTCTGGAAGAGGGTCTGACGGCGGGGGTCATACAGGACGTCATCGATTACGTCCGCGCGCACCCAGATATTTATCCCGGCCAGAGCGCGCAGTTGAGCGCGATGACGGACGGGGCAATATTTATGGCGCTGGGACGGCATTATGAGAAGCGGGAAACGCTGGCGGCGATGAAGATTTTTGCGGCGGGATTGAGTGTGGCCGGCTTGAACGAAGCGGATGCGCGGGCCTTGCGTCGTGCCTTTGACGACCTTTCCCTGCGGCATGCCGGTGAGGTGACGGAAGGTATGACAGAACCAGCTGCCAGGATGATGGAGACGCTTCTTTTGTACCGGGTTTTTTCCATGATGGGTATCGTGGTTCAGGAGGGGAGGGTGCAACTGCCGCCGGAGCCGCGCGTGATCCAGATGTTGAGCCAGCTTGGCTGGGATGAAACCTCCATTAGAGCTTTCCTGGACAAGGCGCGCGCATACCGCGGCGCGGTTCAGCCGTTGCCGCGGTTGCCGGAACTCGGCACGGAGTCGCCTGTGGAGGCGGGGTTATGAAAATTGTGCGGCTGATTATGATCTGCGTGGTTGCGGCGAGTTTTATTCCGGGAGGATTGTTCCCTTATCCGTCATTGCGAGTCCCGTCCTGCCTATGGCGGGAACGGGACGAAGCAATCTCGTTGTTCCATCGAGATCGCCACGGCCCTTCGGGCCTCGCGATGACGTGTAGAAGAAGAGGGAGTACTTATCACCAGTATAACTTTCTTGCTCCGCGCAGCCCGTTTGCTCCTGGGAAAACAGTTCAAAGATTGGAGTCAACCGGAGACGCGATTGCCCTTCTGGTCCATCAGCTTGATAGAAAAGATGAAAAGCTGGATAAAATTGCCGCGACCGATGAAGGCGCCGAGGGGGCCTTGTTCAAAATATTACAAAAGCAGGGAGATGTTCCAAAAAATGCGGAGTTGGTAAAAATTGCCAGACACGCCGAGGGCGGCACGAAAATTGTTGTCCGCGTGGTATATCGAGAACCGGGCAAAACAGAAAACCGGTGGATCACCCTGTTTGTCCCCCAGCCCGGCCAGGATGAAAATTTCGAAAAGGAAATGCTCAACTTGAAGAAGATGCAGGACCGGATCAAACAGCAATTGCGCGGCCTGTCGCCGAGTGAACTTGAACGGCGGCAAAAGCGCCTTAAAGCCGTTTTGGAAAGCAAACCCCGCGACGGTTACTGTGTTGGGCCATTCCTGGTGGGGCAGACACTGCGGGAACGCCTGGAGGAATCGGCGCGAAAGGCCGCCTACAGCGATGTCACTCAGTTTGCAGCGGCCTATCCGGAGGCAGCCTATCAGATCATCAAAAAAATGTTCAAGGGGTATTGGACATTTATGAAGGATACGGGCTTGAGGATTCTGCCGGGAGATGTGCACCCGGGCAACGCCATGGAATTGGTGGATGACGAGGTTGTCCTTTTCGATTTCGGCGTGGTTGGTTTTATGAGCGACGAGAGCCTGCTCGATTTGGAATATAGTCCCGGCGATACCCTGTATAAAATTTTAAGCATCCTTCTGAGCCAAAAAGGGGAGTCGTCTCCCCAGCCGACAACCACCAATTTCGCATCTTATCCGGAGTTGCAGCGTTTTTATAAACTCTTTTGGGGTAGTTCTGAGAGCAGTCGCAGGGAAGACCTCTTTGCCAACGCGAATGCCATGCGGGCTTTTCTGGATTCCCTGCGGGAATCCTTCGGGGACAAAGCAATGACAAGTCTCTACGCGCACATGCAGACCCAACCGCTTCGGCCCCATTCCGGCATGGCGTTGATCCGGGACAATCTGGCTTTGTATTACGCGGGGCTGGTGGGTTCGGAAGAACAGCGCTTGCTGCGAGGGCTGGGAGGGGAGTACGAATTGAACAAGTTTATGCGGGAAATGAAAGAGTCAGAGCAGTCTTTGCGCCTGTTGATCGATAGACTCAACCGCCTGCTTTCCCATCCTCTGCCGGCGGAGAAAAGGTTGTGGATAGAACAATATCTTAAAGACGCATTGCGGCGGCGGTGGGAGGTCATGGAGGCCTTGTATTCCCTGGCGGCGGAGGA
>CAZGMX010000213.1:0-5075 GCA_964526865.1 uncultured Actinomycetota bacterium | reverse complement strand
GTCGTCCTTCGGCGGGTTCGCAATGACTGACCGCTATAAGATTACCAGAAAAATGCCTCTGCTAACAAATAAATCCCAACCCCAACAAATAAATCCCAACCCCAACAAATAAATCCCAACCCCTTGACAGAAGCCATATTGCGGTGTATAATAAAGGCATGAAGCTGCGGGTTTTGACGACCAGGCTTTGTATCGCAGTCCTGGCAGGCGCTGTTCTTTCCACAGGACCTGAAGGGGTGGCTCTTTCTGTGTATTCCACGCACTCGGCTGAAAACAAACTGGCTCCTTCCAGTTTGTTCCAGAAGAATGGCAAGAAGAAGTCTGCGACTCAAGTAAGATCACAAACGGTACAATCACGACCGTCTGATCAGGATCCGTTTGGCTTTACCAACTCCGCTCAGAACCGGCGTCAGATGTTGGACCGGTGGGATGCTATGCGCCTGAAGATCGCCAGAATTCTTGCCAAAGAACTGCAGGTGAGAAATGCCGCCGTAAAGCACGCGCTAAAAAATCTCAAGAACAGCCAAATTGAAAATATCTATGACCTGCTGGAATCCTGGGGAGGAAAAATTCCCCCGGAATGGGTGCTTCCTTCGGACGTCAAAGACGCCGTTTGGTTCTTGCTGACATATCAAAAATGTCAGGGCACAGAAGCGGTCAATCCTGTCGTCTATCGGGACGCGGCACGGGAAATATGCCGAAAAATCAGCAGGCGCCTGCCCACATCCTCCGACCCAAATCTGTTTGCCACGGTGTTTATAGAAGAATCGTTCAATCCAAAACGCGATGAGAAATCTCCCGTCTATAGTGCGCAGATTCTACAGCAGATCGTCAAATTGTCTCCGGCCGTGGCAGAGATGATATTTTCGCAGGTCATACAGAGCGGCAAGATCCGCGAGATGCTCTTGATATGCCAGTTGATGCCGGATCGCGCGGTCTTCAATAAAGACACCGGCCAAAGCTTGGATACGATGCCGCCGGAAATCGTGAGGGCGATTTTCGGCAAGGACGCGTTTCTGCCGGCGGCAGAGGATATCCTTTATTACAAGGCCTTTCGTGCCTGCGAATTTTCCGGCAATGCACACCCCAGCCGGGCTCAACTGAATGCTTCCGCAAAACAACTTGCGGCATCGGATCCGTCGGCATTTCAGGGAGATTTGGGCAGGGCCACGGCGGAGCAGTCGATGACTAGACTGAATCGTTCGTATCGGTGCGTCATGCTTCTGTCGGATTTTGCCTATGGATTTTATCCAGAGCGGCTGAAAGAAGCACGCCAGAAAAAACGCCTCTCTCAACAGCAATTGGGCGATCTCGCAGGGATCGATAACATTACCGTCTTGCGGTATGAAAAGGGGGACGCTGTTCCCCTGGGCGTGAACCTGAATAAATTGGCAACAGTTCTGGGCGTGGACCCTCTCTATTTTGTCGGAAAAGACGAACACGTTACTCCGATTGCCCTGTTGGACAAAGACCGGCTGAAAAAGGCCAGAGAGGCGCGTGCGTGGTCTCAAGGTTCACTTGCTGCGGCAGTCGGAGAGGGGCAGTGGACCATTGCCCGGCTGGAAACGGGAACAAGGGTGTTGACGGAGCGGGACAGCGAATTGGTCGGAAAATTGGCGGTCGAATTGAATGTCACATACAAATATCTGATGGGGCAGGAGGACATGGAGCCGCCGGCCCGGTTTGTTCCCAGTCAGTTTGTTCTTGCGCGCAAGCACCTGGGCTGGACAAGGACGGACGCTGCCCAAAAACTGGGTGTCGTGTTTGGCACCATCAAAGGCTGGGAGGACGGGACATCCATACCGACCGATGAGAATCTCAAGACGATAATGGAAAGGATGTCTGTTACGCCGGAATTTTTAGCGGGCCGCACCCAGATCGAGTTGAAGATTCCAAAATTCTCGCCCAGCCGGATGAAGGCCATGCGGATGCGCCGGGGTCTGACGCAGGTGGAGCTTGCCGCGCGAATCGTGGCCAAGGGATACGAATGTTCCGGCCCGAGCGTGAGTGTATGGGAAAACGGTCTGCAGACCCCTGCCAAGGGGTACCTGGAGGGGCTGGCGGCGGGGCTGGATGTCACGACGGCCTTTTTGCTTGGCATGGAGGGCGACGATGTCGAGGAGCCGCATTTTGTGCCTCAGCGCCTGCGCGAGTGCCGGGCACATTCCGGGTATAGCACTCAACACCTGGCAGAAATCAGCACAGTTTCCAAGCCACATATTCAGCATCTGGAGGCGGGTGATACGGAGTCCGAGATTCCAATCTTAAGGAGGCTTGCCCAAGGGCTCAATGTGACGTACGGATATCTCATGGGATTTGAAGACGAGGCCCGCCCAGAAAGTATGGCGGATATGGAATTGACACACAGAGTTTTTGCCTCGGATGTCCCGAAAGGAAAGCGCATGGCTGTCCTGATCAAAGAAGCCTATCAAAAATACACGGCGGAAAAAAAGAGCAATCCCACTGTGGATGAGTTGATCTCGTCGGTGCGAAGTCTTGGTTTGAGAGTGCATGACCCGAATGGCGAACTGGTGTTTAGGCGTTCCGCCATCATCAAGGCTGTTATCAAACTCAACAGACAGGAACAGGCGCCTGTCATTCTGGCCGACCGGGCCTACGGTCATTCGACTCAGCGGATCAAAGAGGCAAGGATGAAATTGCGATTGACCCGGTCGCAGCTGGCGAAAAAGGTGGGAATCTCTGAAGGAACACTGGACATCTATGAAAATGACAAGGGAGTGTTGGTGCCGCCTGTCGATGTGCTCCAAAAAATCGCCGGTGTTTTTGGCGTGGATTTCCTATGGCTGATGGGACGGGATATGCCGCAAGTCCGGTTGGCGCAGTTTGACGGCGAACGGTTGAGAATCGCCAGGGAGGCCAGGGAGTTGACGCAGGTAGAGTTGGGTGCAATGCTGGGGGACAACGATGGATCACGCATATCCAAACTGGAAATAGGAGGTTATGCAAAGAGAGATGAAGATTTGGTCAAAAAATTGGCCGGGTTTCTGAATGTGACCTACGAGTATCTGATGGGGTTGGAAGAAATGACGTTTGCCCCCGTAGTAAAACCGCAATTCCATGGAGAAAGGCTCCAGGCGGCGCGCCTGCATAAAGGTTGGACCCCGGGGCAAGCCGCCCGTGAGTTGGGTGTGGCCCCGAGTTATATCACCAATTGGGAGAACGGAACGTGGACGCCGGACAGCAAACAAATCACGCTCATGTCCGAAAGATTTGACGTGTCCGTGGAGTATCTGATGGGACAGATGGACTTGGTGCTTGAGCCGCTGTCTGTGGAACCGGTTGGAATATTTCAGCCCCAGCGTTTGGTGGACGCGCGCACCCGCTGTGGATTGATGCGCAAAGAGTTGGCGCGCATGTTGGGACACAAGAACGAGTCGTTGATCTATGGCTGGGAAACGGGTCTTCACGTGCCGGAAGATGGAAGCCTCGAGGATTTGACAGGTCCCCTCTACGTGACGAAGGAATATTTGATGAAGATGGAGGAGGACACGCACGCCCGGACCCTCGGCCCCGGCCAGGTTGTGCGGCCGGTATTATCCGTCCCGCGGCTCGAACTGGCCATGGCCTACCGGGGAATTTCCAGGCAGGCTTTGGCCAATGTGCTGAACGTTCCCCCGGTCCGGGTGGACGAATGGCTGGCAGGGAGAGAGTCGCCGGCTTTTGATGTCATCAAGGATATGGCGGATGTTGTTGGTGTCAGACCGAATTTCCTTACGGGGGTGGGCCAGACGTTCAGGCCCGACAGGGTTCAGGCTGTTGCGCGATTTTTAGAAATACAAATCCCTGAACATGCGCAAGAATTTGACGTTCAAAATCCTTCTGTTGAAATTGCGCGGGAACTGGGGGATATGGTCCGGCGCAGCCACGTTTCGCACAGCTACATAACGGGCAAAGAAGATATTATTCTGCCCGCACGCCTGATCGCAGGAGACAAAATTCAGCAGTGCCGGAAAGACAAAGGGCTGAGTCAAGGGGATCTGGCCCGATTGACGAATGTCGGGTGGTATCAAACGCTGGTATCGCAGATGGAAAAGGGGAAATTGGATGTTACGCTGGAGCAGATCGCGCGTGTTGCGGAGGTGTTGAATCTTCCACCCAGCGAACTGCTAAAAAACCCAACCATTTCGCTTGCGGAACTCTGCGGAACACATCCGCCGCAAGGCGTGGATTTAACGTCCGGGGCCGGCCAGGAAGGCAGGAAGATGTCGGGCGGATGGGAAGGCCGGCGCTGGCAAATTGCCGCGACGCTGAATAAGGAATTGGGGGTGGATGAAGTGAGTATTTATAATATTTTGGATGGCCGATCACTCAATGAAGTCAAGCGGCTGTTCGAACTACTAAATTCCCTGAACCAGAGATTGCCAAAGGAATGGCACGTGCCCCAACAGCCCAACGACGCCGTTGATTACCTGCTCAAGATGGAGGAACATATGCGTGCGGAAAGGGCGCATGTCCTTCAGCCCTTGTTTATCAATCTGGGGGGTGCGGATGTTGTCCGGACGGGGTCGCTCCGCGAGGGTCTCTATCCCGTGTACGAAGTGCCGGAGGGGCATTATGAGAGAAAAGTTTTTGTCAAGACACTGCATCAGAACTGGGATTGGGCTCTTAGCGAGAGGCTGGCCTATGAGATGGCGCACGTGCTGGGCTTTCATAATATCCACAGTGTCCAATTCACAGCGGACAAGGAGGGATTGAGGCCCGTTTGTGAATATCTGGAAGACGCGGAGCCCTTTGCTGTGGACAATCTTGTGAAGGGAACCCGCCAGACAAGCCGGCTTTATGCGAAAGATTTTTCCCTGCGCGACGTGGAGCGGTTGAATTATTCCGCGTGGATGGGGCATGTTCAGGACCCCGTTGAATTTGTGGAGACGGACCTCTTCCGCTACTTCTATTCCAACCGCGAAACTCGCAAACCAGAAAATATGATTGTTTGGCAGGACAGGGGCAAGTGGAGAATGCGATTTTTGGACTTTGAGTGGGCGTTGACCATGGCGACGTTCACGGACGACAACGTCCGGGACGCAATCCGCAGAAATCAAAGTTATATATGGCTT
>CAZGMX010000212.1:0-5076 GCA_964526865.1 uncultured Actinomycetota bacterium | reverse complement strand
TGAGGATCCACCGGGGGATTGGCAGGGAAGAACTTGCCGGCCGTCTCAACGTGGTGCCGGCATTCATCTATGCGCTGGAAACAGGTGCGAGGACTCCCAGCATGAAACTCGTAAAAGAAATGACAGGAATTTTGGGCGTGACATACGGTTATTTGATGGGATTTGAGGAGGATCCCTCCATTCCGTCTCCGCCGATCGATGCGGGCCGTTTCAACCGGGTCCTTGCGATGCGGCACATGACGCTTTTTACATTGATGGCGAAGACGGGAATCCCCATGACGAAACTACACGGCCTTGCGCAAAGGCAAGAAAGGCCGGACATGGGAATGGCGGATAAGATCGAGGCGGCTTGTGATATCCCCAAGGGATTCCTGTTCGGGATCGGCGCGGACGATCTTCTCAAACCCGCGCTCTCCATCGCGCGGCTGGATTTGGCTCTTGCGTTTTTGGGGATGGAGGAGGATGAACTTGCGTCGCGGCTGGATGTCCACAGAGACGAATTGAAATTGTGGCGCAGACAGGATTGGTTTCCCCATCTAAAAACCATCAAGCAGATGGCGGGGATCCTGTGTGTGCCATACGGTTTCTTGACGGGAGAAGAAAACACCTATCCTGTTGCCCGCATTAAAACGGCAGCGCGCTTTCTGGAAATTGATGTTCCGCCGGCGCTGTGTGAATTCGACGTGAACGACACGCCGGCCGCGGTTGCCGAGGAATTGGGCGGCTTTGCGAGGAGGCATCACATTCCGTATGAATATTTGACGGGCAGACAGGACATCCTTGTGCCCGCGCGCGTTGTCCTTGGGGATGCGATCCGCTCCAGGAGGGAAGCGCTGCAATATTCGCAGGCAGAATTGGCGCAGCAAATAGACGCGAGGCTGGATTACACATTCGTCTCCAGAATGGAGCGCGGCAGGCGGCCCGCGACACTGGAGGAACTCGAACGCATCGCCGGCGCTTTAAAGGTAAAACCCAAATCCCTTTTAAAGGATCCGCGGCTGCCGTTATCGTCCTATGCCATGTTGGCCACGCCGCAGCCGTTGAGGCGTGGGCGCCCGGCAGGAGGTCTTTTTGATGAAGGCCGGCCGGATGCGGGTGTGTCCGGTCCGCAGTCTGACTTGCTGGCACCGCCCGCCTGGGTAGAGGCATCGGCGTAGATTCTTGTTGACATACCCCACCAATTTAATAGACTATCCATAGTATCAATGCAGGAGGCGATACGGTGCTAAAATTATCAACCAAGGGGCGTTACGGAAGCCGTCTGATGCTGGACCTGGCGCTGTACTCAGGGAAGGGGCCGGTGTTCTTGAAGGACATCGCGCGCCGGCAGGGGATTTCGGAAAAGTACCTGTGGCATCTGGTCCCTCCGCTGAAGAACGCCGGATTGGTTCACTCGATCAGGGGGGTGCACGGCGGATACGTGTTGACCCGGCCGCCGGCAAAGGTGACGCTGAAGGAAATTCTGTTTGCGCTGGAAGGTCCTGTGTGTATGGCGGAGTGCGTCCACGATGCGCGGTCGTGCCGGCGCACGGAGCGGTGCGTGTTCAATGACATTTGGAGGGACATCGAGGACACGATCCAAAAGAGACTCTCCGCGCTGACGCTGGAACACATCGTCGAGAAACAGAAAAATAAGACAAAAGAGATTTCTTACGATATTTAAAGGAGGAAGTCATGTCGGAAAAAAAAGGAACGAAATCACCAGGGATCGAAACCATCGCATTGCACGGGGGCCAGGCGGCAGATCCCGCCACGGGGTCCCGCGCCGTGCCCATCTATCAGACCACGTCGTATGTTTTCAAAAACACACAACATGCAGCCAATCTGTTTGCGCTCAAGGAATTCGGCAACATCTACACCCGTCTCATGAACCCCACGACGGACGTGTTTGAAAAACGCGTGGCACAGATGGAAGGGGGAACGGGGGCCCTGGCCACGGCCAGCGGCCAGGCGGCGGAAACATTGGCTCTGCTGGCTATTACCCAGGTGGGCGATGAAATCGTTTCGGCCAACAACCTCTATGGCGGAACGTACCAGTTGTTTCATTACACGTTTCCGAAACTTGGGAGAACCGTGAAATTTGTCGCCTCGGACCAGCCGGAGGAATTCAAGAAGGCCATCACGTCCAAGACAAAGGCCGTCTATGCCGAGACGATCGGAAATCCCAAACTCGACGTGCCGGATTTTGAGGCCATTGCCAAGATCGCCCACGAAGCAGGGGTTCCGCTGGTGGTGGACAACACCGTCGGCGTGGGGCTGATTCGGCCGATCGATTACGGGGCGGACATCCTGACCACCTCGGCGACAAAATTCATCGGCGGCCACGGGACCACTCTGGGGGGCGTCGTGGTGGATTCCGGCAATTTCAAATGGAACAATGGAAAGTTTCCTGAGTTCACCCAGCCCGATCCCAGCTATCACGGGTTGAAGTTCTGGGACGTGTTCGGGGATTTCCCCGGCCTGGGCAATGTCGCCTTTATCATCCGCCTGCGGGTGCAGTGGATGAGGGACATCGGACCGGCCTTGAGCCCGTTTAGCGCGTTTCTCCTTTTGCAGGGACTGGAAACGCTGCCCTTGCGCCAGGCCAGGCACTCCGAGAATGCCCTGGCGGTTGCCTCGTTTCTAAAAAAACATCCGCTGGTTCAGTGGGTCAATTATCCGGGCCTGCCGGACAATCCCAATCACCGGCTGGCGTCCAAATATCTGAAAAAAGGATACGGCGCGATCGTCGGATTCGGCATCAAGGGAGGGCTGGAGGCCGGCAAGAGGTTCATCGACTCTGTACAGCTTCTTTCGCATCTGGCCAACATCGGGGACGCAAAGAGTCTGGTGATCCACCCGGCATCGACAACGCATCAACAGCTCACCGCCCAGGAACAGCAGGCCACGGGGGTCACGGAAGACTACCTGCGTCTGTCGATCGGTCTGGAAAGCATCGAGGACATCCTGGCGGACATCGACCAGGCCTTACACAAAGCGGCAGCCAAGTAACCGGACAGGGGGATTCCATGGCTAGAATCTTTGAGGACATCACAAAAACGATCGGCAACACGCCGCTGGTTCGGTTGAACAGGATTGCGCAGGGCGCGGCGGCAGTCGTGCTGGCGAAGCTGGAGTTTTTTAATCCGCTGGCCAGCGTCAAGGACCGGATCGGTATTGCCATGATCGAAGACGCAGAAAAGAAGGGACGGCTCAAGAAAAACGCTGTCATCATCGAGCCGACCAGCGGCAACACGGGAATCGCGCTGGCGTTTGTGGCGGCGGCCAAGGGGTACAAACTCATGTTGACCATGCCCGATACGATGAGCGTGGAGCGCAGGCAGTTGCTGGCCATTCTCGGCGCCCAGGTGGTGTTGACGCCGGGGGTGGAGGGAATGAAAGGGGCTGTCAAGAAAGCGGAGGAGTTGGCCAAAGAAATTCCCGGCTCTGTCCTCCTCCAGCAGTTCACAAATCCTGCCAATCCGGAAATCCATCGTCGGACAACGGCCAGGGAAATATGGGACGATACGGATGGAAAGGTGGATATTGTTGTGGCTGGCGTGGGGACGGGCGGGACGGTCACGGGTGTGGGAGAGGTGCTCAAGAAGAAAAAGAAGAGCGTCCAGATCATTGCGGTGGAGCCTGCTTCGTCGCCGGTCTTGTCCGGCGGGTCTCCGGGGGCCCATAAAATTCAGGGAATCGGGGCGGGATTCGTTCCTGACGTACTCAATAAAAATGTTATTGATGAGATCGTCAAAGTTTCGGATGATAATGCAGGAAGAACAGCCTGGCGTTTGGCCAAAGAGGAAGGTATCCTAGTGGGGATATCCAGCGGGGCCGCCTGCTGGGCCGCCCTGGAAGTGTCCAACAGGAAAGAAAACACCGGCAAGATGGTGGTGGTGATTTTTCCGGATACGGGGGAACGGTATCTTTCCACGTGGCTGTTTGAGGATTTTAAGAAAGAGGGCCCCAGGTAAGAAGTAATGATGTCCGCCGAAACGGGGATTCGGCGAAGATTGGCCGTTGTGCGCCGAATCCTGGAGGGGAGTTGTGACAACCAGAGACAGTGTTGGAATTGTCCAGGCGAAGGCCTTTACGTTTGCCCAGCCGCCCCATGAGGTGACACTGGAAAACAGGGAACGCCTGGGCCCCATCACGCTGGCTTACGAAACATACGGATCTCTCAACAAGGACAGGTCCAACGCGGTTCTCATCCTGCATGCACTGTCAGGGGATGCGCACGCGGCGGGCTATGCCCCCGGGGAAACGCGGCCGGGATGGTGGGACTCCATGATCGGTCCGGGCAAGGCCTTTGACACGACGAAATATTTCGTCATTTGCTCCAATGTCCTGGGCGGGTGCAAGGGGTCCACCGGTCCCTCGTCCCTCCATCCCAAGACGGGCAAACCCTACGGCCTGGATTTTCCCCTGGTCAGCATCGGGGACATGGTGCATTGTCAAAAGAAACTGGTGGATCACCTGGAAATCGAAAAACTTCTGTGCGTGGCGGGGGGGTCCATGGGGGGGATGCAGGTGCTGGCGTGGCTGACCATGTATCCGGAAAAAATCCAGAGTGCCATCCCCATCGCGACAGCCATCCGCCATTCTCCCCAGCAAATCGCCTTCGACGAAGTGGGACGGCAGGCCATCATGAGCGATTCCAATTGGAAATTTGGCAATTATTACGGGGGTCTTCCTCCTTCCAAAGGACTTGCGCTGGCGCGGATGGTGGGGCACATCACGTACATGAGCGACAGTTCGATGGCGCGAAAGTTCGGGCGGGTGCGCAAAGACCAGGCCCAGCCGTTCAAATTCAATCCGGATTTTGAAGTCGAGGGGTATCTGCACAACCGCGGCGACAAATTTGTGAAACGTTTTGACGCCAACTCCTATCTCTATATTACCAAGGCCATGGACAATTTCGACGCGTTCCGGAACAAGTCCCTGCAGGAGGCTCTGAAGGGGATCAGGGCAAAAGTCCTGGTCATTGCCTTCAAGTCCGACTGGCTCTACCCGGCATATCAGTCCAAAGAGATTGTCCGGGCTTGCAAGCTGTCCGGAATTGAGGCAAGCTATTGCGAGGTTGATTCGACGTAC
>CAZGMX010000211.1:258-5078 GCA_964526865.1 uncultured Actinomycetota bacterium | reverse complement strand
GCCTGCCGCAAACAACGCCATCAGGACAAGTAGATACGTCCAACGAATTCCACTAAAATTGAAACGCCTATGTTGTTCAGAACCCATCGAAGCCTCCGGTCATGATTGTGTTATGGAAAACAGGATGTCGACGCCGCTGATTCAACCCGAAACGGCTGAGCGCCACCAGCGGGAGTGCTGCACTTCCAGTTCGTGCAAATCGGGAAAACGGTAAAATTTAAGTCCGGCCTGGTCTCCCACAAAGAATCCCCTGCGAATCGTCCGAAAGAACGCGTTCATTTGCGGAGTGCGGCAGACAGTCTTGGTGGGTTTTGTTGTGTCTGATTCCAGTTCCTTCACGCATTCGAGGATATGCATCGGCTGAGAGTACGGCAGATATCCCGCCAAAAATCCCAGATCGTCCCGGTCCAGCAAGAGGTCTGCATAAAAAATGCGCGGCACACTGATCGGATTGTCCGGATCCGTCATGAATTTGCAGAACGCGGCCGGCGGAAGGGCCGAAACCACCTGCGGCGGAAGCGGACAAAGTTCCTGGTAGAGATTGATGCCTTTTGGCTCCTGATGGATGTCGTAGGGCGTGGACTCCAGCGTCAGCACACGCCCGTCGGCCGTCGTCAGATAGAGGTTGCCGAGTACGGAAAGGTCCAGGTGTTCCAAAACCCGGTAGACGCTGATGTATTTGCTCCGCTTGGGCCCGCCGTCTGGCGTGGGCACGCACCGCTGGTGGATGTCGCTCAACCGGAAATAATCGTTGCACAGATTTTCGTCGATTTCAAAAAAGACCACATTCCCATGGCTCAACTTTCTCGTTCCCACCGCCATGTAATGACCAAACGCCTCCGGCTCCAGATGGGATGCCACCAGCGCTTCAAACCGGTAACACAACATATAATAATGAATTTTCATGCCGCTCTCCTCCAATAATTTCGGGGACAGTACACTTAATTCCAGGGGTACTTGTCATTATCGCGATCCCGATGTGTCTATTCCCCCTTCGAGATTGCTTCGGCCGCCGATGGCGGCCTCGCAATGACTGTTTTTAACTAACTCACTATTTTGCCTTCGATTGATTCTTGACCGCCTCGATTGCCTTCTGCAATTCTTCCGGATCCCCCAGATAATAATGCCTGATAGGTTTCAGTTGATCGTCCAGTTCATACACCAGGGGAATCCCGGTCGGAATGTTCAGCCCCGGAATGACGTCGTCTGGAATATTGTCCAAATATTTAACCAGGGCCCGCAGGCTGTTGCCATGTGCGGCGATGACGACCCGCCTTCCCGATTTTACCGCCGGGGCAATTGTATCGTGCCAATAAGGCAGGAACCGGTGGACCGTGTCTTTCAGACATTCCGACAGGGGGACATCCTCCTTGTTCAAATCCTTATACCGCGGGTCCTTTCCGGGATACATCGCGTCTGTGGGGTTCAATGCCGGAGGAGGCACATCGTAGCTTCGCCTCCAGACAAGGACCTGCTCCTCTCCAAATTTCATTGCCATTTCAGACTTGTTGAGTCCCTGCAGGCCCCCATAATGCCGCTCGTTGAGCCGCCACGAATTGACAACCGGAATCCACATCAAATCCATCTCATCCAAAGCAATCCACAGTGTCCGGATCGCCCGTTTGAGGACTGAGGTAAAAGCCACATCAAAGGAATACCCCTCTTTTTTGAGCAATTTTCCGGCCTTGTGAGCCTCATCGAGTCCCTTTTGGGACAGATCGACATCCACCCATCCCGTGAACCGGTTCTCTTTGTTCCATTCGCTCTCACCATGCCGCAGCAAAACCACTTTATACATAACAATCTCGCTCCTTGTTTGTTTGATGGACTATTCCATCTGCATTTTGTTGGCCGTGAACGCAAGGAGTCCCGTCCATCGGCCCTTGCATTTGACAGACATATTCACGGAAAATTTTTCCAAAAGAATCTTCATCCCGTTGTTAGGACCAAACACCTTCTCATGCCATGCGAGTTCGGGTTAAGTAATGCAGAGTTCCTCGAGGAGAAATTTTCTTCCCCTCGCTCATCTTTTCTTCGCGCATCTGGGTGAGTGACGGGACTTGAACCCGCGACCCTCAGGGCCACAACCTGATGCTCTATCCAACTGAGCTACACTCACCACGATCAATAAAGAGCGTTAAACAATTTTCAATTTTGAATACTTGGAACTACGGCTTGTCTTATCAAAACGATCTACACATCGACGGATATAGGAGGATATATCCAATTTACCTCTCTGTCTTGCGAGGCGTCATTTTTTTTGAGATATTTCTTTTTCTGCGCCTCTTCAAATCGATGGACCACATCCCAGCTGTGCTGATTTTGCATGTCACGTGTCATCCGGCTTGGTGAATCGATCCAAATAATACTCAGTGTCCGCCTCGTGCGGAATGGGTTTTGCGTCCCCATCCTCATCGCAAGAAAGTGCCTTCCTGCTGCCCGCGCGATGCTTTTCCAGAAAAGAGAAAAAATCCAGACTGGAAACCACTTCCGCGCCCACCTTGCGGCAATACTTACTGACCCCCGCCCTATCGGAAGAGCCGACCAGTATGTTTCTGGGGCTTTCAGCATCTTCCACGATGCCGCAGATGATTTCATCCGCCTCTTGAAACGGCGCGGAAAAAATTACATTGACACCATCGTGAAGACAATACTGCTTCCCTTCTTCTGCAGCACCAGATTTCCTGTCAAACACCACCGTGATGCGAACATTTCTGCGGCGCTTGTAGGCCGCCAGGAGATTCAATAGATGGGTTCTGTCTGCCTCTCTCGGCGTTTTGCCAATGGCAAAAAGAAAATTATACCCATCGACAACAATGTGTCGGGGCACGGGTGAACCGCTAGGCGCAGCCAGTTATACCGTTGGCGCGACAGGAGGCGCGTCCACTCTCTTCTTCCACTCGCGACCGACCTTGAAATGCACCACACGGCGGCGCGGAATTGTCACGACTTCCTGCGGCTTGTTGGGATTGCGGCCCAGTCTTGATTTCCGCTCTTTCACGCTGAACACGCCAAAGTCGCGCAGCTCTATGCGGTCGCCACCCGTCAGGTGTTTCTTGAGCTTCTCAAGAAACGCCTCAATGACCTTTTTTGTTTCCATCTGGGTCAGCCCCAACTCCAGGGCAATCCCATCTGCCAGCTGTTTCTTCGTTATTGTTGCCATGTTTCCTCCTTTTATCCTTTTTACATCAGAAGCGCTTGATAAATTCAACCCCCACATTTCTGCCTTATTGCCTCTTAACCGTTCACCTTCTTTCATGCGCCTGGCCCGATTCGAACGGGCGGCCACCTGCTTAGAAGGCAGGTGCTCTATCCATCTGAGCTACAGGCGCGAATCAAGGATTAAGCTGTAAGGATTACGAATTAAGAAAAAAACTACAGCCATTTTCTTTTTTTTTGCGTACCACTTAATCCCTAATCCTTAATTCTTTCTTTATCGGGGCGAGTGGATTCGAACCACCGACTTCCTGCGCCCAAGGCAGGCGCGCTATCCAAGCTGCGCTACGCCCCGGTTCTGTAAAATCAAAAAGCAAACATCCCCACTCGATCTCGAAATAAATGGTCACCATAAGTTTTGACCAAGCAGAGGGTTATATCTTAAACCATTGCAACCACCTGTCAACATTAAATTTAGGAAAATTATTTTGGAGGATATTGAAAAAGCGGGATTTGCAAACTTTTCAGTTCGGTGATCTTTCCTGCGCATCGCGATACAATCGCCTGAATTTTCCCAACTCCCCTTTTATCAAAGAGGTAAACGCATCGTCATAAAACTTGATTGCCCATCGACAGGACGGATCCGCCCGCAAAGCCAGCATGTTCAATGCGTTGCAGCGATCCTGTAATATCTGTTTCATCGCGTTTTCATGCGCCAACTGGATAAGAATTTCTTCCCCGGCGTAGCCGTCGACCTTCAGCGGTTTCTTTGAATCATTCACCTGGTTAACATCCACATAGACGGGTCGATATAATTTTTTAACAACCTCTCCTGTTTTTCGAAGACTGGTTCTCTTTTGTTTGGTGAGGGTTCCCTCTTTTTCTAACCGGTATGGAATGCAGACGATTTGATCCAATCTTGATTTTGTATCTTCTTTGCTCAGGATTTCAATCCTTTCTTCAAGGGCATAGGCCTGTGGGTTAAAAAAAGAACCAACGAACCAATACATCAAGATGCAAAAAATCAGACCCACAGCCGTTGTCGCATACATCAACTTCAGCGCCTGCGTGATTTTTTGGATGCCAAGCTCTTCGTTTGGATCCCCCATGGTTTCTTTTTTTACGAGCTTGCCCCCATAATAATTATCGCCACCCAGTTGAACGCCCAGGGCGCCGGCAAATGCCGATTCCGGATATCCGCTGTTGGGACTGAGTTGTTTGGCCGCGTCGCGCACCACAACGGTCCATACCTGCCAGGGAGATTTCTTGAAAAGCAGAACCGCCAATCCAATCAACAAGGCCGACAGACGCGCCGGAATGAAGTTTGCCATGTCATCCATCTTGGCCGAGACACACCCAAACTCGCGATACCGCTCGTTGTTGTATCCCACCATCGAATCCAATGTGCTGACAGCCTTAAATACCATGGCCGCGATGGGTCCGCCGATGAACGAATAGAACAGGACGGAAATGATGCCGTCTCCCGTGGACTCGGCCGTTGTCTCGACCGCGGCGCGCACGATTTCCGAATGCGGCAGGTTTTTTGTATCACGGCCCACGATGCGGCTCAGCCAGTGGCGGGCCTCGTCCAGATCGCCCTCGGACAAGGGTTTCAAGACCCTCTGCACTTCCACGGCCAGACAGCGGACACCAAGACAGGCGTA
>CAZGMX010000211.1:0-248 GCA_964526865.1 uncultured Actinomycetota bacterium | reverse complement strand
ACATCCCAGCCACTCTGACAGGGAATCCGCCAGCGCCAGCAATCCCCACACCGCCAGCGCCGTAGCACAGGGCAAGCCGATGGCTAGAACCAATCCGCCCCGGTGCGGATCGGGAAATAATTTTCGCAGGAGCGGTTCAGTTTTTTCAATGCACTTTCCCATCCACCGCACGGGATGAAAGGAATACGCCGCTCCACCCAGCATGGCATCCAGCACCACCGCGATTGTGATCTGGCCTGGCCAGCTAA
>CAZGMX010000210.1:4282-5086 GCA_964526865.1 uncultured Actinomycetota bacterium | reverse complement strand
CGAGCGGAGCGAAGCGGTACGCCCGTCGACGCTTTGGTGGCGGGCAATCTCGTTGTTACTACGAGATCGCCACGGCCCTTCGGGCCTCGCGATGACGCTACGCGTCAGATTACCCGCCACTGAAGCGTCGGCGGACTTTCAGCTTCGTCGCTTCGCTGCTCGTAATGACGTATCATTCGTGATATCATTTTTTCGAGGTGTCCCCATCAAACACGCGCTCATCGATCGCACGCCCCTGAAGAATGAGGACGAGGCCGCGGCCAAATCCCTGGGGACCCGCTTGCTCAAAGACATCCCGGAATTGACGGCGCGGTGGCAGACCCGCCTAGAACTGCAAAAAAACAACATCTCGATTTTTGTGCCGGTCAAAAAACGCCGCCAGGGCCTTCTGCAAACGCTGGAACTTTTGACCCAGGGACTACTGCGCGGCAGCCTGCGCCCCTTCCGTACCAAGGCCATGGCCATCGCCCGCCTGCGCACGGGGCAGGGATTTGATTTAAAAGATTCCCTGGACGAAATCCTGACACTGGAGGATCTGCTGTTTCAATGGATTTGCCGGTCTTTTCCCGAAGGGACCGATTCCATCATCCGGGCAACGGGTTTGATATTTTCTGTCACGAGGGACGTCATCCAGGACATTGCGCGCATGCACGCGCGGGCCATGGACCACAAATTGCGGCGCAGGGAACAGGAATCCTTCACCGACGGCCTGACCCACTTGTTCAATTACCGCTTCTTCAAGAAATTCTTGCAGAAAGAAATCTACCGTTCCCAGCGCTATCAGCACCCCGTCTCCCTGGTACT
>CAZGMX010000210.1:0-4272 GCA_964526865.1 uncultured Actinomycetota bacterium | reverse complement strand
CCACCTGGGACACATGGCTGGAGACCAGATATTATCGGAACTGGCTCGCCTCATTCAGGGCAACTGCCGCATCACGGATCTGGTATGCCGCTACGGCGGAGAGGAATTTGTGATCCTCCTTCCGGAGACACCGACACCACAGGCCGCATTATACTGCGACCGACTGCGCGGCCTTATCGAGAAACATCCCTTTCATTTCCGTCCCGCACACGAAACAATCCACATCACGGTCAGCGTGGGCCTGTCCAACTATCCCGATGACGCGCAGGAGGCGGCGGATCTTATCCACAAGGCCGACCAGGCCATGTACATGGCCAAGCACAGCGGAAGAAACCGGGTGTGTTATTATGCGAGAGACGGCGCGCTGAGAACGGCATAAAAAAATAGGGACAGCTACCAGGTTTTTCTTTTTTGTTATAGAGGGAAATCCGATATCTTGGCCGTTAGAGGATTTAGCTGAGATTGTGGTGATTATTCTAAGAAAAACCTGGTAGCTGTCCCTATTTTTTTAGGGGTTCGCGGAGTATCTTTCCGCCTTCGTACTTTTCCAGGTAATCGTCGATTCCGTCCAAATCTTGATCCACTTGAGCGCCAACGATGTCCCCCGACTTGCCGTGTTCCAGCTTCTTGATCATGTCAGGTTTGCCATCGCCGTTGGTGTCCAGACGCTGAACCGCCTGAATCCCCTTTGCAAAGGTCGTCCAGGCGTCCATTTTTCCGTTGCCGTCCGCATCGTCCTCCTGGCGGTAGGGAACGCCCTCTCTAAAGTATGTCTTTTGATCGATCCGTCCGTCGTTGTTGGTATCCGCGTCCATGCGGACAAGTCCGCCCCGATGGTCGTATCTCCAATAAATTTTGCTGTCGGGCTGGCCATCCTGGTTGTCGTCCGAGGCCATCCACAAGCGCCGTCCTTCCTGATAGTGAATCCACTGATCTATCCTGCCATCCCGGTTGGAATCTTCCCGAATTTCCGAGACCAGATAAATGGGGTCCCTCCACAGCATGGGGTGTCCATGGTCCTTCCCCGCAACAAAAAAGCCGTCGTCCTGCGGGAGCCTGGCCAGCAAACCTCCCAGGACAGGTTTTCCCAACCAAAGCTCCTGCTTCCCTGCCGCGGTGTACAGCACCAGCTTCAGCCGGGGCTTGAACTCCCCGATGGCCGCCGACTCTTTTTCAGAGAGAAACCGGACCGCTTTCAGGGGAATCAATTTCGCCAAAACACGGTCAAGCAGTTCCTGGTTTGCCAGGCCTTTTTTCGGCTTGACCAAATACCATTCTCCGTCTTGCCGGACAAATTCCGACTGGGCATTTTCCCGCACAAAGATCACCCCCGTCAGAGAATCCGGCACAATATTCAGCACCGTGCGGTCCCGCCAATAAAATGGCCTGCTGGTGGCAGTCAGATTCAGACTCTCCTCGCGGATCGAAAACACAAATGGATCTCCCTTCCGGTGCGCCACCCAGCGATCCCCTGTCTTTCGCAGGGTGATCTGGACACTGTCCTGAGAATCCCTTCCCGCCCGAAGGACCACGCTGTCTTGCGCGGAAAATTCCCGGCAGGCCTCCAGAGAATTCATCTTTGTGCCCAAAAGATTTTGCAAAAATTCTCCCGCCTTCTGCTGGTCGATATTCCAAAAAGGGTGTCCCGTCATTCGCCAGACCCCGTCCTGCCGCAGGAATTCCAAAACCCCGCCGTCTTTCTCAAGCGAAAAATAATTGCAGGCGTCCGCCTTGATGTCCGTCCAATCCCGTTCCAAAATCCAGCTTAAATCGACCAGGTATTTTTCAAACGATTTGGATTCCATTACGTATTTCACGCTCTCCTGGCCATTGCTCAAAATCAGTTTTTCACCCTGGCTGGTGTGAACCTTCTCCAGAATCCACTCCTCTTCCTTGCTTTCCCTGCCCGGCGCGGCCGTCTGCCGCACCAGGCGTATTGTCATCAATACCTGTCTGGACAAAATCTCCGGGGCAGCATCCCAAAATCCCACACACGCAACATTGTTCAGGAAATCCATCACCTCCCGGCGCGCGGCGGGATCAGAGGAGAGAATGATTTCGGGTTCGCTGGAATTCAACTCCCCCGCCTTAAATATCGCCCTCCCGTCGGACAACAAATGCAGCGTCTGCTCTTTCTTGGCCAAGACGATGTCCACCACCGGCGCGGCGGGTTCAAAAAACACGCGGCTCTCCCTCCAGTCGTCCACGGCACAAGACAAAAGGTCCACCGCGGCCGTGGGAACAAGTTCGACATACTGCTCGTGCATCCAGCGCGCATAAACCCCCTGATCCTGAGGGGCACTTTCCCCAAGCCACAGAGATTGCTCGCCGAAATCTCCCTCAAAAAACACTCCCAGCGCCGGACGCGCCATCCCGAAATTTTTTAGCAGCGCCTCCTGCTGTGCGGCATCTTTCCCGAGGGGAATTTTCAATTTTTGATCGCTGCGCTGGTTCACAATCATGCCAACGAGGGTTTGAATTTTTTCCTGGTTGACGCGCGCTTCAACCGGATCGACCATAAACCACGAGCCACCGGCGTCGGACGCGGCTTGGTCTGGCGCCGGTGTGGCCGTATTGACATCCGCAGGGGAAACGGCCGGGCGGCGCTGAAACACAATGATGTTGTCGGCACGCCGGATTTCGATCCGGCTGATTTGCCGGGGTGTGACGGCCTGACAGAGAGAGTCGGAGACATTCAGAACCATTCCAGCCCGGCTGAACACCCAGCGGCCTTCCTGGAGTGTCTTGTACAAAAAGAATCCCAGCACCCCCAGGCACACCAGCAAAAACGTGATTTCTTTTCTCATGGATTTTTTCGTCATTGCGATCCCGGTGTGTTTCATGCCGGGAGAAGCAATCCCGTTGTTACTACGAGATCGCCACGTCGTCCGCCACCACAGCGCTGGCGGGACTCCTCGCGATGACCCTGTCTAATTCTTGCTTTCCTGCAGATATTTTTTGATTTCTTCGGCCCACTTGCCGCCGCCAGGCAATTGCTGGCACTGGCGAAAGCATTTTTCAGCCTGCCGGTGATCGCCCATCCGGTGATGGATTCTGCCCAGTTGGAACGCGGCATCGCAGTCCGCACGGTCTTGGCGCAGAATTTGCTCAAAACAATCCTTCGCCTCCTCCATCGAACCGCGAAGATAAGCAATCCGCCCTCTGGAATAGAGTTCATCGACAACAATATTCGGGGAGACCTTCCTGGTGAAGGAGGCCTTTTTGGCGATTGTCCGCTTGACGCGGAGCCCTACAACCGTTTTGCGATCTCCCTGCTCGTCCCCTTCCTCCGGCAGTTCGATCCTTCTCAACTCTTGCATTTCCAGATAATGAAACGACCAGATCAGGACAGCCAGAATCAAGGCCACGCATCCAATCGCCAGTTCACGGCCGGATTGGGCACGGGACAAATAGTGCGCCGCCAGCGCTACCGATGAGGGAAAAGACAGAAACAGCAAGGCCCCTTTGACACGCTGGCCAGACTGAAACTGCGCCCATCCGCAGAGGAAATATGGAATCCAAGGTTCAAGCATTGGGTTAGACAATATCGATTAACAGCGGGTTTGTCAACAGTATTCATCCAGCACATATTTGAGGTAACAGAACGGCAGAAAAATGCTAGAATAACGACGCCGAATGAACTGCATGAAATACCTGGAATGCCGGGAGAAGGGAAATACCATCGGACAGGAGAGACCACAATGGGACTGATCAATGCGAAAATAACCCTAAGTAATCCACGGGAGAAGAAATTAAGAGCCATTGAAGAGACAGTGCTCGTAGATTCTGGCGCGGTTCATCTTTGTATCCCTGAGCACATAAGGATTCAATTAAAACTGAAAGAAATCGACAAAAAAGAGGTAACGCTTGCCGATGGATGCAAGAAATTGGTTCCTTATGTCGGGCCCATCGAAATCAGATACAAGAACCGTGTTGGTTTTGCGGGCGCACTGGTTACGGGAGATCAGATTTTGCTCGGCGCCATCCCTGTGGAGGATATGGACCTGGTGATTGTCCCCGGCAAGCGGATCCTGGATGTGAATCCAGAAAGTCCCAACATCGCCAGTTCGATTGCAAAATAATGAAGGGGACGCTATTTACACCGCCTCTTCGAGGAGGGAATTGGCCTGCAGGCTTTCCTGCCGGTGCCGAACCGCCGCAGTGCCGGGGTCACAGATCGCCGGCGGGGCAAGAAGAACTTCGCCCCTGGAAAGGGCCTTTGTGCTTATCCGATTGACTCCACGCCATACAACTGCTTGTGGGTCGTCGGCG
>CAZGMX010000209.1:0-5102 GCA_964526865.1 uncultured Actinomycetota bacterium | reverse complement strand
GACGGGTTAATTTTTTTTTTTTTTTTTGTGCAAAAAAAATGAACCCGTCCCATTTATTTTGTTCGGGTGATTTGGACCGCCGCGAACGCGGCATTGGGAATGGTCTTCTTTTTGATCCGGACGGTCACACCCTGGATGGGAAATTTTGCCAGAAGCATCGCCGCCACTTCCTGCGCAACGGTCTCCGCCAACTGGTAAGAGCGCTGGTTAAAGACCACCTGAACGGCGGCCGCTATCGCTGTATAGTCTATTGTATCGGCAAGATTGTCGCTTTCCGCCGCACGGGACAAATCTGTTTCTATCTCCAGATCGATCCAGACATCTTGTAGATGCGCCCGTTCCTGAGCTGTATGCCCAAGCAGTGCTTTCACCATCAGATTCTGTATAATGATCTGGTCCGGAATATCTTTTTTTCTAGCCATAATCTTCAACCCTATTCAAAATCGAACTGTCAACGGAGAAACATCGAGGTAACAAGCGTGCAAACGATTGCCATCAACACCAGCGCACTCAGAAAAACATAATCGGCCGCCCGTTCCAGATCAAACCTTCTCGCCTTCTTCCTCGCCCGCAAAGCCAGATAGGAGAGGATACAGGATGTCAAAAAGGCTATGGCATCCAGGGCCAGCAGTTCATCGGCAAACGTGTTGATCAGTTTCAATTTATCCACAACCGCCAGAATACCGATCACGGCCAGGCACACACCAATCAATTGAGCCGATGTATTAAAGATGTGTACGGAGACATCTTCTTCTGTATCTTTTTCAAAACGCTCCGCCTGCGTCATGCCGATTGCTCCTCTACACGTAATTCCAAACCGTCGACTCCCCTGCCACCTTCCAGCACTGCCATTTTACCACAAGCCGGGCATGGAGCGTGACCTTGAATGAAATCGTGGACATCTTCGTGGCTCACGTCATAGACATTTTGATATCCGCACGAAACACATTGAATGCGGGGAAAAACAACTTTCACCTTCAGCATCGCGCCCCGAAGAGGGGTGCCCTGGACACAAAGGTCGAACGCCTGCCGGAAGGATTCTTCCGAATGGATTTCCAGCGCGCCGACACAGAAGGAGACTTCTTGAACTCTTCCCTTGCCGCCCGCCCCCTGTTGCGCGACCTTGTCCAACAAGGCCTGAACAATTTGTTCCATCAATGAATATTCGTGCATATGTTTAGTGTGGGTATCGGATTGACTCTAGCCGACATCATTGTTGCATTCACCATGGGCCTTACCCCCTTCCCCCCTTGCGGGGGAAGGCTGGGATGGGGGGATTAACGGTTGCCCACACCCCCCACCTACCCTCCCCCTCAAGGGGGGAGGAAAATTTATACAATATTTTGTGCGCACTAGAAATAATCCGATACCCATGTTGTTTAATTTTTGTCTTTTATCTATTAGCTCGCCTATCCATCCTATCCGGGCTCCCTACCCTTGACAACCGAGATTTTGTCGCGTATAATATAAGCTAGGAAAGGGGAGCGGGTTAGAGATGTTTGTGAGGGGTTATGACTTGCCCTTCGACGGAGGTTGTTGTCTGTGTCTATGGCTGTGTTTGTTTCGAGGAGAAAATTGACAACATGACGTTGGAGAAAGCGTAGTGGCGATAAAATTCATACAAACACTATTGGTATTCATTCTGGTTGCCGCATTCTGCATGCCTGCGTCGTTGTCTGCCCTGGCGCCGGAATCGGCCTTTCAGGGTCAGGGATTGTGGAAAGAGGCTCAGGGCGGAAAACTCGTTGTACGCGACCGCGTGCGCCGCCGCATGGACGGCTTGTGGGAAGAATATCAGCGCGTGTTGGAAAAAATTCAGGCCGGGAAGATCCGCGTTGAAGATTATCCCGAGGAACTAATCCGCCTTCACGAGCGTTTCTACGCACTGACCCTGGAGACCTTCCGCAATTCCGCCGCAAAGGGAGGGTTGAGCCTGGGGGAAGCGGTCAAGAAAGACGTCGCGCCGTATTTTTACGGCAGCTATGTGCGGGCCATCGTGGAGAGTTTTCCGGGCATCGGGCTCAATCCTCTGGGCTGGCCGTATAATTCGGAGTACCGGACGCCGGACAACATGGATGCCTTCGTGCAATATCAGATAGCGCGCCACCCGGTTTGGCGAAAAAAGATTTGGGAGCCGTACACGGCCATCCGAAAGCAAGTCCGTGAGGGAGGTCTGGACTTGGATGCTTATCCCAAGGCGTATAACGACATTGTCAATGTCGTGTATGCCCTGTCTTTGGACGAGGTGGATGACATGGGCATCAAGTTTATGTCCGAGTCCCGCTATACCGATTACTATCGCGGCCATTTTGCCAATCTTTTCATCAAGGCACTTCCCACTCTGCAATTGAATCCGTTCCGGTTCAGGGACATGCCCCAGGCCAGAATGGAGGATGTTTCCGGAAACATCAGGCGCATGGTCCGGGAGCGGTTCGCTCTGACCATGGGGCCACGGTATCGCAAGCTTCGAGCGTTTGAAACGCGTGTCCGGAAAGGAGAACTTGATCCCCAGGATTATCCGCCGGCGATGGTCAAACTCATGCAGGACATCTACGGCCTGGAAAAAACGGCTTTTACCGACGCCGGCAGACTGCGTCTGGGCCGGTTTTTGGAAAAGGATGTTTTTCCTCAATTCCAAGGAAAAGTGTCTCTCCTCCTGCGGCATGCGTTTCCGGATATCCCCTGGACGGCAATCGGCATGGGGGAAGAATTTATTCCTACCGTCACGGGATGGTCCAATCCGGAGGAATTGCGCCGGCATATCCGTTATCTGATTGCAGGTCATTGGCCGAAGCGGCCGTGGTGGGACCGGTTCCGGTCTGTTCTGGCGGAGGCCAAGGAGAATAAAATTCCGCTGACGGATTATCCGGACAATTTGCCGGAATTGCTGGATGAATTGTACACGGAATTCAGCATGGAGCCTGATGCCCTTGCCAGCTGGGGCATTCCCAAGAGTCTCAAACAATTATTGCCCGTGCAGTATTCCACAAAGGAGGCTTTTCTGAAGGAGGTTTTCCCCGAACTGCCCCTGCACGCCGTTGCCCTCAGAAAGGACGGGAATTGTGACGAGGAAAAGGACGGGATTGCCTACGTGCAGTTCCGCACGGCGCTTAAAAGGCGCCCAGTTTGAGAAGCCTATCTGTCCGTGCGCGGCGCGCTGGCTCGCAAAGAATACTGCGTGAAAGATTGTACGCCCCCGCTTGTCGCCCTGCATGAAATGCTCTACGGAATCAAGGGAGTGGAAATCGAAGACCCCGATAGACTGGCCGCCGGCGGGGCACTGAGGGCGAAGTATTTTAAAGGCAGTTCTGCCGAGGTTGTGATCAAGAGTTTTTCGGGTGTGGGATTGAACCCCATTGGGTTCAAGACGGAGGATACCTGGCAAGACCCGGTGCACGGATTTCCGTTCTTGCGCTACCGGTTTGCTCTGGCGTATCCCGAACAATGGAGAAATATCCGCACGATTGAGCGCGGCCTTGCCGGGGAAGCCGGTGGCGATAACGGTTCGGAGCGTTTGTGGGTTTCTGAGAGTATTGTCCGGGAAACGGTTTCGTTGTTGTGGAACATTAAGGCCAAGGCCGTGGAGAGGGATCTGGGGGTTCGCAGCAAACATTTGAACAAAGCCGGTTATTTAGGCGGAAGCTACAAGGCCCTGATCCAAAACACGTTTCCGCTGTTTTTCGACGGCGCACAAACGGCCGAGGGTGCCGCCCGGCAGCTCCTCTCGCGTCTGCCCGTGGGAATGGGACCCGGAAGGATGCGCAGGGAATATCCAGTGCTCGCGGAGACATTGAAGAATTTGAACCGCAATATCGATGAGGCAATCAAAAGGAACGGCAAAAGAAAACTCCCGCAGTCTGTGCGCGGGCAGGTATTTTATTGGCCTGGATTGCAGCCGCTGGCCCTGGAAAATACCGTCCGTCTTTTATGGCATCCGGAACTTTTGCCCTACCGGGATGCGATGAGGCATTTTGCCCCCGGCCTGCAGTGGGACCAGAGCGATCCTCAACAGGCGGTGCGGGCGCTGTTGACACGGCTGTATCCCGGACGGGACACAGCCGTGTTGCCGTCCCAGAAATTGACTGCGCTGGCAGCCGAGGTGCAAGAGAGACCGGAGTCCCGTGATTCTTTGCTCTCATGGTTTAATAACCGGTTTGACGTTTTGCTTGTAAACGATCCGGTGACGCTGGGCGGCCTGCTGCTGGTCTTGGAACGCGCCTATCCCGAGACATTCATGCGATTGCTGAGGGAGGGTGCGCACGATTTGGATTTCTTAAGATATTTTTCTCCCCATCCCGACAAGCGCAGGCTGCTCATGCTGCTGCGCGACGACTATCTCTTGGTGCTCAATTTCAAAAAGTGGGGGGAACGCTGGGCGGCTTCCGTGCAGGAGGGAGTGCGCGCGCGGGTCATCGCGGAGTGGGATCTCCTGCCGCCCGAGGCGTTGAGAAAGTCCGCGTCTGCTCCCACCGCCATCGACGAGGCCGCATAATTATAGGGACACACACCGAAACCCGAATTGTTTTGGCGATTGCGCTGGCGGTGTGCGATATACGGAATACGGGTCGCACAGTCTTTTTTAAGCTCAAAGGCGCGCGAAACTCTGTGATATAATCCACAGCTCATCAATAACTTTACAGCCAAAGGAAAGAACATGAAACCACCGGTCTATATGGACAATCACGCGACGACCCCCGTCGATCCCAAAGTCCTTCGTGTCATGCTGCCGTTTTTTTCCAAGGTCTATGGAAACCCCTCCAGCCTGAGCCATTGTTTCGGGCAGAAGGCCAATGCCGCGGTCGAAAAGGCCCGCGAGCAGGTTGCCGGCCTGATCCACGCATCCGGCGACGAGATCATTTTTACCAGCGGGGCCACGGAGGCCGACAATTTGGCGATCAAGGGTGTGTGCGACATCTACCGCGAAAAGGGAAATCACATCATCACCTGTGTCACGGAACACAAGGCGGTGCTGGAGAGCTGCCGCGCGATGGAGCGCAAGGGGTTCAAGGTCACGTACCTGCCCGTGGACAAAGACGGTTTGGTCGATCCCGACGCCGTGGAAAAGGCAATCACCACCAAAACTATCTTGATCTCGATCATGG
>CAZGMX010000208.1:470-5168 GCA_964526865.1 uncultured Actinomycetota bacterium | reverse complement strand
GCGCCGACGACCCACAAGCAGTTGTATGGCGTGGAGTCAATCGGATAAGCACATCATCCGTTTATTGACGGCAATGGTAGGACGGCCCGGCTTCTCTCAACGCTTATCCTTTACAAGACCGGCTATGACTTCAAACGGCTCTTTACGATTTCGGAGTATTATGACAAAGACCGTCCGGCCTATTATCAAGCCATCCAGACCGTCCGTATGAACAATATGGATATGACATCGTGGCTGGAATACTTCGTTGACGGCCTGCGTTCGCAGATGACAGAGATTCAGGCTAAAGGCGAGCAGTTGATTAAGCAGGATAGTCAGCTCCAAAAGATCAAAAAAATTGGCTTAAATAAGCGTCAGGAGAAAGCGGTTAAGCATCTGATTATTAAAGGCACGCTCTCCGTCCATGAGTATCAGTCTGTCTCCGCTTGTATCCGGCGCACGGCTCAACGGGATTTGGAAGAACTGGTTGAAAAAAATGTCATTAGAATCGTGGCCAAAAGCGCCACTGATCCGACCAAGCACTACGTTTTACTGTGACACGCTACTATGACATACTGTGACATTTTACTGTGACATGGTAAGGTTATTGATATGGAAGAAAAGAAGAAATGAGACGGCAGTGTCGGCAATGTTTGGAATGGACTTCTCGGCGCTGAATGCGGCAAGCAGTTGGTTGATTTAATAAAATTCTGCACACAAAATCCAAAAGCTACCGGCGACCGTATTGGCGATAGCGCACTACTTGTTGATGGAACGTTCGCCTTCCCTATTCAGGTGCTTTTGAAGAACGAGGGAAAACGTCTTGTTTTTCAAAGCATAATCCCTCGGTTTAATACCGAATATGACAATATTCCCTTTGAGGCAGAAAAGATCGACGAAGGGGCTAATGGTCTTGAAGGGACGATGGAAGGAACGATTTTTGAAGGGCATTGTTTTTCTTTCTATTGCTAAAATTATTTGGCGTACAAGAATGCGGATTCGATAAATAGGAAGCTAAATATCAACATTACGGTTGTTGCTCGCTGTGGAGAGGTTCTGCCAAGAGCAGAGCGAATAGTTATACCCGATAAAGGCCCGGCACAAGGTAAAGAGCTTCATCTCGACAGTATGCGATATTTAAATCCGGACAGCAAAAGTGATCCGGAAATGTGCCAGTTTTTCTTCCCGATTCAGGCTATACAGACAATCAAATTTTGGGGATCGGATGTCTACAAAATAAAAGGCGTCCTCTCGGACTCGGATGCCGAAAAGGACTATTTTTACAGTGTTTGCATTCACCCGTCTCTTATCAACGACGCCTCTATCCTAAAAGTCGGAGAGCTTTTTCACGGATGGGGATGGCAATCTTATCCAATCGAACAGGCAGGTTCAAATAAATTGGTGACAGTCCCTAAGAAGTGGTTTCTTTTAACCGCGCTGTGACGGCCGGCAGCCACTTTCCCCTTCCCCTATATTGTTTTTCTAAAGAAACGCCAACGCGCTCTGCGATCAGACTCCCTATCGCAGAGGAAAAACGGGCGGTAGCCAGCATATCCCAACCTTCGCACACGCCATAGATAATTCCGGCGACAAAGGCGTCTCCACAGCCCGTGCCGTCCACGAATCTTCTGGCCGGAATTATAGGGATATGCCGGCAAGGAACTTTACCAAAAACGCTGTTTCTTTTGGCGGCAATGATCGTTCCCCCCGCATCCAGGGTCATGAATATCGCTTTAAACCCCAGCTCCAAAAGAAAGCCCTGAATTGTTGAAAGGTCCGCCGCATGTTTTTTCGTCCATTCGTGCGGGTCGGAGACATTCATCACGATGGGACGGCGCGGATGGCGGCTGTTATACACCGCCAATGCCTGCGTCATGCCGGGTTTGGCGATATCCACGCCGCTAAAGAAGCCATCCGGCACCATCTCCCAGAAGTCCGGGTCACCCATGCAAAAATCCGCCACAACTGTGGCGCCTCTTTGACGCGCCTCCCGGGCGACCCTTATCATCTCGTCCACATTTCTTTTGTATTTATCCTGTTTTTGATCCTTGTCGAAATATTTGGGACAAAGGACAAGATCCATTCCGCCCAGATGCACGATATCGCCCTTCCCCAAATCGTTGGGGATCCATCGGGAATAGGGAAATCCTTCTATCGGCTCCAAATGAAACGCAAAATCCTTGTGGCAAATGATGTCTCCCTCTTCTGTGACCTCATCGGTTTGGAGGTTGCGGATCAAGTTGCTGGCGGACATTTTGGTCTGCGACATCCATTGTTCGAGCGCTGTTGTGTCTATGCCCATACTTTCCAAATAGGCGACATTTCCCCGGCCCGGTTGATCATTGCCGCAGGCGGCAATCAGGACGATTTTTTCTTTGGAGGAAAGCACCGCCAGGATAGAAACCATGGCGTTGGCCAGTCCGCCGAAATTGGTGTCGATCAAAACGCCGCGGCGCTCCAGGGCATTCTTTGCCTGGCGAATCCACTCGGCCGGGACAATAATCATCGCATTGTCGCCACGGGACCGCTGGATGCCCAAAAACTCATCCGGCAGGACGCTTTGTCGTTTCTGGCGATAGATCATGTCCGCTATAAAGAGCCCGAAAGAAAATATGCGTCTGGCACCGCGCGTCATGGAACCCTCCGGATTGGCCGCGTTTTCATAACAATACACTCCGCGTACCAAATGTAACATTATACTACGATTGACTTGCTTTAAAGATTTCATAGCAACGAGATGGCGTCTGACACCGGCGAAGCAGCCTATATGATAACGCGGTATAAAATGGCAGCTAGGCGTATCGTGGCACCACAGCGCACGAAAAAATAAAGATTCTTGGCCTGTGAACCATGTATAATATTCTGCAGTTCTATGGGGAAAGTTCGTGAGTCGTTGATTGTTCGAGCTTTTCTTCTATCGCAAACTCCTTTGGGAAATTACCCGCACGAGTACGGACCAAACAAACGAGGGAGGGAGGAACCAACATGATCCCAAAAAAGATGAGAGCAGCTGTTGTCCGCGAATTTGGGGAGCCGTTGAGCATTGAGGAAATGCCTGTTCCGCAGCCCGGCGCCGGGCAGATTCTGGTGCGGGTGGCAGCCAGCGGTGTGTGCCACACCGACCTGCACGCCGCCGACGGCGACTGGCCCGTGAAACCCACGATGCCTTTCATCCCCGGCCACGAAGGCGTGGGACACATTGCCGCATTGGGTGCCGGGGTGACCGATCTAAAGGAAGGCGACTGCGTCGGCGTACCCTGGCTGCACAGCGCCTGCGGGATGTGCGAATATTGCCTCACGGGCTGGGAGACGCTCTGCCCCAAGCAGCAGAACACCGGTTACTCCGTCAACGGCGGGTTTGCGGAATATGTCCTGGCGCCGGCGGCTTATGTCGGCCGCATCCCCCGGGGGGTGAATGTCGCGGAAGTGGCGCCCATCCTTTGCGCCGGGGTGACCACCTACAAGGGCCTCAAGAGAACCGAAGTCAAGCCGGGTCAGTGGGTCGTCATCGTCGGCGCCGGCGGGCTGGGCCACATGGCCATTCAATACGCCAAGGCGATGGGCATGCATGTGGCAGCAGTCGATATCTCCGAAGACAAGCTTGCGCTGGCGAAAGAGGTTGGCGCGGAATTGACGGTCAATGCACTAAATGATCCGGCGGCCGCCATCCAGAAGCAGATCGGCGGGTCCCACGGTGTCCTGGTTTCAGCCGTATCGTCCAAAATTTTCCGTCAGGCCATCGACATGCTGCGGCGCGGCGGCACGTGCGTGCTGGTGGGCCTGCCGCCGGGAGACTTCCCCACGCCAATTTTTGACGTGGTGCTAAAAGGACTCACGGTGCGCGGCTCGATCGTGGGCACGCGCAAGGACCTGGAAGAAAGCCTGCAATTTGCGGCGGAAGGCAAGGTCAAGGCCGAGGTGGAACTCCAGCCCCTGGAGGCCATCAACGACGTCTTCAAGCGGCTGCGCAACGGCCAGATACACGGGCGCGTCGTCCTGAACCTTGCAGCGGTGTGACAGCGTGTGGGACACGCATCGTCAGACTGTATTTATAGGGAATAATTACCACTTGTACGATTCTTTTATGCCCTTGCTATCGGGGGCTTAAAAAAATTAGCACCCAAAAAATGGGGAATCTCCAGGCCGGAGGTTCCAATCGCATAATTTAGGGGCACCGTGCCGTAGTGCCTAAACCGCCAGTGCAACAAATTGTCTCGCCAGCCGGGGAGATTGGCCCTATACTGGAGGCACGATGACACACTCATTTCATCCAGCGGCGGAACCGCCCGTCCCCGTCACCTTTTATGGCCTCGGGATTGCACCGCAGATACTGGAAACGCTCCAGCGGCTGAAGTTTCATACACCGACACCCATCCAGCGCAAGGCCATTCCGTTGGCCATCGAGGGTCAGGATGTGATCGGGATCGCCCAGACGGGAACAGGCAAGACGATGGCGTTTGGTATCCCCATGATCCAGCGGCTGGCCCAGCCCAAGGGCCGCGGGTTGATTTTGGTGCCGACCCGGGAGCTGGCGTTGCAGGTCCATCAGAGTCTTTATAAAATTGCCCCGCAGGTAAGATACGCCGTCTTGATCGGCGGGGCGTCCATGCACAATCAGATCCAGGATCTTCGGCGGCATCCCCGGATTGTCATTGCCACGCCGGGCCGGCTGATCGACCACATGGAACAGCGCAATATCCTTCTGGATGATGTGAGCAT
>CAZGMX010000208.1:0-460 GCA_964526865.1 uncultured Actinomycetota bacterium | reverse complement strand
GGACGAAGCCGACCGGATGCTGGATATGGGCGTTGCCCCCCAGATCCAGATCATCTTAAAAAAACTGCCCAGGGAAAGGCAGACGATGCTCTTTTCGGCCACCATCCCAGAACAAATCGTGAGAATTGCCTCCTCTCAGATGAAGCTTCCGGTCCATGTCGAAATCGCAAAATCCGGAACCGTTGCGGAAAAGATCACGCAGGAGGTCTTCATCGTTAAAAAAGAGGCCAAGAGACAGTTGCTTTCAAAAATCCTTGCCCAGTACCACGGGACCATCCTTGTTTTTGCCCGCACCAAGATCGGTGCAGGAAAGATCACGCGCACCATCCGGGCGATGGGGCACAACGCCGCGGAAATCCACGCGGACCGTTCGCTGGGTCAAAGACGGGAGGCCCTCGATGGCTTAAAGTCCGGAAAATACCGCGTGCTTGTTGCGACCGATATCGCGGCCCGCGGGATC
>CAZGMX010000207.1:0-5185 GCA_964526865.1 uncultured Actinomycetota bacterium | reverse complement strand
TGGCTGACCACTAGAGGTTGTGGTGGCCGGATTGGCCTAGAACGTGGCCGGAATGAGCGAGACGCTGGCCGGATTGCTCCGAAAAACGCACCTGGCGGAGGAATCTTGGCCTGGCCTTCGTAATAGGCGATCATGCGTTGTGACAGACCAACTTTCTTGCCAAGCTCTTCTTGTGTAAATCCTCGCTCCATTCGGAGCTGACAAAGACGATGTCCGAAATCACTTTTTTGCACCTGTTTCATTAACCACCCTGCAAGTAATTGGCGAACCAGCTAAACTATTACAAACTCCAGGTTGTTTTGCGTTGACAAATATGTAGTATGTCTTTATATTAACGCCATAAATATAAAGTTATATATTCCGGACAGCAGGACAGCAGGGGGTGTTGTGTTTGACCGTTGGTACAGGGATGTATTGCTCGACAAGTTGAAACGGCCGTATGTCCATGTCATGTTTGGAGCCCGGCAAACGGGGAAGTCGACGCTGATAAATTCCTTGTTGCCAGACAATGCGCTCAGGGTGGATTTGTCAAATCCACAGGAACGATCGCGGTTTCTGGTGCGCCCGGGAGAGTTTGTAGACATGTGCCGGGCATTACCGCAAACCAAAACTGCCCGTTTTGTATTTGTTGATGAGGCGCAGACCATTCCGGTGCTATTTGACGCGGTTCAGCATTTATATGACAGCGATAAGAGACGGTGGCGGTTTATTCTCTGCGGCAGTTCCGCTCGCAAGATGCGTGGAACGGGGTCAAATCTTCTTCCCGGACGTTGTTATCTGCACCATTTGTACCCGTTGACATTAACGGAACATCCGGCGGCCGGCTTTGTGGCTGTTGATAAGGCATCGCCTCTCCCGTTTCCGTGGAAGAACAAATCGGGGACGCGGCATTTATTTCCGTCGTGGGATCTGGAGAAACGGCTTGCGTACGGCGGATTGCCGGGAATTGTCGCAGGCGCTCAAAAGGATCGCTGGGAACTTCTCAAGGCCTTCTCCGCTATACATCTAGAAGAAGAAGTGCGTCGCGAATCACTTGTCCGCGATTGGGGTGCCTTTCTGCGTTTCTTGCAGTTTGCTGCAATTGAATCGGGGCAAATTGTAAATTTTGCAGGCATTTCCCAGGAAACAGGGATCTCTCAGCCAACGGTCAAATCCTATTACCAGTTGTTGGAAGATATGTTTACCGTGTTTAAGGTTCAGGCCTTTGCAAGGAGCCCACGTAAAAATCTCCTCTCCAGCCCCAAATTCATATTTTTTGATCTGGGTGTCAGGCATGCTGCCGCGGGCTTAAAACCATCCATTGAAACGGTAATGGCAAACCCCGGGCCAATCTTTGAGCAATGGGTTGGAATAGAACTATGGAAGCGGATCCAATATGTTGGCAGTGGAAAACTGCATTACTTTAGAACGCGTGATGGAGCGGAGATAGATTTTATTATTGAACAGAATGGAGAATTAATCCCCGTCGAAGTTAAGTGGACAGAACATCCCGGCAAGCAGGATGTGCGGCATCTTGTAAAATTTATGGAAGAACATCCGAAACTTGCTCGGCATGCTTATGTTATTTGCCGGTGTTTGCATCCGATGCAGATTGCTGAAAAGGTTACCGCTTTGCCGTGGTTTTGTTTGTAGGGAGGGATGGAGGAAAGTTTGATTCTTGATAGTTGATAGTTGATGGTATAGCATCGCCGCTGCGGCAACTCCCGCCGGTCTGCGGTTGGAGCGGTAGAATCTAGTAAAGGGGTGGTCTGTGCGTGTCTTCTTAGTCCATGTTCGTGATCCGCAGTTTTACGCGTTTCCTGCTCAGATCCGAGCCGAAAACGGGAATATCCGTATTTTGGGTTTTCCTCCGATGGGGATTATGTCGCTTTCCTCTGTTCTCAAGCGCGCCGGTCACGAATGTGTCATGTTCGACCAGGCCAATCCGGAGACGCCCAACGAATTCATCATCGGGGAGATTCGCAAACAGCGGCCGGATCTTGTCGGATTGAGTTTTCTGAGCACCACCAGCTATCCGTACGCAAAAACCCTTGTCCGCCAGATTCGGGCGGAAGATCCGGATGTGCGGCTGGCGTTTGGCGGTGTCTTTGCAACACTCAACGCCCAAAAAGTCAAGGCTCAGTGCCCTGAAGTGGATTTCGTCTGCCGCGGCGATGGGGAGCAGCTCATCCTGGATTTGTTGGACCATCTGGACGATCCCGAAACTGTTGCGGGGGTAACATGGGCAAGAGACGGCCGGTTGATCCACAATCCTGACCGCGCGCTGGACCGCAATCTGGACCAGTGGCCCTTTCCCGACCGTGAAAGCCTGCCCCTGGAGTTTGTGGAGTCCATGCCGCTGGATGTGCCGACGATTCTTTCGCTGAAACGTTTTACGACCATGCAGACCTCCCGCGGGTGTCCCTGGCAGTGTGTGTTCTGCGATATCCCTGTTTTCAATGAGGGGAAGTGGCGCACCCGCAGTCCACAGCATGTTCTGGAAGAATTTAAACACCTGCAAAAGCTGGGGTACGGTTCTGTCTATTTTGTGGACGACCACTTTCTGTTGCAGCCCAAACGGATCGAGGCAATCTGCCAGGGCATTCGGGACGAGGGCATTACTATCCAATGGGGCTGTGAGGGAAGGGCAGATTCGGTCATTCAGCATCTCTTTCCTCTCATGGGCAAGGCAAACTGCCGCATCTTGATGTTTGGCATCGAAAGCGGCAGTCAAAAGGTATTGGACCGGCTGAATAAAGGGCAGACGCTGGAAGAAATCGCGGCCGCGGTGGACAATGCAAAGCGGTCCGGAATTGAGATTGTCCACGGGTTCTTTGTGGTCGGCAGTCCCGGCGAGACGGTGGAGGAGATGCGCTCGACGTTTGATTTCGCAGCCAAACTCCGTTTGGATACGTTTGCGTTCAACCGCCTGTGTGTGTATCGTGGGACGCCGCTCTGGAAGGAATATGTAAAACGCGGGCTGGTGGACGACGCGGCGGATTGGTATAAATTTTTCAAGTGCTCGGCCATCGATCCCACATGTCTTTCCGGCGAAGTGATCAACCGTGAGCGTACCGCAGGCCTGCGGCGGGTGTTTCTCTACAAGCTGACCCGGCGTCCACTTCAAACACTGCGAATTTTGAGGCACTTCTTCCGCTATATGCCATTGCGTGACATTTTGTATCTTTTGGTCAAACCGTTTTTGGGAAAGAAGCGAGGCATGACCCAGGCGGAGGTGTTGTCGCGGGATGGAGAACACGAGCCAATTCTTGGTTCCAAGAATTGATCAGCGTGGGTATCGGATTGGCTCTAATGACCACAACATATCGCGCAAAGACTTCCTCCCCCCTTGCGCCAGTCCGTCAAAGTATTGGTGGCGGAGGGGAGGTTAGGTGGGGGGTGCTTACACATCGGGTATTTCCCCCCATCCCAGCCTTCCCCCACAAGGGGGGAAGGAGCCACTGCTTTACGGCGAGTACAGTATAGAGTGGTAACCAGAAACAACCCGATACCCACGTTGATCAGAGTATCTGTGGAACAGTTCTTGCCGCTTTAATCATCAGCATAACAAGTGCGCTGCTTTGATGCATGTCTATAAGGTGTTTCACGAGCAGCAATTATGCACAAAATCGCGTTCTTTGTCAGGTCGTTGCAGGGCGCATCTTGTGCTCTATTATGGAGCAGGGCGGATGCGTTTTGGAGGGTTGTTTTAGAGGCAACGAGATTTCCGCGCCCGCCACTAATGCTTAGGTGGACTCGCGCAATGGTGGCCCGAAATCGACCCTTGACAAGGACAGTTGCTTGATATACAATATTGCAGGACAGAAGGTCTTAAGTGTGATTCTGACAAGATCTTTCTAAGTCGTTTGAGTCCTAACGATAAAGGCAAACTCATCGCAAGGTGAGGACGTTCCGGCTGAATGCCAGCCGGAACCCCGGAGAAATCCGGGGCAAAGCTATGGATCCCATGGCAGAGCGTCATTGCGAGGCCGCCAAAGGCGGCCGAAGCAATCTCGTTGGTAAATCGTCGAGATTGCTTCGTTGTCCGCCATTGAAGCAGTGGCGGACTCCTCGCAATGACGGTTAAACCAGGGACCGCCAGGCCGCCGAAAAGAGCGAAACCATTTTTTGCATACAGCCGGTGCGTCATGTCTCATTGCGATGAGGACTTGATGCGCCGGCTTTTTTTGTGGGTGTATGCTGTCAATTTTAATATCCCCCCATCCCGACCTTCCCCCGCAAGGGGGGAAGGGATAAGGAGGGGCAGGTGAGAAAAGAAAAAAAGAGAGGGCAAGGCCATGAAAACAAAAATATTAAAATTTGCTGAGATCGCTCGACGGTCGATAGCGATCATTATCAGCATCACGATGCTGCCGGTCGGCGTTCCGCGTGTCTACGCCAGCGCCGCCGAACCGGACAGAGAACGGAGGGGCGACCAGCGCTCAAAGGGATTCAAAGATTTGAAAGAAGCCCTGCAGGATGACGCTTCAGCCAAGGAAAGATTGCAAAAGGAGCAGAGAAAACCCAAGGACGCGCGTGAGATACTCGCGGCGACGGAGGCCCAGCGCAACAAGTCTCTTTCGGAACAACTCTCCAAGCGCATGGGCGATGAGGCGGTTCTGGAACGTCTGAAAAAACAAAAGGCGGACTATCAGACGCTCGCGGTGGTGAAGGAATCTTTTGAAAAAATGCAGAAGGATCCCGCGGCGGCGCAGCAGTGGGCTCAAAGAATAGCCGCCGGCGAAACCATCAATCAATCCGATAAGACCTACTACTGGGGCGAACAGGGAGACAAAGCCGATTGGAATGGCCTACCCTCCGGCTTTACCCGTGTGAGCGTGGATCCTTCAAGTCCCATTGGCGCGGTCTATTCCCGCATCAGCGATATCCGCTATGAACTTGCCGCGGGAGGGGAATACCGCATCAGCGCCTATCGCGAAAGCCGCTTGGTCAACGGCCGGCTGAGTGCCATTGAAAGGGACGGCATGGCCTACGCTCCCGATGGCATGGTGACGGGGTACCGGCAGGTTTCAACACAGGACGGTGTTTCGACCTACTCGGAATTTTCCGCCGGCGGCCCGCAGGATATCCAGGACGGAAAAATCAGGAACTATCGAATGGCCGCCTTTATTGTTCCTCAGGACACGAATCTGGAACAGCTCACGAGCGAGCGAATCAAGGAATTGAAGGAACAGGACCTCGTGAC
>CAZGMX010000206.1:0-5233 GCA_964526865.1 uncultured Actinomycetota bacterium | reverse complement strand
GATCAAAACTTCCGACGGGGCAGAAAGGCCTGATTCCACTTTTTGAACCAGCACTGGGGACATGGCGGGATTCACCTGAAAAAAGGCCGCGCTGGGTGTCTGAAATGATTTTCCGCAAAGGGTCTCCGTCAGTATGGCGTCTTTTGAAATGGGCATGTTTTCAGTCCAGAAATCGACCTGGTCCTGACCATTGGCCCGGATGGATACGGTCTTTGCTCCAGCCGCCTTCAAAAGTTGTTTGCGGATTGCCGCCAGAGAGGCGTTGATGGATGGGGCGCTGATCAGACACGCATCGATGGGAATCACGCGCCGTCCGGATTCGTTCATGAACCCCAGAAGAATTTCCCCGCCATTGGTCACGGTGTGCAACTTGATGCGATTCCGATAGTGAAGCGGGGCAGGACATGCCTCCGTCTGGATTGCGGGAGAAGAAACTTTCCCGATGCGCGTCAGGATGTCTTCGATCTGTTTTGCCTTTGCCTTGACCTGCGCAGTGTATTCCATGTGAAGATACTGACAGCCTCCGCACTCGGGAAAATAGGGGCATTGCGGGATGATTCGTGCGGGTGACGGCTCCAGAATTTCCACCAATTTGGCCCGAAAAAAACTGGCTTTCTGCCCGGTGATTTCTGCCCGGACGGTTTCTTGCGGCAGGGCGCCCCGCACAAAGATGACCCATCCCTGGGAGCGAGCGACTCCATCGCCGCCGAATGCCAGCGATTCGATTTTGAGTTGGATCCGGTCTTTGACAATCATGAACTGGTTATTTCCTGTGAGTCTGGGTGTGAAATAATTTTGTCGCGAAAGGCATTTTTCGGCGGGCTCCTATATTCTTGCCGTGTAACAGCGCATGTTTGTTTTGGTGAGGATTTTTTTGAGTTCCTCCATGGAGCCGGTGTAACGGCCGGTGGCCGGATCCACGGGATGAAGATACGCAATCGTCCGCCCGCAAAAAGAGGAGTCCACCAGTTTTAGAAATTCCTGCCGTTCCATTTTATTCTCATTTTGCACGATCACAAAATCACAATTCTCCAGGCCGTTCTGCGGCCCGGCGGGGCGGGAGTCGTTTTTGACAAACATGAGCGCCAGGGGGGCCAGCTGAGTGGCCGGTCCCACCAGGCCCAGCGCCAGATTGATCGGAATCTGGACCAGGGACAGGACACCGCCGACCAGGGCAAACGGCAAGGCCAGGAGGGCACAGCCGCTGCAAGACACACAAAGGATCAGAGCGAGCATCAGAGACAGCAATTTATTCCGAACGGGTCCTGAGGACCGTATTTTGTTTTTCATGATTCCTCCAGCGTGCGGCTCATTTGTTGTGCGTTGCAGACGGCATAGCCTGCCTGATCGTTGTCAAAATAGCAATAGACATCCTTGCCGTCTCTCTGCCATTTTCGAAAATCCCGGCTCCATCCTTGCAGTGCGTCTTCGCTGTAACAGCCCTGATACGCAGCGCCGGGGCCGTGCAGCCGCACATACACGAAATCGGCCGTTGTCTCCTTGGGGGTGATCAGTCCATTCAATTCAAAAATGCAAAAGGCCGCGTTGTGTTTTGCCAGCATTTCATAGACCGGCGGTTGAAACCAGCTGGGATCGCGGAACTCAAACGCATACCGGAATCCGCGCGGGAGGATGTCCAGAAAGCGCCGGAGCCGCTGAACGTCGAAACCCCAGCGGGGCGGGAGTTGAAATAAAACAGGGCCCAATTGTTTCTCCAGCAGCGTCATCCTCTGGAAAAATACCGCCAGGGCGTCACGGCACGCCTTCAAGCGTTTGATGTGGGTGATGTAGCGGCTGGCCTTGACGGCGAAGACAAACCGTTTGGGGACCGTCTGGGCCCATCGAAGAACCGCCTTTTCGTGAGGCAGATGATAAAAGGAGTTGTTGATTTCGACGGTCTTTAAATGCCGGCAGAAATACCCAAGAAAATCAGGCGGCTTGAAATCGGGCGGATAAAAAGGGCCGATCCAGTGCTTGTAGTGCCAGCCGGAAGTTCCCACGTAAATGTGGTTGTTATTTGCCATGCCAGTATTATACATCCGGAGAGAGTCACGAATGCGGGGATTTTTGTGCAACAGGCCCTTATTTTCCGATCAATTGAACGATCACATGGCGTTGGCGCGCGCGGATGTCAAACTCTGCCAGCACCACCTGCTGCCAGGTCCCCAGCAGTAGTTTTCCCTGTTGAAACGGGATGGCCAGCGACGGCCCCTGAATCGCGGCCCGCACGTGGCTGAAACCATTGCCGTCATGCCAGGTTTCGTTGTGGGCATACGCGTGTTTGCGGGGCGCTATTTTTTCGTAAAACTCTTCCATGTCCTGGATCAGGCCGGGTTCGTATTCGAAGGTGGTGACGGCCGCCGTGGATCCGACGACAAAAACCGTCATGGTCCCTTCTGACAATCTGGATGTCTTCAGCTCATGCTCAATGTCCGGCGTAATGTCGAGCAGGTCTCCCTCGCCCTTGGTGTTCTTGTGGATGGTTCGTGTGATGATCTGCATGACGGCTCTCCCGTGGTCGCGAAACAACGCTATCCCATTCTCGTGCAAGGCGTCGTGTTTGCAAGGTGTCAGCGGTTGACACCTCACGGTAATAAAACTATCATACTGCTTACGCACTGTCCTGATCAAAAAAACTATTGTGATAGTGTGCAGGATGGGGAAGATTCAGCCCCCAAAAAGGAGGCAGCGATGAAATATTCTATGTGGATTTTAGCAGTGATTGTGTGTGGATTGGTGATAGGATGTACGGCGCAGAAGGCGGTTGTGCAGCAGCCGGTAACACCGGCGGCGGCTGCCCAAACGGCGCCAGAAACGGCGGCGGTCGCGCAAACGGCGGTGGGTATCCGGGCGGATGCGGCAGGACCTCTTGGGGCGCCCCCAGTGGAAGTCTCTGCGGTCCAGGCCGCGGCGCTGTCTCAAGCGATTAAGGTGGAAGAGGCTGTTTTTTGCACGGCGGTCAAAGACCGTATTCCACAGGGGACTGCCGAGTCGTTCGATCCTGCGGTGAAAAAAGTTTTCTTTTTCACGCGCGTGGAAGGGGCGGCCAATCCCGCCGTGGTGACGCACGTCTGGTATTGGAACGAAAAGAAAATGGCCGAAATCCCCCTGGATGTGCGTTCCACAAACTGGCGCACCTGGAGCAGCAAGAGAATCGATCCATCCTGGAAAGGCTCCTGGGCGGTCAAGGTTCTGGATGAAAAGGGAGACGTCCTGACGACCAAGACGTTTGTCATCCAGTAACGGGCAGTCGGCCGTTTCCATCAGAGCACACTCATTTGTCCCGGCCGGAGGTTGCCGCTTCCGGCCGTCTGGCCGCGCGGAAAGTCATATCTATGAGCCTTGCAAAGTCTCGTCATGGGTCTCGTCATGGGTCCGGGGATATCCGGGTTGCCGTTGTCTATGCACCGACAGAGCATATGGCAAAAGGCGTGGATATCGACATCGCGTCGGAGGCCGGATCCCGTGAAACGGCCCACGGAATTTGTGATGCCCTGAGACAACGAGGGTTTGTTGCGCAGTGTATTACGGTGCAAGACGACCTCGGCGGTCTGATTTCCAGCCTGCAGAGTTTTTCCCCCGATGCCGTGTTCAATCTGGCCGAAACGCCGATGGGAGATAGTACGTTGGAGTCGTTTGTCCCGTCTGTCCTGGAGTGTTTGGGGATTGCCTACACGGGGGCGGATGCCGGGGCCATCCATCTGTGCTTGAATAAGGTTGCCGCCAAAGATGTGCTGGCGGGCCATGGAATTGCGGCGCCGCGCCACCGCGTGTGGGACGGAAAGGCCCCGCAGGATAAAAAATGGCATTATCCCTCCATCGTAAAACCGCTGCGGGAAGACGGCAGTATTGGGATCAATGAAAATTCCGTGGTCTATGATGAAGCCGGCCTGATCCGGCAGGTGGACTTTATCCAGAGCCGGTATCAACAGGCGGCGTTGATCGAAGAATATATCGAGGGCCGGGAATTCAATGTCTCGATTCTGGGAAACGATCCTCCGGTTGTTCTGCCGGTCTGTGAGATCGATTTCTCCCTGATGCCCGCGGGCCTGCCGAGGATCGTGAGTTTTAAAGCCAAGTGGGTTTCCGACAGCGCGGAATATAAAGGTTCTGTGCCTGTCTGCCCGGTCAATCTGGATGAGGAAATGCGCGGCCATTTGGAGCGGATGGCGTTGGCGGCATTCCGGGTCTGCGGCCTTCGGGATTACGCCCGCGTGGACATGCGATGGGATGGGAAACATCTTCCGATGATCGTGGACGTCAACCCCAATCCCGCGATCAGTCCCGACACCGGATTTGTGCTTTCAGCGCAGGCGGCCGGTTTGACCTATCCGGAACTTCTGGAAAAAATCACCCGGTACGCCCTGAGCCGGAGGGAGGGTGTACGCTGAACTACCGCCAGTCGATTCGCTATTTGGAACAGTTTGCCCACTTTGAGAAATTTCCTCCTGCCAAACGAAATCACACAACCTTTGATTTGGCGGGATTTCGCCGTTTTCTGCGAACCCTGGGCGATCCGCAGGATCGACTGAACACCGTCCATGTGGCGGGCACGAAGGGGAAGGGTTCCACATGCGCCATGACGGCGGCCATTCTTGCCGCCGCCGGACACCGTGTGGGATTGTACACATCTCCGCATTTGGTTTCCTACCGCGAACGCATCCAGATTGTATTTAAGGGGGCCGACGGTAACATTCGCTTTCAATGGGTTTCCCAAAAACGGTTTGCCCGCCAGATTTCCAACGTGCGGAAAGCAATCCTAAAATACCAGGTCCGGCGGCCGAGAGAATTCCGGACAGCATTTGAAATATTGACCGCCGCCGCCTTTTTGGAGTTTGCCGGCAGGCGGGCGGATTTTGCTGTGGTGGAGGCGGGACTGGGAGGGAGTTTGGATGCCACCAACGCGATTGCAAGGCCGGTGGTGTGCGTGTTCACGCCGGTGAGCCTGGACCACACGGATTTGCTGGGAAACACGGTAGCGGCAATTGCGGCGGACAAGGGCGGAATTATCAAGAAAGGTTCTGAAGTGATTCTGGGGCCGCAAAGCCCTCCCCCTTTTCATCCCCCCTCCTCGAATTTTTTGATCGGCCCTGCGCAAAAGGCTTTGCTGTCGCGTTGTCAAAAATTAAAGGTGCCGTACCATTTATACGGTGCCCAGTGGACGATTGAGAACGTCCGCGTGGATGCGAGAAAGACACAATGGGATTTGGTGCTGCCTGGGGCCAGGATGCGG
>CAZGMX010000205.1:0-5236 GCA_964526865.1 uncultured Actinomycetota bacterium | reverse complement strand
AAGAAATTGTGTATAAAATAAAATTTACACCGGTCGCTACGGGTGGGACAGACTACGAGATCATCATTCCAAACTTGCAGGACTTGAACCAACCGGAAACCGCTGAGACATATTATGACCGCGGGGCTAGCTTTGAAGAACAGGGGGATCCGGCCCAGGCCATTGACGCTTATACGAAGGCCATCCAAATGAAACCCGACTACGCGGATGCCTATTTCAGCAGGGGAGTTGTCTATGGCGGGCAGGGCGATTCGGCCAAAGCCATCGCCGATTATACTGTGGCGATTCAGGTCAATCCTCAGTATGCAAAGGCCTACGCCAATCGCGCCGTGGACCATGCAAAACTTGGGAATCTGACTCAGGCCGTTTCCGATTTTACCAAGGCCATCGAGATCAATCCTCGCGATGTGGACGCCCTTATCAACCGAGGGATTGTCCATGGGGATCAGGGGAACGCGGAGGCGGCCATCGCGGATTTTAACGCGGTCCTTAATATTCTTCCTGGCTTCGCAAAGGCCTACTGCAACCGCGGTGTGGTCTATGGCGCTCAGGGCAAGCTTCCCCAGGCCCTCGCCGACTATACCAAGGCCATTGAAATCGATCCTGCCTACGCGGATGCCTATTTCAACCGTGCCACCGTTTATAGCAGCCAGGGCAGTGCGCCCAAAGCCATTGCTGATTATACCAAGGCGATCCAGATCAACCCCGACAATGCGGATGCCTATTTCAACCGCGGAACTGTCTATGGAGACCAGGGCAAAACGGACAAAGCCATTGCCGATTACACCAAGGCAATTCAGATCAATCCGCGCCACGCAAAAGCATACAGCAATCGCGGCAGTTTCTACGGCGACCAGGGAAAATACAAGCAAGCGGTCTCGGATTTTGCGAAGGCTATAGAGATGAATCCAGAGGACGGTGAGGCGTATAGCAACCGAGGGCTCGCGTATTGCATGCTCAAGGAATATGATAAATCCTGGGCGGACGTGCATAAGGCCCAAGAACTGGGATATCAGGTTCCCGCAGATGTTCTCGAGAACCTGAAAAAGGCGTCGGGTCGGAAAAAATGAATTGAGGCTGTAACCGAATTCATGTTCCCATCGGGGACAGGGTGTTGTTTAAAGAGGGGAAGGTCAATTTGCATAATAAAACTTATTTTGCTGCTATATTGATTGTGTCCGTTTTAATGATTGCGGCACAAAGTGAAGCCCAGCCAGTTGAGTTTGCGGTTGATGTGTATGATCAGGCCCAGGCGTGCAATGGCACAACGCTGCTTTCGGACAACAGTAACCTTCAAAGGCCCAGGGTGGTGGAAGTGGATATGAAAGGGAATATTGTCTGGGAATATGTTTTGCCGCAGGATTTTAGACGTTACACCAACCCCGGGTTTGATGTGGAGGCTTTATCCAATAGAAATGTATTGTTGACGCTTCCCGGGAAGGGCGTGTATGAGATTGACCGCAAGGGTACTGTTGTTTGGGCTTGCGCAAACAAAAAGGTTTCCCATGACGCGGATAGACTGCCAAACGGAAATACTCTTTACGTGTTTGGGAATGAGGACCAAATAGAGGATGCCCAAGTGAAAGAAGTGAATAAGAATGGGGAGGTCGTCTGGGCCTGGTGCGCCAAGGATATATTCAACCGTGAGCCTTTCAATAGGATTTACAATGGTGGATGGACTCATGCCAATGCTGCCGAGAGGCTTTCTAACGGCAATACCCTTATCAGCTTAAGGAATTTTCATTCTGTGGTTGAAGTGGATCCCGGCGGCAAGATTGTCAGGAAATTGACCAAAAAAATTCTCAGGCATCAGCATGATCCAGAAATGCTTCCCAACGGAAATATATTGCTGGCAAATCATGGCATGCCCCAGGGGGCAATCGAAGTCGATTTTAATACCGAAAAGATTGTCTGGCGCTATGACATGCTGGATAGCAATGCCTGGCCGGTCAGAGACGCCGACAGATTGCCCAACGGAAACACGTTGATCACCGGAACCACAAAAATAGTCGAAGTCACTCCGGATAAAAAAATCGTTTGGCAGCTTTCCATGAAGAATGTGAACTTTCAGGGCAGAGAAGGTCCTGGGCGCGGGTTCTATAAGGCGCAGAGAATTAGGGACAGCTACCCTATTTATTAAAATGATATGGTTGCTGTCACTTGATAAGCATAGAGATATTTAGATTAAACATGCCGGTAGGCCGAAGAAATTAGTAGAAATTAGTGAGCTGTCCCCTATTAAACTCATCGTGCCAAGAAAATTTGTCTGGAAACCTTCGGAATAGACCCGGGGAATGAATGAAGATGCGGTTTTCGAAGGATTCATATTATAGAAATCTAAGGGATGGGTATGAGATGGTTCTTATCCCCCGGGGTGAGGCGATATTTGGCACAGGGCCTGATGATCCGTATTTTGGGGAAAGCTCGACCGAAAGAGAAAAGCCTCAATTTAAGGCGGGCTTCCCTGAGTTTTGTATAGGCATCTATTGTGTAACCAATGAGCAGTATCTTAAGTTTGTGAAGGATACAGGACATTGCCCTCCCGGACAGGCGGCAGAGGGAGTTCCTGTCTGGAAGAACGGAAAGTTTCCAGATGGGAAAGCGAAGTATCCCGTTGTCTGCGTCAGTTGGCTTGATGCGAGGGCGTACTGCGATTGGGCAGGTTTGAGTTTGCCGACGGAATTGCAATGGGAAAAGGCCGCGAGGGGTTTTGACGGCAGGATATATCCGTGGGGGAACAAATGGGATGAGAAAAAATGCCGGAATTTCAATAACAAGGGCTTGGAGACAACCTGTGCTGTGGATGATTATGCAGAGGGGGCTTCGGTCTTTGGGATATTTAATATGAGCGGGAATGTGTGGGAGTGGTGCGAAGGCGGCTATGAAAGCAACGCCGGCCGGTTCAGAGTTGTGCGCGGCGGCTCCTGGCACGGCGACAGCCCGCGTCCGTTTCGCTGTGCCGCACGTCTTCCTGTGGACCCTGTCGATAGGGCGTTCTGGACCGGTTTTCGCTGCGTAATACGGGGACAGCTCACTAATTTACTTGAACTTTAATCCGACTCGAGTAGCATTCACGTACCATGGCGAGATTAGCTAGAATAATTGCAACCGGTGTTGCTCACCACGTTACACAGAGAGGCAACAACAGGCAGAATGTCTTTAAATGCGATAACGATAGAATCAAATATCTGTCTTTCATTAAGCAATTCAGTCACCGCTATAACACTGAGATACTTGCCTTTTGCCTGATGAACAACCACGTGCATCTCGTGGCGATTCCGCATGAGAGCGCCTCGTTTTCCAGGACATTCAACAGTGTAAACATGAGGTACGCGCAGTATTTCAATCGCAAGGAAATGGCTTGCGGACATTTATGGCAAGGCCGTTTTTTCTCGTGCGCATTAAATGAGGCGCACCTTTATCGTGCGGTAAGATATGTCGAAAGGAATCCTGTCCGGTCTGGGTTAGTAACGCATCCATGGGACTGGCCCTGGTCCAGTGCGGCAGCACATGCGGGAATATCCGCGGATAAATTCGGGATATGCAGCAGGCGAAATATACTGGATATTGAAAATTGGAAAAAATATTTGATGGAAAATGAGACGTCCGGAGAGATTGATTCATTGAGAAAGAACACAAAGACGGGAAGACCTTTGGGAGATGATGATTTTTTAGCAAAATTAGAAGAAATGCTCAAAAGGGATATCAAAATCAAACGTGTCGGTAGACCCAAGAAATTAGTGAGCTGTCCCCATATTAATTATGTCGAATAAAGTTTACTTAAAAAATCTCGGCTGCCAGATGAATGAGAGCGATGCGGAGGTGATGGCAGGGCTGCTGTCCCAGGGCGGCTACAAGCTTATCGATGCGGAGGATAAGGCCGATATCCTTTTATTGAACACCTGTTCCGTGCGGGATTCTGCGGAGCACAAGGCGCAAAGCATGCTGGGTGTGTGGGGATTGCGCAAAAAGGCCGATCCGCGCCTTGTCATCGGTGTTGTTGGCTGTATGGCCCAAAATCACAAGGTCGAGCTGACGCGCCGGATGCCTTATCTGGACATCATCTGCGGCCCGCAGAACATCAAGAAGATTCCCCAATTGATCGATCGGGTGTTGCTGGACCGTCGGCTGCTGGTTGAGGTGGGGGAGGCGCCCGAATTTTCTTTGAAGGCGGTGCCCATCGAGCGGTCCGATCCCTTCAGGGCCTATGTCGTCATCATGCGGGGATGCGACAATGGGTGTACCTACTGCATTGTTCCCAAGACGCGGGGGGCGGAGATCAGCCGGGATCCGCGCGAGATAATGGACGAAGTGTGCGATTTGGCTGCCCGCGGCTATAAGGAAGTGACACTCTTGGGGCAAAATGTCAATTCCTACGGGAAAGGTCTGCCGGGCGGTGCCATCGATTTTGCAGAGCTTTTGCGCCGCGTGCATTCGATCCGGGGTATCCAGCGCATCCGTTTTGTGACATCCCACCCCAGGGATATCTCGGAAAGGATGATCGAAGCCCTGGGGGATCTTCCCAAGGTGTGCGAGTATCTTCATTTTCCGCTTCAGTCGGGGTCGGACCGGATTCTGCGGCGCATGAAACGCGGCTATACCCTGGCGCGTTACAAGAAAATTGTCCAGAAACTGCGCGCGGCGAAGCCGGGAATCGCGCTTTCCACGGACATCATTGTGGGTTTCCCCGGAGAAACCAGGCAGGATTTTGAGCAAACCCTGTCGGCCTTAAAAGAGATTCAGTTCGACGTGGGCTTTCTGTTCAAATATTCTGCTCGCAAGGGTACGCCGGCGGAAAAGCTCCACGACGATGTGCCAAAAAAGGAAAAAGAGGCCCGCCATCAGGAGGTGCTGAAGCTGCAAAATGCCATCACGCTCGAGCGCAATCTGGCCTTGATTGGCAAGGACGTGGAAATTCTAGTGGAGGGGCCCAGCGAGGGGATTCCCAGCCGGTGGGCCGGCCGGACACTGGAAAACAAACTGGCCATTTTTCCTTCCGGATTAGGCCCGCCGGGAGACATCATTACATTGAAGGGGAAAGAGGCAACGGCATATACGCTTCGATGCGAAGGATGAAGTTTCTGCATTGGGCGCTGGAAACGAGGGGGTGCATATGAATTACAAGTCAAAAGAAGTTCTGTTTGGTTTGCCCGTGATCCATGTGGCGACCAGTGAGATGCAAGACGGCGTTTATCGGCGGGGGATCGCAAAAGGCTGGATCGCCATCGGTGATATC
>CAZGMX010000204.1:0-5240 GCA_964526865.1 uncultured Actinomycetota bacterium | reverse complement strand
TTGAAAGATTATAACGTCATAACCACCCATTCGCCGCGGGTATTGGGCTCGGGCTCGATCCTGCGGCGAATTTTTTTATTTTATCTCCCACCATCCCAGCCTTCCCCTCCGCCACCAATACTTCGGCGGACAGGCGCAAAGGGGGGGAGGGAGTCATTTCATGAGTTGCGATGATAGAAGTGATCAGCGAGGTTCACCGGAATTGAGAATCGTGATACCATTTGGCCGTGCGCACCTTCTTGACCAAGTATTTACCCGCGCTTGTCTGCGCCGTCTGCCTAACGATCCTATTGGGATGGTGGGAGAAGTGTGGTGTCTTTGATCCCCTGGAATTGAGACTGATGGATTTCCGCTTTTTGGTGCGGGGCAACACACCGCCGCCTTCCGACATCATCATCGTGACGTACGACGAAACATCCTTTCAGGAAATGGAGGGGTGGCCCTGGCCCCGGACCTATCATGCGGAGGCGATTCAGAAACTGTCTTCCTGGGGCGCCAAAGTGATTGCGTTTGACCAACTCTTTTTTGATCCCAGCAAACTCCTGCCTTTGGATCAGGACGAAAAACTGGTGGAGGCGATGACAAAGACCGGCAACGTCGTCATCGCCAGCAAATTTGATGAGGTGGTCCAGCTGATGCCGGATCCGAAAAATCCCAAACAATTCACCCATCTGAGAATGATGCAGTATCTGGAGCCCCTGGCGATGTTCAGCCGTGCGGCTCCTGTGGGATATCTCAACATGATCAAGGATACCGACGGCTATGTGCGGCGGATCCCCATGGTGCAAAAGGCCGGCGATCAAATCGTCCCCGCGTTCAGTCTGATGATCTATCTCAAGGCCTGCGGCCTGACCATGGACGACATTCAATTGGCGCGCAACAAAATGCTTTTTATTCCCGGCCTGCCGGCCAAAGGGCAGGTGGTTCCTTTGGGCAAGACAAATTCGATGCGGATTTTTTATTACGGTGTTCCGGGGGTGTTTCCCCGCATTCCTTTTTATCAGATTCTCAAGGACCAGGTGGACCCGCAAGTGTTCAAGGACAAGATCGTGATCATTGGTCCCACAGCGTTGGAATTTCATGACAGCTTCTACACGCCGTTTTATGGGGCCTCCCGGACAGAGATGCCGGGCGTGGAAATCCACGCCAACGCGGTGGCGACGCTGTGTACGGGAAACTTTCTGCGAAAGGCGGCTCCGGCGATCTTGTGGATTTCCCTCTTATTGTACGGTGTGCTGATCGCATTTTTGTCCACTTTTACCCATCCCCTGCGGCTGGGACTGTGGGCGATACTTTTGACCGTTCTGCAGCTCACGCTGTGTCTTTATTTTTTTCTTACCCAGAAGGTTGTTTACCCCACCAGCGCGGGGATTGTTCAAATTTGGGCGACGGCGGTCGTCACCATCATGTACCGGACGTTTGTCGGGGAGCGCTCCGAGCGGATGCTCAAGAACACGTTCAAGCGATATGTGTCCAAGGATGTCGTGGATGAGATACTCAAAAAGAAACAGGGCGTGAAACTGGCCGGGGACAAAAAAAAGGTGACGGTCTTGTTTGCGGACATCCGGGGATTCACCACCATGAGCGAGAAAATGGATCCGGAGGTGCTGATCCGCCAGCTCAACGAATATTTTGAGTTGATGATTCAGGTGATTTTTCGCCACGGCGGCACGCTGGACAAGTTCATCGGGGATGCCATCATGGCGGTGTGGGGGTCGCCGCTTCCGCGCGAAAGGGATGCCCTGCAGGCGGTCAGTGCCGCGTGGGAAATGCAACAGGCGCTCAAGCGGCTGAATGAAAAGAGGGTTGCCTCGGGAAGGCCGCCGCTGAATATCGGCATCGGGATCAACACGGGCGAAGCCGTGGTGGGGAATTTGGGGTCTTTGGACAGGATGGAATTCACGGTCATTGGGGACACGGTGAACACGGCGTGCCGAATCGAGGGCAAGACGCTGGCCGGTCAGATTTTGCTCAATGAGCCGACGTATCAGGAAGTGAAGGAGTGTGTGGAGGCGCGGCCCGTTGCGCCCGTTATGGTGAAGGGGAAGGAATTGCCACTGCAGTTGTATGAGGTTATGGGCATCAAAGATGGAACTGTCCGCGCCGGTGCCAAGTAAAAATCCAACCTGGCACCCACAGGAATGATTTCGAGTCTGCTATAATATTGAGCGGAGAGTGTTATGAAGAGAGACGATCAGTTTCGGAGTGGATTGATTACGATTTTTGCAGTTGTCGCGCTGGGGCTCGCCTCGCGTGCGGGGGCGGAAAATAGCGGTCCGCTGGATGGCTTTTTTCAATCGATCGGGCAGTATATCAAGGTCCATCGGGTGGGGTTGGAAAATCAGATTTTCGAGCGGGATGTGCCCGTAAAATTTAAACGCGACATCGATTTGGACAGTCTTTATTCCCCATACAACATGCCCTATTCCATTGCTGCGGTGGCGCTGTATTATGACTCTCTGAGTCAATACGAGCGATCGGCGTATTTTTACAGCAAGGCCTTCCGGGACGCGTTCGCCAAAAAGGAAAGCCCCGCGCTGTCGATGGTCGTGATGTCCACCGTGATTTCTGACCAAACCGCTGGAGAGCTTTCCCATGCCTTCGATGTGATCGACGAAGTATCCAAGGTGTGGAATGACAGCTACGCTCAGTGGACTCGGGATGTTGCCATTGCCTATCTTAATGCCAATACGGGAGATTATGAGACGGCTTCCAAGGCCCTGGAAAAGGCAAAAGAGAAGGCCGAATCGCTGAGTAAAAAGGAAGAAAAAACATTTGGGGCAATGTACCTGTTGTTTCAAATGGATAAGATCGACGGCACCATTCAATATTTTAGCGGCGATTTTAAAACTGCCGCTGCCTCTTTTGAGAAAGCCAATGCGCTGGCGGATAAAATCAAAGTCAGCAAGGTGGGCAAGAAGATGCCCAGCGCGTTTCATGTGCGGGCCAGCCTGGACGTGTTGATTTATCTAGCCATGATCGATGCCGCAGAAGGCAAGACGGTGAAGGCGATCGAGGGCATCCGCGCCGCATACGACGAAGCGGCAAGGGTGAAATGGCCCTGGGGGGAGGCGCAGGCAGCGTTGTTTTTGGCCCTGATCGCCCAAAAGACAAAGGATGCTCAGGCCCCGGAGCTTTTTAAAAAATCACTGGAGGTGGCGCAGAAAACCGCCATCCCGTTCTTTATCTGGCAGTCCTATTTTCATATGGGCCGGCTGGCGATGGAAGAAGGGCGAAAAGGGAATGCGATCAAGGATCTAAAGTCCGCCGTGGGGATCATCGAGTCCCTGCGGTCCAAGGTGGACTACGACGCGCAAAAGACGTCGTTCATGGGGGACAAGCGGCAGGTGTATGAGGCGCTGGTTACGGCGCTGCTGGAAAACAACAATCTGGGCGGGGCCTTCGAGGTTGCGGAAAAGGCAAAGTCCCGGGCGCTGGTGGATTTGTTGAGCACCAGGCAAATCGGGGCGGTTCAGGGGAATGTGGACCCGAAGCTTCTTGGCCGCGAGCAGGACCTGTTTGAAAAGATCAATTCCCTGCGTAACCAGGGGTTGGGAGAGAAGGCGGCCGATCAACTTGCGAAATTGGAAGCGGAATACAAGCAGGTCATCGAGGAAATCCGGAAGGTGAACCCGGAATTGGCCTCTTTGAAAACCGTCGAAATGGCTGGGGTCAAGGAGGTCCAGAGTCTTTTGGATGATTCAACGGTGATTTTGGAATACTTTCAGTCCGAAGACGCCCTGTGGGCCTGGCTGGTGAGCAAAGATTCCATCAAGGCGCAGAAAATTGCCGTGCCCCGCAAGGAATTGGCCGAGAAGGTGAAGGCTCTCCGTATCATGATGGGCAAGCCCAAACTGCCTGCGGTCTATAAACTCCTGGAAAAATTGGAGGAGTCGATTGTTGCGCCTTTTGCCGGCGATATCCGGGATAAGTCGATCATCCTGATTCCTGACGGGCCGCTCCACTATATGCCGTTTGCGGCTCTCATGGACAAGGAAGGCAGATTTTTGGCTCAACGCCATGCCCTGTATTATTGTCCCAGCGCCAACGTGTTGAAGTTCTGCGTGGCAAAGAGAAAGGCCGGTTTTGAATCGATTCTAGCCATGGGCAATCCGGATCTCTCGGATCCCAAGCTGGATCTTCCCAGCGCGGAACTGGAGGCCAAGGCGATCAAGGAATGTTTCCCGCAGACGAATCTGTTTTTGCGGAAAGAGGCACTGGAATCGACCGCAAAAAAGACCATGGGGGAATATGACATCGTGCATTTTGCCTGCCATGGAGAGATGGATCCTGTGCAACCTTTACTGTCGTGTTTGAGGCTGGTGCCGGACTCGGACAACAACGGGAAATTGACGGCAGGTGAGATATTCGACATCGCACTTAAGGCCCGGCTCGTGGTCTTGAGCGGATGTGAAACGGGACTGGGGAAGATCGCCACAGGGGATGAAATCATTGGTTTGACCCGCGGGTTTTTGTATGCCGGAGCTCCCGTGGTGATGGCCAGTCTCTGGAAGGTGGATGACAACGCGACATCGGTTTTGATGACGACGTTTTACGAAAACCTGGCCGCCTGCGGCAAGGCCGAGGCCCTGCGCCGGGCACAGATCAAAACCATGGAGACCAAGAAGCATCCGTATTATTGGTCGTCCTTCTTCCTGGCGGGGGACGCGAGGTGACGCGGGCATTTATCGCGTGGACGCTGGTGGAGCGCTTTGTTATACTCGCGCGTGGCGGTGGGGGCGGTAAGGGAAAGGGAAGGACATGATCGTTTTTAAGCGGGAAGTCTGCAAAGATTTTTATAATGCCACGCAGTATGAATGGGTGGAGGCGAACGGCCTGGGCGGATACGCCTCCTCCACGATCACGGGTGCCAACACACGGCGCTACCACGGCCTTCTTGTGGCACCGTCCAAACCGCCCGGCGGGCGCGTCGTTCTTCTGTCCAAGGTTGAAGAAACGATCGTGATCGACGGAGAAAAATACGAGCTTTCCTGCGGCCAGTATCCCAATGCCGTGCATCCGATGGGGTACATGTATCTGAAAGAGTTCCGCCTCACGCCCTATCCAAAATTTATTTATGAAGTCAAGGGCGTCACCGTGGAAAAGGCGGTGGCGATGGTGCATGGCAGCAACACGACGATTGTCAGTTACACGATCTTTTCGGAGTCGGAGGAAATCGATTTTTTTATCCGACCTCTGGTGAATTTTAGGGATTATCATTCCCTGACCACCAGCGAGGA
>CAZGMX010000203.1:0-5367 GCA_964526865.1 uncultured Actinomycetota bacterium | reverse complement strand
ATCACTATAAACACTACACGTAGTGGTAAGTGGAGTCAATCGGATAAGCACAACAGCAGTTTACCTGAAAAACGCCGTCCCACGAACCGGGAAATAAGAGAAGCTCTCTCGCGCATGGACACAGCGACCCTGCACCATCTTCACGAATTAGGTTACCGGCATCCCTTCTATCCCGGCGTGGCGGTTCTGCACACGCTGTATGAAAGGGGGCTTCGCCCTGATTCCTCCGACGCGCATCCCCTCTGGAAGAACAGGGTGGATTTCCGCCTCGCACAATTCGATGAGACCCTGCGCATCCTCTACGGGAACACCAGCTATCTGTCCCTCTGCAGAGAACCCGAACTATTTGTCTTTCTTAAGGCCATCGCCATCAACATCCTCGTGCAGGGAATGTCCCTCGATGAAAAAAATAGAATTGAGTGGAAACTCATCCATGAACGCCACTTCGTCTATGGCGCCGACGAAGGAATACTGGTGAATGCCCTGCGGCTGGACGTCACAGAGATCATGAGTTTTGTTTTTCACGAATTGTGGTTTGTAAATTTTGCATTACTCCATTTGACTGATCTCGAAGACACCAAACAGAAAATCAGTGGCCTTTTTCGCGATTTAAGTGATTTATTCACCCCCAATACGTTTCAAACTTCCCCCGCCGCAGCCCCCCGTGACCCGGCATCGGACAATCTTGGCGGCATCCAATCTGCGGCCTGAATCGACCGAATCGCTAACCGCTGGCTTTTCCCAGACCACCCCTCTATAATAAGGATATGATTAGAAAGATATTAATTATGGGATCGTTCCTCGTCCTGTCCTGTTCCCTGGGCTGCGCAAAAAACTACGGCTTCGTCCGCTATGCCACGGACGTCTATCCGGAAAAACTGGAGAAAAACGCGCCGCTGGTACTGGCCATCCCGGGCCTCAACATGCCCGGCTTGAGCATCCCGCAGGATCAGCACTTCGGCAACTTGGTGGAAATGCTGGCCGAGCACGGCATCCCTGCCAAAATCCTGGCCTACGACACGCCGGAACATCCCTTGACAGCCGTGGCCAACCTGGCCGATGACCAAACCAATATTGCCGCCACGCGGGTTGGACCCGCCGTCATCGACGCGATTCTCCGGGAGAAAGCCAACCGCCGGGAACATCATCTTCCCCCGTTAAAAGAGGTTGTCTTCTTCTCCTACAGCCAGGGTGGCGTCATTGCGCAGCGGATTGCCAAAGAGATATATCTCTTTAAATGCAGTTACAGCGGCTTCTGCAGAAAATATGGAATGGAATGGACCGCTCTTCAGAAGGATCCGGAATTTATTTACCTCATGAATGCCATTCTGGACTATATGGTCATCAAGAATATCAAAGTCCAGCGGGAAAGCGATTTTCAGAGCGATCCGGATCTGCGCAATTTTTATCGCCGGGCCAGGCGAAAATTGCACGATCAGGCCAAGGAGTTTGCCCTCTATTTGAAAAATCCCTCAAAGAAATACCCCGATGTGCTCAATTTTGATCCGCCGGGGACGGGAAAATACCCCAAGCGCTATCCCCGGTTCAGCGCGTGGGTATCAAAATGCCTCGGCAACACGAAGGAACAAAATGCCCTGGAGAAATTTTTTGTCCGCTACGCGGCCCTTCGTCGCGTCATGGACCTTCAATTCCGTTTTATCTCGACGGCGGGGTCCTTTTTTGGCTCGCCTCGAGCCGACAGCGCCTATGCCCTCTTTCAGACAATTCCCATCCTGCGCCCCATCGCCGGTCCGGAATTGGAGCAGATCCGCGACACCCGCCTGGGCAGTGCCCACCAAATTAAAGAGGCGCAGGAACTTCTGGAATTGAAGCGGCTGAACCGGTATCCATTTTCTGAAAAGGACACCCTGTTCATCGTGGGCGTCAATGGCGACAAGGGGGATGGCATGGTGGACCAATCCAGCGCGCATCTGACAAACCACGCCCTGGGACACATCAAAATTGCTCCCAAAATTTCCAGCGAAAAGAGATTTTCCATTGTCGTGGACCGCCTGCCGGACTTGGTCGTCGTCCCTCTTCCCCTTAAACACCTTCCGGAAGAAAATTTCTTCGGACACGACTACGGCGCCGCTTACATGGAAAAGGACAACCCTGTCTTCCCCTATCTTGTGGCCTTCGTCAACAAGGACTGGTCCTCCATTGAAAATCTTCTCACCAAATCAACACTCAAACTCCAGCAGTTCATGGTGATACTCAGCTTCAAGAACCCCCGGCGATTAAAGGAATTTGCCATTGTCAAAAAAACTATTTCCGGGAATATACGAGTCGACAGCCAATACACCAATCCGGACACCCACACCATTGTCTGGACCGGCCATTTCGTGGGTAAGCATCAGCACATGAATCCTTTGAAAACTGAAGACGACAGCGGATTCATCATGGCGGAAATCTCCACTGGAGACGGATCCCGGGCCAAGGACACTGCGGACATCCCTGTTTTCCCGGGTTGCAACACGTTCATCCAGATCAACACTGAATAAAGCACCTTGCCGGCGAACGAACAAAATAAAACGTCCCGAAGGAAGTCTCCTCCGGGACATTTTATCCAGCCTTGTTGAAAAACGATTACTTCGTACCGTCCCTCAGGGCATTAACCAACGTGATGAGAACCTTTTTCTGCAGGGCCTCAACACGGCTCATTTCCGAGTCCTTCTTGGCGGAGAGCGCCACCAGCTTTGCCTTGGTCTCTTGCAAGCCCGTAATCATGGCAGCCTGGAAATAATTGACCCCCATCCCTGGCGTCTCCATCTGAAGAACATCGTCCAGCGATTTCACAACATCGGAGGCGATGGTGTCGATGAAATACTTCACCGCATCCGCATCCTTGTGGGTCTTGACGAATTCGGCGATATCGCCTTTGTGCTCCTGAATCGCCTCTTCCAGACATTCCGCCAACTGCAATCCCATGCCCGGCAAAACACTCTCGTGGATCGCGTCAATCTGTTTTTCCGCCTGAATCCTGAGCTCCGGCAGGCACGCCTTGGCCTGCTTGCACATGTCGTCCACGACCTGAGGCGCCTGCGCCCGGAGGGAATTTTCCACCTGACTCAGCACGATGGGAACATTTCTCTCGGCCAGGGAAGCCACCGTGTGGGCAGCCGTCCAGGGATCCAGATAACCCCGCACCATCCAAAGCAGAAACGACATATATCCCACCACCAGCAGAACGACCACCGCCCCAATGACCCAGGTATTGCGGACTTTTCTGGTATTGCTCTCAACCTGCTCTTTTAAAAATGACGCTAGATTATCCATTGCGATCACTCTCCTTATAGATTCTGCTGAAGATGCACGCCGGCAAGCTCGAGCAGAATACCCAGAATTTCCTGCATCTCTTTGGGATTCCTGACCTTGGATTCCTTGTCCGCCATGGCATTGAGGACATTTCCTATCTCTTTGGCATTCTTGACGAGAACATCTCCATAGCTTCCCAGAGTCATGGCCACGATGTCTTCATACTTCTTCTGGAGAGCAGCGCCATAGGCTTCGCTGATACTTTCTGCATCATCCTCATCGAGAATATCTTTGAGTTCTTTGTGAACAGCCGCCCGCTGGAGTTGGATCAGCTGAACAATCCCCTGCTGAATCAACGGCCAACGGCTTTCGGCGAATTTTGCCAGCAACAGCATCTGGTTGTGAAGTTCTCCTTCGATTGCCGGCCAATTTTGCGAGGCTTTCTGATGAACAGCCGCCTGTATCTCCGGATACAGTCGCTCCACCATTCCGCCGACTTGAGCCGTCATCTTCGGCGTCAGGCTGGCAAATTGGACTCCGAGCGCCCTGGCAAAATCCGGCAGACGTTCATTCTTAAACTGCATTACGGTGTTCCAGATCATAAACACATAAATCACAACAACACCGAGAACGGCCAAGGAAACACACGTGCGTGCCACCGTGCGCTGTCTTATGGTTTCCCGGTATGCCGCTATCAACTGTTCTGGTGAATTAAGATTCAAAGGTCCATTTGCCATTCGTCGTCCTCCTCTACAGAAGAAGCTTCTTAAAGAACACCCACTCCACTACAATGTATAAGCTATTGCAGAGTGGCATTCTGCATGAAACCAAATATTTTGGCAAGAATTATTTTGATATATTCGTTGGATCATCCACGGCAAGACTGCGCGCGGCCACAACAATATCGATTCGGGATATTCCCATCCGACGCAAGAGATTAGCGCAATGGTGCGCTGTCGCACCCGTCGTCATGACATCGTCGATCAACACAATGTGTTCTGCTCCGGAGGTCCCTCTCGCACCCATGGCAAACGTCCCTGCAACATTCATCCAGCGATTCTTCTTGTTCAATCCAACCTGGGGAACAGACGTCCTGCATTTGACAAGGACTTTGTCCAGGAATCCGATTCCGGTCGCACTCGCCAGTTCGTCGGCCAGGACCTTTGCTTGATTATACCCCCTGTTTTTTTCCTTGAGAGGATGCATTGGCACGCAGACAATCCCATCCGCCTGCGCCAAAATCTGTTGCAGACCTTCCGAGCGGAGCATGTACCGGATGATATCCCGCCCCACACCCCGGTCCCCCTCAAACTTGAAGGAATGGATCAGTTGTCTAAGCCCACCCTGATAGGGGCCCAGAGACCAGACCGAATCGAATGTAAAATTACCGGCCGTGCAGTTGGCACAGGAACCGCCCGGTTCCACGGGAATACCACAGCGGAGGCACAACGACGGGGCGGCCCAGGCCAGCCGGGAAAGGCAGGAAAAGCAGACACAGCGTACCGGCTGTTTTTCCAGCCGGCTTTGACACAACAGACAACAGCGGGGATAGACGATGTCCAACAGCAGATCAAGAGCGGCAGATACTTTCACTTTTCCTTCTTCCCGATCGCACCGTCAAGCGCCAAACGATCACACCCACGACAACGAGCATCAGCCACGCCGCCATTCCCGTCACCAGTTTGTCATCCCCAAAGAGTACCCTGGAGGGGCCTTCTGTCCGCGCCGTAAAAACCCTGTTGAATTTCATGAGAAACACCCAGCCAGCGTGCAGCCCCATGGACAAATACAGCGACCCTGTCCTGATGTAGGCAATGCCCAACACCAGCCCGACCAGGACCAGGCCAATGACCCCGGGAATCATCGTCACCGGATCCCGGAAAGGTCCCAAAAACACCGCCGCGGTGGAAAACCCAGCGCCCCAATCCAAAGAATCCAACCGCACGTGCTCCGCGGCCTTCAAAAAGTGCAAAATGGCATAGAAAAAACTCGTCGCCAACAGGGCCCGAAGCGTAGTCATTTCCCTTTGGAGGCCCTGCAGGACAAAACACCGAAAAAATATTTCCTCGATGGCTCCCACCGCGATGCCTGTGAGAAGCGCGCTGCCGAATT